>NZ_JBVHHW010000027.1:66865-107404 GCF_055560875.1 Kitasatospora sp. NPDC023118
CGCAGGTCCACTGGATGGCCTGGGCGCCGTCGGCGGTGGAAGCGCCGGTGACGTCCAGGCACTTGCCGCTGTTCACGCCGGTGACGGTGTGGCCGGCCGGCGCGTCGAGCGGGGTGACGGTGGTGCCGGCGAAGTCGACGTGCTGGAAGCCGCCGGCGGCCAGCCCGACCTGCCCCAGCGCGTGGCCCGCGTCGGTGACCGAAGCCACCTCGGTGTGGTCGATGGACGCGGTGATGCTCTGGCCCTGCACGGCCAGGGCAAGGTTGTGCCAGGTGCCCGCGCCCGCGCCGGGGTAGCTGCCGCTCGCCAGGACGGTGTCGGCGCCGGAGCGGTCCTCGGTGAACAGGCTCCAGGCGCCGGAGTCGTCGATCCTCAGGTGGTACCCGGAGCGGTCGTGGTCCATGTGGTCGATCCGGGCCAGCAGTTCGGCCGAGCCGCCGGCCTCCTCGAAGTCGACGTCCGTGCTTGCCCGGTAGTGCCGCCAGGACGGGTCGCCCAGCAGGGTCATCGGGGTGTAGTTCATGTCGGAGTGCCAGGGGTGGGGGGCCTGGGTGATGACCTGGCGCAGGCACATCGGGGTGCCGGCCCCGGCCGGGCAGGCCGCGGTCTCGAAGGCGCCGGCCCAGTCGTGGAAGTAGCGGGCGGTCGCGCCGGCGGGGTAGCCGCTGAGGTCGGCCGTGTACGGCAGCGGGAAGGCGGCCGGCGCGGGCGGGGTGGCGGCGCCCTTGCCCTGGCCGGTGGTGGTGGTGAGGGTGTAGAGGTGGCCGGGCTGCAGGGTCACCGAGTACCCGCCGCGCTGCGGCTTGACGTCCTGCGCGCGGACGAACCACCGGGCCGTGTCGGTGGAGTTCAGGTCGGTGTCCCACACGTGCACCGTCCCGCTGGACAGGCCGCCGGCCGGCTTGAACGTGACGGTCTGCGCGGTGGTGGCGTCGGTGGTCTCGACCACGGTGCTGTAGTCGTGGCCGGACCTGAGCGTGACGTAGCTCCCGCTGTGCGGGTCGTCGTTGGCACCGGACCCGGTGAGGTAGCCGGCGGCGCCGTCCAGGTACCGCCAGCCCGGCCGGGCGAACTGCGTGGTGTGGGCCATCACCCAGATGTCGCGCCCGACCGTGTAGTTCCCGGACCAGGGCTGGTCGGCGGCCATCAGGCCGGCGCCCGCGAACGGGAGGTTCGAGGGCCAGGAGCTGACCAGCGCCCACTTGATGTCCGAGGTCACCTTGGCGTCGATGTACTCGCGGTTGAGGTTGCGGGCCAGAGCCCCCGGTTCGGAGCCGTAGCTGTCGTTGTCGTCCTCGGCGACCCACAGCGGCTTGCCCAGCCCGGTGGCGGTGGTGCTCCCCGGGCAGCCGGTGTACGCGGGGGTCGAGTGCCAGCACACGCCGTGCAGGCCGACGACGCCGACGGCCTTGGCGAAGGCCGGGTCGGCGGCCAGGTCGGCGGCCACCGACCAGTTCTGGTCGTCGTTGTCGGAGGCCACCAGCGTGGTGCCGGTGTAACCGTGGCTGTCCAGGGCGGCGCGCAGCCGCTCGTACCAGGCCTTGTCGTAGCCGTTCTCGTTCCAGCCGCCGAGGTAGCCGACATCGAGCCCGTGGCTTCGGGCGCACCCCAGCCAGGACTGCAGGTAGTCGATGTTGTCCTGGGACCAGATGCCGCCGTTCAGCCAGCCCGGCGCGGCCCACTCCAGGCCGTAGAAGTGGATATCGGGGTTACGGGCCTTGGCCTGCTCCATGAGCCACCACTCGTACCCCCGGTCGCAGTCGAGGTCGGTGCGGGAGCGCTGGTGGGAGGGTTCGGGGCCGTCGCTGGAGTTGGCGTCACCGCCGATCTCCACCTTCAGCGTCTGCAGCGAGGCGCCGTAGCCGGGCTTGAAGAGGTAGTCCAGTACCTGGCTGCGCTGGGGTTCGGGATAGTCGACCAGCAGTCGGGAGGTGGCTCCGCCGCCGCTGATCGCGCCGAGTCCGTCGAACGCGCGCCCCGGCGAGGAGCCGTCGAGGGTGACGGTCTGCGAGGCGGCGGCAGCCGTGGGGGCCGCCGAGGCGGGTCGGGGCGGGGCGACCGCGACGGCGGCGGCGATGGTCAGGCCCAGGGCCGCGAGTGCCGTGATCCCTCTGCGCGGTGCGCGGGGCGGTCGGCTCATCGGGGTTGACTCCTGTCCGGTGGCCTCCGAGGAAGCCACTCGTGGTCGGTGGGGGGACAGACAGGTGCTGCAACGTGGGTGCGTCGGTGCCGGCGGGGCACCGACGCACCCACGTCGGGTCGGACCGGTGGTGCTACGGGAGCATCCAGCGCTGGTTGGTGCCGCCGTTGCAGTCCCAGATCTCCAGTCGGGTGCCGTTGGTGGTGTCGGCGGCCGGGTCGTCGAGGCAGCGGCCGGACTGGCTGCTCTTCAGGGTGCCGTCGGGCTGGGGGAGCCACTGCTGGTTGGCCCCGCCGTTGCAGTCCCACAGTCCGACCGTGGTGCCGTTGACGGTGCCCTGGCCGGTGACGTCGAGGCACTTGCCGTTGTGGGTGAGGGTGCCGTTGACCCGGGTCCAGGTCTGCGCGGGGCCGCCGGTGCAGTCCCAGAGCTGCGCGGCGCTGCCGCTGTCACCGGAGCCGGCGTCGACGCACTTGCCGGGCAGGGCGGAGGCGATCGGGCCGGTGTGGATGGAGGGGGCGCCGGGGGTGAGGGCGAAGTTGTCGAACTGGTCGGTCCGGTAGTCGGTGACACCGAGGCCGGCCTGGCCGTTGGTGAAGCTGCCGTCGGTGGCGCTGCCCACGGTCACCCCGTCGATGGAGGCGGTGAGGGTGCTGTCCTGGAGCGAGAGAGCGACGTTGTGCCAGCTTCCCGTGCCGAGGGCGGTGGTGGTGCCGGCGGCGAGGGTGGTGAAGTGCCAGCTGGTGTCGCTCCTGTCGATGGACCAGGCGCCGGTGTCGCTGACCCGCAGGTGGTAGGCGTTGAGTCCGTTGTTGTTGCGGCCCTGCTGGTTGACCCGGCCGAGGAGTTCGACGGTGCTCGACTGCTCGAAGAGGGTGTCGGCGGCGACGGTGTAGTTGGACCAGCTGCCGTCGCCCATCATCGTGTACGGGGCGTTGTAGGACTCGTCGGTCCAGCGGATCGGCGAGGTGGGCGCCATCTGGCGCAGGCAGGTGCCGGGGCGCCCGCCGCCGCAGGACACGGTCTGGAAGGCGCCGTTCATGTCCGTGAAGTACTTGGGGGACGTGGTGGTGGCCGGCGTCTCGAAGGTGTCCGCGTAGGGCAGCTTGAGCGGGGCGGGGGCCGGCGGGGTGGCGGTGCCCTTGCCCTGGCCGGTGGTGGTGGTGACGGTGTAGACGTACCCGGGCTTGAGGGTGAGCGTGTAGCCGCCCTGCTTCGGCGTGATGTCCTGGGTGTGGACGAACCAGTCGGCCGGGTCGGCGGAGCCGAGGTTGGTGGCCCAGACGTGGACCTTCCCGGTGGACAGGCCGCCGGTGACGGTGAAGTTGGCGCTCTGGTCGGTCGTGGCGTCCATCGTCTCGATGACGGTGCTGTAGTCCTTGTTGTTGGTCGACTTCAGCGTGACGTAGCTGCCGTTGGAGCGGTTTCCGCCGAGGTAGCCGCCCGCGGAGTCGATGTAGCGCCAGCCCGGCTTGGCGAACTGCGAGGTGTGCGCGGTGGCCCAGGTGGTCTTGCCGATGCTGTAGTTGCCGGACCACGGCTGATTCGCGATCGACATGCCGTCGGTGGAGAAGTAGAGGTTGGGATAGAGCGCGGCGATCACGGGCCAGTTGATGAACGAGGTCATCTTCCCGTCGAGGTAGCCGCGGTTGATCCCGCGCGCCACCGAGGGGGCGCCCTCGTTGGCGTCCTCGGAGCCGTTCTCGCTCGCCCACAGCGGCTTGCCCAGGGCCTGGGCGGTCGCGGTGCTCGGGCAGGAGTTGAAGGCGCCGAGGTAGCCGCACGGGTAGTGGACGCCGACGATGTCGACCGCGTTCTTGAACGCCGGGTCCGTGGCCATGTCGTCGGCCACGGCCCAGGTGTCGTCGGCGGCGACCACCTTGGTGGCGTAACCGCGGGTGGTCAGCGCGGACTTGAGGTGCTCGTACCAGGTCTTGTCGTAGCCGCGCTCGTTCCAGCCGCCGAGGTAGTCGACGGTCAGGTGGTGGTGGGCGGCGCATCCCATCCAGGACATCAGGTAGTCGATGGTGTCCTGGGACCAGAAGTTGCCGTTGCCGATCCAGCCGGGGGCGCCCCAGGACAGGCCGTAGAACTTGATGTTCGGGTTGCGGGCCTTGGCCTGTTCGGCCAGCCACCACTCGTAGCCCTGATTGCAGTCGACGGTGCCGGGGGTGTGCTCGATGCTGGGCTCGGCGCCGTCGGTGGAGTTGGTGTCGCCGCCGATCTCCAGCTTCAGTACCTGCAACGATGCGCCGTAGCCGGGCTTGAACAGATAGTCGAGCAGCTGGCTCCGCTGCGGCTCCGGATAGTCCACCAGCAGGCGGGAGTTGCCGCCTCCGCCGGAGATCGCGCCGATGCCGTCGAAGGTCAGGCCGGGCTTGCCGCCGTCGACGGCGATGGCGGTCGAGGGAGCGACGGCGGCGCCGGCGTCCGCCGGTAGCGCCAGCGGGGCGAGTGTGCCCGCGGCCAGGAGGAGTGCCGCGCTGAAGGCGGTCCGGAAGGTCAGGGACAGGCGTTTACGGCCCATGGGCTTCTCCGGGGGGGCGGAAGAGGTGGGGGATCGTGTTCGATCGCGCCGAAGGTCCGGGTGAGCGCTCGACGCGAGCGACGTGAGGGGACTTGAGGGGGCATGCCGGACGTCGGGCAGGAGCGTAGCCCCAACTTTCAACATCAATCAACAACACGGTCGAACTCAATGCGACATCTTCGGGGGCGATGCAGCCACTGCCAGCAAGCCCTATTGACGCTGCCGCAGCTTTGACTGAAGCTATCCGAAGCCCCTTTACCGATCAGTAAGGTGAGACGATCAGGGGCGTAACGAGATGGCTTCGAAACCGCCGAGTTGAGTTCCAGCGCTTGACTCGGGTCCGGACCGGCGCTTCCCTGGGGCCTCATCGCGTTTGATTGCGGTGATTTCCGATCGATCATGTTGCTTCTAGTTGATCGATCCAAGACCCTCAGGAGCCCTCACCATGCACCCCTCCGCCCGCAGGCGTCTGGCCTCGCTCGCCGCGCCGAGCTTGGCCGCCGCCTTCGGCCTGACGGCCTGTTCCACCGGGCAGACCTCCCCTCCGGCGCCGACGCCCCGGTGGCCCCGGTGACCGGGAAGGTCTCGATCACCTACCTGCAGAAGCAGGGGGACCAGCAGTACTTCGTGGACGAGGCCGCCGGGGCCAAGGCCAAGGCGGCCGAGCTGGGGGCCGGCGTGAAGGTCGTGAACCTCGGCAACGACGCGAACAGGACGGTCGGCGAGGTGCGGGCCGCGATCGCGCAGAAGAGCAACGGCCTGATCATCGTGGTGCCGGACCCTGCGGTCGGCCCGCAGGTGGTCCAGACGGCCCGGGGCGCGAAGGCCGCGCTGCTCACCTCCGACGACCAGGTCTGCGCGAGCGGGCCGTCCCCGGCGCAGTGCGCCGCGTCCGACCTGGTGCCCCGGATCGGCTTCTCCGGCCAGCAGATGGGCCAGCAGGTCGGCCAGCGCGCCGCGGAGGAGTTCAAGAAGGCCGGCCGGAACGCGGCCGACACCCGGATCCTCTCCGCCTGGAAGGCGACAACACCTCCCTGGTCAGCCTGCGCCGGCTCAGCCGGTGGCGGTTCGTCAAGCGCCGACAGGAGAAGGACCTCGCCCAGGAGTACGCCGACCGGCTGCGGGTGCGCGCCCCCTCCATCGAGGCGGAGGTCCGCACCCTGTCCGGCGGCAACCAGCAGAAGGTCGTCCTCGCCCGCCGGCTCGCCCGCAAACCCGACCTGCTGATCCTCGACGAACCCACCCGCGGCGTCGACATCGTCCTCGGCGCGGCGGCCGCGGCGAGCCTGACGGTCATCCCCCAGCCGGAGGACCCCTACCGGGATGCCCCACCGGCTCCGGACACCCAGCCGAGCGCAGCGGCCAGGCCGTAGCCGCACGTCGACGGCCGGCTGCGGCTGCCCGGACGCGGAGCCGGACCGAGTCCACCGCGCGGCCGGCCCGCCCCGCCTTCCATGGGGCAGGCCGACAACCGCTGGGCAGACTTCAGGACTTGAGTGTCAGCAGACCACGCTCGTAGGCGCGGACCAGGTTGCGCGGCACCAGGTGCTCGCGACCGTCGACGGTGATCGGTACCAGCTGGGGCGTGGCCGCCTTCCACTGGGCTCGGCGGTGGCGGGTGTTGCTGCGGGACATCTTCCGCTTGGGTACGGCCATGAGGGCTTCCTCCTGTGTTGTGGTGGTGGCTAGTTGAGGTGCTGGTGGTCGTGGTCGTCCTGGAGGGCGTGCTCGTCCCACTCCGGGAACGGGTCCTCGAAGGCCGTCCAGGCATGTGGTCCAGCCGCATGCTCGGCGTCGTCCAGGAGACAGTGGGTGAGCGCGGCGCGCAGTTCGTCCTTGCGGAGCCCGGTGCCGATGAAGACGAGTTCCTGGCCGCTGTGCGCCTGTTCGTCGTTCAGGCCGGTCAGGCCCGTGGCGTCGGTCAGGCCCGTGGCGTCGGTCAGGCCGGTCAGGCCGGTCAGTGCGGTGAGGCCGGTCCGGCCGGTCGCGGCTGAGCGCATGCCGGAGGGTTCGAAGCGGGCGACGGATCCTGCCTGGGACCACAGGCCGGTGACGGAAGGGCGGGAGGCGAGCCAGAAGAAGCCCTTGGAGCGCAGCACCGTGCCGAACTCGCCCGTGTCGAGGCGCTCGCTCACCAACTCCCAGAGCCGGCCGGGGTGGAAGGGGTGTTCGGCGCGGTAGACCAGGCTGGTGATGCCGTACTCCTCGGTCTCCGGCACGTGGTCGCCGTTGAGTTCGGCGACCCAGCCCGGCGCCTCCTGGGCCTTGGCGAGGTCGAAGAGGCCGGTGCCGAGGAGTTCGGCGGGCGGGACGCGGCCGCCGGTCGCGCGTACGATGCGGGCGGCGGGGTTGAGGCGGCTGAGCGCGGCGGCGAGGCGGTCGGCTTCGTCGGCGGTGACCAGGTCGGTCTTGTTGAGGACGAGGACGTCGGCGAACTCCACCTGGTCCATGAGCAGGTCGCTGACGGTGCGTTCGTCGTCCTCGTACTGGTCGAGCCCGCGTGCGGTCAGTTCGTCACCGCCGCGCAGTTCGGGCAGGAAGCCCGCTGCGTCGACGACGGTGACCATGGTGTCCAGGCGGGCGACGTCGCCGAGGGTCGCGCCGTCGTCGCGGGCGAAGGCGAAGGTCGCCGCGACCGGCATCGGCTCGGAGATGCCGCTGGACTCGATCAGCAGGTAGTCGAAGCGCCCGGCCCGCGCGAGGCGGTCGACCTCCTCCAGCAGGTCGTCGCGCAGGGTGCAGCAAATGCAGCCGTTGGTCATCTCGACCAGGCGCTCCTCGGTCCGGGAGAGCGCCCCTCCCCCCTCGCGGACCAGTGCGGCATCGATGTTGATCTCGCTCATGTCGTTGACGATGACCGCGACCCGCAGACCCTCCCGGTTGTTCAGGAGGTGGTTGAGCAGGGTGGTCTTGCCCGCGCCGAGGAACCCGGACAGGACGGTGACGGGGAGCCTGACATCAGCCGGGGCCGGGGCTGACAGCAGCTCGGTCATCGTGCGGCCTGCTGCGAGCCGGAGCCGTACGGGAGCAGCGCCATCTCGCGGGCGTTCTTGACGGCCCTGGCCATCGCTCGCTGCTGCTGAACGGTGAGGCGGGTGACGCGGCGGCTGCGGATCTTGCCGCGGTCGGAGATGAACTTTCGCAGCAGATTGGTGTCCTTGTAGTCGATGTAGGTGATGCGGGCCTCGTGCAGCGGGTTGGGGCGAGGCTTGCGGTCCTTGCGGGCGGCGGCGATCTTGGCCACGGCGGGTTCTCTCCTTCAGGTCAGTGCAGGTTGGCAGGTCAGTGCAGGTCGGAACGTTCAGGCGACGGGGTCGAGCAGGTCCTCGAAGGCGTCCGGCATGGCTTTCCAACCGGGCTCTCCGGCCGCGAGTTCGGCATCGGTGAGCAGGCAGGAGTCGAGCAGTTCGGTGATTCCGTCCACGTCCAACCCCTCGGCGGTGAAGCTCAGTTGCTGGATCCGGTCGCCGTGGACGGAGTCCCAGTCCAGGGCGGCGGCGGCCCGGCGCGCGGGCGGGTAGAGCTCCCACACCGCGTCCGGCAGCGAGACCAGCCACGGCCCGCACTCCTCCACGGCGAGGTTGGCCCCGGCCGCGTCCCAGGCGAGCATCAGGTCGGGGCGGTTGGCGAGCCAGAACCGGCCCCGGCTGCGCTGCGCGGCCGGGACGAGCTGCTCCAGCGCCTCGTGCAACCGGGCCGGATGCAGCGGCCGGCGCCGCTCCCACACCAGCGTGGCCACCCCGGCTTCGTCGGCCTCCTGCGGCAGCAGGGCCAGCGCCGGGTTGACCCGGTCACGCGCGGCGGCCACGTCGAAGCCCGCGAGCGCCGCGCGGACGAGTGCGCCGGTGCCCAGCCGTACGGCGCGGGCGGTCGGGTGGAGCTGGCGCAGCATCGCGATGCCGGCGTGCAACTCGGGCGTCCCGGCGGCCTGGTCGGCGTGGGAGACGGCCAGCACGTCGGCGTACTCGATCTGGTGGGCGAGCGCCTCGGCGACCGTGCGGTCGTCGTCGGCGCAGGTGTGCAGGTGGTGCTCGGAGAGTTCGTCCGAGACGGAGAGTTCCGGGACGACCCTGAGCGGGTCCACGGCGGTGACCACGCCGACGATCTCCACCACCTCGTGCATGCAGCGGTCGCCGACCTCGCCGCCCGCGATGACCTCGACCAGCGGGTGCGGGTCGCTGCCGCCCCACAGCTCCACCACCGCAAGACGGTGGCGCCCGGCTTCGGCGATCTTCAGCAGTTCGGGCAGCAGGTCCTCGCGCAGCGCGCAGCACGGGCAGTCGTTGGTGAGCGGCAGGTTCGCCCCGCCGAGCGGGCCGGACGCGTCCCAGACTCCCCGGTACACGCGGCCCTCGGCCGCACGGGTGAGGTCGTGGTGCAGGACCACGGCGCCCTCGTGATCGGCGAGGAGCTCCAGGACGGCCTGGCGGCGCTCGGCCTCGTGGAGTCCTCCGACCACCACCACGGGCAGCAGGCTGGGTTGGGACACCGGTTCTTCCTTCCTGAGGACACCGCACCGGCGTGAGCCGGTGGAGCAGTTTGGGGGTCGCGCCCCGGGCCGCGCGGCCCGGGAGAGATCGCGCGGCACGGGACGCGACCGGCTTGTGGGTGGGTGTTACCAGCTGGCCTTGCGGACGCCCGGGAGGAACCCGGCGTGCGCCTGCTCGCGCAGACCGATCCGGGAGAGGCCGAAGGCGCGGAGGTAGCCGCGGGGGCGGCCGTCGACCGCGTCGCGGTTGCGGACCCGGGTGGCGCTGGCGTCGCGCGGCTGGCGCTGCAGCTCGGCCCGGGCGGCGAGGCGGTCCTCGGGCGAGGTCGCCGGGGCGGCGATCAGGCGCTTGAGCTCGGCGCGGCGCTCGGCATACCGGGCGACGGTCGCCCGGCGCTGCTCGTTCTTGACGATCTTGCTGCGCTTGGCCATCAGACCTTCTCCCCGCGGGCGCGCAGCCGGGCGACGGCCTTCTCGATGCCGAGCTTGTCGACCGTCTTGATGCCCTTGGCGCTGAGCGTCAGCCGGACGAACCGGTTCTCGCTCGGCAGCCAGTAGCGCTTGGTCTGGATGTTCGGGTCGAAGCGGCGCCGGGTGCGGCGGTGCGAGTGCGAGATGGCATTGCCGAAGCCGGGCTTTCGGCCGGTGAGCTGGCAGTGGGCGGACATGGCGACTCCGTGTCGGTCAGGACGGCGGCGGACGGGAATGCCGAACCAGCCGCGAACGTTGAGCCGACACTAACAGTAGATGAAAACGAAAACCATTACGCCAGGGGTAGCGCGACCGCGACACACCGCGGGTGGGCGGCGCACTACACCCCCAGTCGTCAGTCCTGAAGGCCGGGTAGTGCCGGGTACGGAACGAAGGTGCTGCTGTGCTCGTCGACGGCCAGTGGGCGGCCGATGGCCGGAGCGGAGCGCTGCGGGCAGGCGGGGCGTTCGCACACCTTGCAGCCGAGGCCGATCGGCGTGGCGGCGGCCTCGTCGCCGAGGTCCAGGCCGGCGGAGTACACCAGCCGGCCGGCGTGCCGGATCTCGCAGCCGAGGCCGATGGCGAAGGTCTTGCCCGGTCGGCCCCAGCCGCCGGGCGAGCGGGTGACGGCGCGGGCGGTCCAGAGGTAGCGGCGGCCGTCCGGCATGGCGGCGACCTGGACGTGGACCCGGCCGGGCGAGGCGAAGGAGTCGTAGACGTTCCACAGGGGGCAGGTGCCGCCGGTGCGGGAGAAGTGGAAGGCCGTGGCGGATTGCCGCTTGGAGACGTTCCCGGCCCGGTCGACGCGCACGAAGGAGAACGGCACCCCGCGCCGGCCGGAGCGCTGGAGTGTGCTGAGCCGGTGGCAGACGGTCTCGTAGCCGACGCCGAAGTGGTCGGCGAGGTGCTCGATGTCGTACCGGGCCGCCTCGGCCTGGGTGTGGAAGGCGGCGTACGGCAGCACCAGGGCGGCGGCGAAGTAGTTCGCCAGGCCGATGCGGGTGAGCGAGAAGGCGGTGGAGTTTTCCGGGCTGTCCTGCGCGGCGAGTTCGGACAGCAGGGAGTCGTGTTCGAGGTAGGCCAGCTGGGTGGCCATCCGGAAGGCCTGCTGCCCGGGGCGCAGCCGGTCGGACAGGTGCAGGGTCCGCGTCCGCTCGTCGTACCGGTGCAGTTGTCCGCCGCCGGTGGCGATCCGGACCTGGTGCCCGGTGGCGAGCCGTTCGGCGAGCACCTCCCTGACCCCGCCCCGCCTCAGCTTGATTCCGTCCGCCAACTCCTCTGCCGCCGTGTCGAGTTCGTGGAGGTAGTTCTGGCGACGGTAGAAGAACTCGCGGACCTGCTCGTGCGGGGTGAGCGCGTCGGCTCCGGGGCCGCGGTCCCCTGCGAGGACGGCGAGTTGCTCGGCCGCGTCCCGGCGGCCACGGGCCAGGTCCGTCAGCAGCCGGGCCACGGCGGGCAGGCGTGCGGCCACCTCGTCGAGGTCCCCGGCGGTGACACGGCCGGCCGTGATCTCCTCGCCGAGCGCGTCGCGCAGTTCGGCGGTGAGCCGGGCGCTGTCCGGCGGGGCGAAGTAGCCGGCCTCGACGCCGAAGGCCTCGGTGAGGCGCAGCAGGACGGGCACGGTGAGCGGGCGGGCGTCGTGCTCCAGTTGGTTGAGGTAGCTGGGCGAGAGGTCGATCAGCCGGGCGACGGCGGCCTGGCTGAGGCCGCGTTCCTCACGCAGGCGGCGCAGCCGGGCGCCGGCGAAGGCCTTTCCCATGACGTTCTCCCCACTACGCGCCTGAGCCGACCGGGTGCGGGCAGCCTAGCCGGAGGACGCGCGGTCCCGTCTTCGCAACCTTCGCAGATTCGCCGAGGACCGTTCGCAGAACTTGGCAGCGGTCCACCGGTGACGGCGGGTTCGCGAGGTGCCAGAGTCGGTGGTGCGGCCGGGAGGTGCGCAGGACAGCAGCAAGAACTCCAGGTCGGTCGCGGCTGGGAGTGCTGTCCGGGCGTCCACGTCCTGCGGTGTTCCACCGCCGCCCGGCACCGTCCGGCCGCCCACTCGCCCTCGCGGTGAGGTGCGTCACATCCTTCGCAATGAGCACCCCTGGGGAGCAGACCCATGACTCAGTCGGTTCGGCAGCAGCAGGAGCAGCGCGCGGCGGAGCTCGCCGCCCGGTGGGCCTGTGACCCGCGGTGGGCGGGCATCGAGCGCACGTACACGGCGGCCGACGTCGTCCGGCTGTCCGGTACCGTCCGCGAGGAGCACACGCTCGCCCGGCGCGGCGCCGAGCGGCTCTGGCGGCAGCTGCACGAGCAGGACTACATCCACGCGCTCGGCGCCCTGACGGGTGGGCAGGCGGTGCAGATGGTGAAGGCCGGGCTGGAGGCGATCTACCTGTCCGGCTGGCAGGTCGCCGCCGACGCCAACCAGGCCGGGCAGACCTACCCGGACCAGAGCCTCTACCCCGCCAACTCGGTGCCGCAGGTGGTGCGCAGGATCAACAACGCGCTGCTGCGGGCGGATGAGATCGACGCCGCCGAGGGCAACGACGGCCCGGACTGGCTGGTGCCGATCGTCGCCGACGCCGAGGCGGGCTTCGGCGGCCCGCTGAACGCCTTCGAGCTGACCAAGGGCATGATCGCGGCCGGCGCGGCGGGCATCCACTACGAGGACCAGCTCGCCTCCGAGAAGAAGTGCGGCCACCTCGGAGGCAAGGTCCTCGTCCCCACCGCCCAGCACATCCGCACCCTCAACTCCGCCCGTCTCGCGGCCGACATCGCCGATGTGCCGACCATCATCGTGGCCCGCACCGACGCGCTCGCCGCCAACCTGCTGACCAGCGACGTCGACGAGCGCGACGCCCGCTTCTGCACCGGGGAGCGCACCGCCGAGGGCTTCTACCGGGTCGAGCCCGGCATGGCCCCGGTGATCTCGCGCGGTCTCGCCTTCGCCCCGTACGCGGACCTGATCTGGGTGGAGACCGGCACCCCGGACCTCGCGCAGGCCCGGGAGTTCGCCGAGGCCGTCAAGGCCGAGTACCCGGACAAGATGCTGGCCTACAACTGCTCGCCGTCCTTCAACTGGAAGGCCGCGCTGGACGACGACCAGATCGCCAAGTTCCAGCGGGAGCTGGGCGCGATGGGTTACCGCTTCCAGTTCATCACGCTGGCCGGCTTCCACGCCCTCAACCACTCGATGTTCCAGCTGGCGCGCGGCTACGCCGAGCACGGCATGACGGCGTACGTCGATCTGCAGGAGGCCGAGTTCGCGGCCGTGCCGGACGGCTACACCGCGGTGAAGCACCAGCGGGAGGTCGGCACCGGTTACTTCGACCTGGTCTCCACCGCCCTCAACCCGAACGCCGAGACCCTCGCGCTGACCGGCTCCACCGAGGCCGAGCAGTTCCACTGAGCCACCGTGGCGGCCTCGTTGGGGACGAGCCGCCTTCCGCCCCGCCGCCCGGGGCCTCGTTGAGGGACGAGGCCCCGGGCGCCACCCCCTACCGCCATGTGCTTCCTGCCCCTGCTTCCTGCTTCCTGGAGATCCGGATGAGCCTGCCCAGCCGCGTCGAGATCCTCGGTGGACACGAGGACCGCTTCGAGGAGGTCCTGACCCCCGAGGCGCTCGCGTTCCTCGCCCGCCTGCACGAGCGGTTCACCGGACGCCGCACCGAACTGCTCGCCGAACGAGACCGGCGCCGCGCCGAGTTGGCCGCCGGCGGCAGCCTGGACTTCCTCCCGGAGACCCGCGCCATCCGGGAGGACCCCACCTGGCGGGTCGCCGGCGCCGGGCCCGGCCTCGCCGACCGCCGGGTCGAGATCACCGGCCCGCCCGAGCGCCGGATGACCGTCAACGCGCTCAACTCCGGTGCGAAGGTGTGGCTGGCGGACTTCGAGGACGCCACCTCCCCCTCCTGGCACAACCTCGTCTCCGGCCAGCTCAACCTGATCGACGCGATCGAGCGCCAGATCGACGACACCACCCCGGAGGGCAAGCGGTACTTCATCGGGGACAACCCGGCCACCATCGTGGTCCGCCCCCGGGGCTGGCACCTCGACGAGCAGCACCTGCTGGTCGACGGCCGTCCCGCCGTCGGCGCCCTGGTCGACTTCGGCCTCTACCTCTTCCACTGCGGCCGCCCGCAGATCGCGGCCGGCTCCGGCCCGTACTTCTACCTCCCCAAGCTGGAGAACCACCTCGAAGCCCGGCTCTGGAACGACGTCTTCACCTATGCACAGGCCGAGTTGGGCATCCCGCACGGCACGATCCGCGCCACCGTCCTGATCGAGACCATCACCGCCGCCTTCGAGATGGACGAGATCCTCTACGAACTGC
Organism: Kitasatospora sp. NPDC023118; assembly: GCF_055560875.1. Taxonomy (NCBI): domain Bacteria; kingdom Bacillati; phylum Actinomycetota; class Actinomycetes; order Kitasatosporales; family Streptomycetaceae; genus Kitasatospora; species Kitasatospora sp. NPDC023118. Next base: position 80,814 of record NZ_JBVHHW010000027.1, read on the forward strand.
GCGAGCACGCCGCCGGCCTCAACGCCGGCCGCTGGGACTATCTGTTCAGCCTGATCAAGAACTTCGCCCACCACGGCCCGCGCTACGTCCTTCCCGACCGGGCCACGCTCACCATGACCCAGCCCTTCCTGCGCGCCTACACCGACCTGCTCGTGCGCACCTGCCACCGGCGCGGCGCCCACGCCATCGGCGGCATGGCCGCCGCCATCCCGCGGCGCGACCCCGCCGCCAACGAGGCAGCCCTCACCAAGGTCCGCGCCGACAAGGAACGCGAGGCCGGCGACGGCTTCGACGGCTCCTGGGTCGCCCACCCCGGCCTCGTCGACACCTGCCGCACCGCCTTCGACGCCGTCCTCGGCGAGCGCCCCCACCAGCTCGACCGCACCCGTGAGGACGTCGAGGTCACCGCAGCCGACCTGCTCGGCGTCCAACGGCTCACCGCCGGCCTGCCCACCGAGGAGGGCCTGCGCTCCAACGTCGCGGTCGCCCTGCGCTACCTCACCGCCTGGCTCGGCGGCTCCGGAGCCGTCGCCGTCTTCGGGCTGATGGAGGACGTCGCCACCGCCGAGATCGCCCGCTGCCAGATCTGGCAGTGGCAGCACCACTGCACCCGCCTCACCGGCGGCTCCCTCGCCACCCCCGACCTCGTGCGGCGGCTGATCGACCGGGAGCGGGCCACCCTGCTCACCGAGGGATCCGACCCCGCACTGGTCGACAACGCCGTGCGGATCCTCGAGGAGACCTCCCTCGGAAAGGACCTCCCCGCCTTCCTCACCACCGAGGCCTACGCCCGCCACCTCGTCCGAGTCCGCGCCGCGGCCTGAGCCGCCCGCCCTGTACGGAGGCAGCCATGAACGAGATCCGACGGGTCGCCGTCGTCGGTGCCGGGCAGATGGGCTCGGGCATCGCCGAGGTCTTCGCCCGCGCCGGCCTGGACACCATCGTCTGCGAGAAGGACCCAGCCGCGCTGCGGGCCGCCCGCAGCCGCATCGACCGTTCCCTGCACCGCGCCGTCGACCGCGGCCGCATCGACCCGACCGACCGTGAGGACACCTGGGCGCACCTGCTGTTCGCCGACGACCTGGAGGCGCTCGCCGACCGCCAGCTCGTGATCGAGGCCGTCGTCGAGGACGAGGCGGTGAAGACCGACGTGCTCACGACCCTGGACAAGGTCCTCGCCGACGAGGACGCCGTCCTGGCCACCAACACCTCCGCCATCCCCGTCACCCGCCTGGGCATCGCCACCACCCGTGCCTCGCACGTCCTCGGCCTGCACTTCTTCAACCCCGCCCCCGTGATGCCGCTGGTGGAGCTGGTCTCCTCGCTGCACACCGACCGGGCCGTGCTGGAGCGGGTGGAGGCCTTCGCCCGGGACCCCCTCGGCAAGCACGTCATCCGCTCCCGCGACCGGGCCGGCTTCGTCGTCAACTCCCTGCTCGTGCCGTACCTGCTGTCCGCGATCCGGATGGCCGAGGCCGGCCACGCCACCCCGGAGGACATCGACGCCGGCATGGTCCACGGCTGCGCCCACCCCATGGGCCCGCTCCAACTCGCCGACCTCATCGGCCTGGACACCGTCGAGGCCATCGCGCAGTCCCTGTATGAGGAGTACAAGGAGCCGCTGTACGCCCCGCCGCCGCTGCTCTCCCGCATGGTCGAGGCCGGACTGCTCGGCCGCAAGAGCGGCCGGGGGTTCCACCGGCACGCCGACGGCTGAACCCCGTCGACCCGAGGCAGCGGGTGCGGCTAGGGTGGGCGGTGCAGCTGGTTCGCCCCGTCCGCCAGGCGGGATGCGTCGCAAGAGGGAATCCGGTGCGAGTCCGGAACTGCCCCGCAGCGGTGAGTGGGAACGAAAGCCGTCAACAGCACTGGGAGCCCCGGCGGGCCCCTGGGAAGCGACGGCCGGTAGGAGCCGGTACGGCCGAAAGGCCCGGCGTGCCCACGAGTCCGAAGACCTGCCACTGCCCGTGCGCCGCGGCGGCGCACGGTCTCACCGGGACCTCGTGGGCGGGTCGGCGGCGGCACGGGCAGGGCGGACGTCACCGTCCCCGGCCCGCTCCTTCGCGCACCCCGCCCGGCGGGGTCCATGCGAACTCGCGAAGGAGAGTTCCGTGACCCGCACCACCGTGTACCCCACCACCCCGCACCGTTCGGCGGCGACCGTCCACGGCTACCCCAGGCAGGGGCCGAACCGCGAACTGAAGCGGGCCGTCGAGTCGTTCTGGGCCGGTCGCAGCTCCGCCGCCGACCTCCTGACCACCGCCGCCGAGCTGCGCCGCGCCGTCTTCCGGCAACTCGCCGAGGCCGGGTTGGGCGAGATCCCGAGCAACCACTTCTCGCTCTACGACCACGTCCTGGACGCCGCCTGGATGGTCGGCGCCGTCCCGCCCCGCCACGTGAAGGCCGCCACGGACCTGCAGCCCGGTACCCCGGAGCACACCCTCGCCGTGTACTTCGCCATGGCACGCGGCACGGAGGGCGCCGAACCGCTGGAGATGACCAAGTGGTTCGACACCAACTACCACTACCTCGTCCCCGAACTCGGCCCCGACACCGTCTTCCGCGCCGACCCCGGCAAGCCGCTCACCGAGTTCGCCGAGGCCGAACTCCTCGGCCTCACCACCCGCCCGGTCCTGCTCGGCCCGATCAGCTTCCTGCTCCTCGCCAAGCCGGCCCCCGACACCCCGGCGGGCTTCCAGCCCCTCACCCTGCTCGACCGGCTCCTCCCCGTCTACGCGGAGATCCTCGCGAGCCTGCGCGCCGTCGGCGCCGACTGGGTACAGCTCGACGAGCCCGCGCTGGTCCGCGACCAGCCGCCCGCCGTCCTGAACGCCACCGCCCGCGCCTACCGCGACCTGGCCGCCGTCACGCACCGGCCCAAGCTGCTCGTCGGCTCCTACTTCGACGCCCTCGGCGACGCCCTGCCCGTCCTCGCCACATCACCCGTCGAAGGCCTGGCGCTGGACTTCACCGGCCCTGCCGCCGCCAACCTCCCCGCCCTCGCGGCCATCGGAGGACTACCCGGCAAGCGCCTGGTCGCCGGCGTCGTCGACGGCCGCAACATCTGGGCCGCCGACCTCGAAAAGGCCCTCGCCACCCTCGCCACCCTGCTCGGCCTCGCCGACCACGTCGACGTCGCCCCCTCCTGCTCCCTGCTGCACGTACCCCTCGACGCCACCGCCGAACGCGACCTCGACCCGCAGGTCCTGCGCTGGCTCGCCTTCGCCCGCCAGAAACTGGACGAGACCGTCACCCTCGCCCGCGCCCTGGGCGAGGGCCGCGACGCCGTCGCCCCGCAGTTCGCCGCGAACCGCGCCGCCCGCAGCTCCCGCACCCGCTCCGCGCTCACCCACGACCCCGCCGTCCGCGCCCGCTGCGCCGCCACCACCCCCGCCGACAGCCACCGCGCCGCTCCCTACCCCGAGCGTGCCGCCGCCCAGCAGGCCCGGCTCGCCCTGCCGCTCCTGCCGACCACCACCATCGGCTCCTTCCCGCAGACCGACGCGCTGCGCGCCGCCCGCGCCCAGCTGCGCACCGGCCGCATCGACGCCGCCACCTACGAGCAGCGCATCGAGGCCGAGATCCGCGAGGTCATCGCCTTCCAGGAGAAGGCGGGCCTGGACGTCCTCGTCCACGGCGAGCCGGAACGCAACGACATGGTCCAGTACTTCGCCGAACAGCTCACCGGCTACCTCGCCACCCGCCACGGCTGGGTGCAGTCCTACGGCACCCGGTACGTCCGGCCGCCGATCCTGGCCGGCGACGTCTCCCGCCCGCACCCGATGACCGTCGACCGGTACCGCACCGCCGCCGCGCTGACGGATCGTCCGGTCAAGGGCATGCTCACCGGCCCGGTCACCATGCTCGCCTGGTCCTTCGTCCGCGACGACCAGCCCCTGGCCGACACCGCCCGCCAGGTCGCCCTCGCCCTGCGCGACGAGGTCACCGACCTCGAAGCCGCCGGCGCAGCCGTCATCCAGGTCGACGAACCCGCCCTGCGCGAGACCCTCCCCCTGCGCCGCGCCGCCCACGCCGACTACCTCGCCTGGGCCACCGACGCCTTCCGCCTCACCACCAGCGCCGTCCGCGCCGACACCCAGATCCACACCCACATGTGCTACGCCGAGTTCGGCGACATCCTCAGCGCCATCGACGACCTCGACGCCGACGTCATCTCCCTGGAAGCCGCCCGCTCCCGGATGGCCGTCACTGCCGAACTCGCCGGCGCCAGCTACCCGCGCCAGGTCGGCCCGGGCGTGTACGACATCCACGCACCCCGCGTCCCCGCCACCGCCGAGATCACCGAGCTGCTCCTCGTCGCTCTGGCTCGTACCCCCGCCGAACGGCTCTGGATCAACCCCGACTGCGGGCTCAAGACCCGCCGCTGGGACGAGGTCCGGCCAGCCCTGGAACACCTCACCGACGCTGCCCGCGCGGTCCGCGCCACCCTCGCCACCCCGGACGGCGACCGGTGACCGCCCCGGCCCCGGCCGCGCCGGAGAACTCCGCTCGGACACCCGCCGACTCCGCGGTGACGCTGGCCCACATCATGAGCGAGCACGACACCAACCTCTACGGCACCGTCCACGGCGGCGTCGTGATGAAGCTCATCGACGACGCGGCAGCCGCGGCAGCAGGCCGGCACGCCGGCATACCGGCGGTCACCGTCTCGGTAGAGGAGATGACCTTCCTCGCCCCGGTCCAGGCCGGCGACCTGCTCACCGTCCGAGCCCAGGTCATCCGCGCCGGACGCACCTCGATGGACGTCGCAGTGGTCGTCACCGCCGAACGGTGGAACACCACCGGCCCGGTCAGCCGGGTCGCCACCGCTCACCTGGTCTTCGTCGCCATCGGCCCCAACGGGCAGCCCCACCGCGTTCCCGCGCTCCACCCGCTCTCCCCCGCCGACCGACGCCGCGAACGGCTCGCCCGCGACCAACGCCGGACCCACCACAACCGGCCGAGCCCGTCCGGCAGCGAGTAAGCCAGTGCCGGCCGGTCCTCCTCCGACCGGCCGGCACCACCTGCCCGAACTTCGTCTTTCCGTTGGGTCCCGTGCCACGGCCCGCACTCGCGCTTCGACCGCAGCCCCCGCGTCGACTCCGGTTCGTTGACCTTACGCACAGCGTGCCAACGACAGCCGTCACCCTTCGTTACCGCCGATACGGGACAGAGCCGTTGGCTGGACAGCCCCGTCGTCGACCGGCGCCCCTGTGCGCGAGGGCGCCGGTCGGCGGTTCAGGTGGCGGGGGCCACCTCGGAGCCGAGTCTGAGCGCGGGGATGTCGACGCTGTATCTTGCGCTCGGTGCCGGCGGAAGGTGGTGCCCGGATCCCCGCTCCGGGATGGTCAGCTCAGCGGGATGTCGAGGTAGGACGGGTCGTCCTCCGTCGAGGACACCGTGAGGGTGGCGCGCGGCTGGTTGGCGTCCCCGTAGAACGGGTCCCTGCCGTCGAGGACGAGCATCAACCGGTGACCGGCCCGGACGTCGTAGCCGGTGGCCTGCAGTTCGACGTCGGCCGTCACCGGCTGTCCGGGCTCCGCGTCGAGATTGGTGAACGGGGCGTGCGTGATGATGTTCGCGCTGCCGTCTGCGGCCACGTCGAAGAGGTAGGCGACGAACGTCGACTGCCCGGCGCTCGGCGTGTAGGTGAGGTGCAGCCGGGGGACACCGCGCAGCCGGGTCGCGACCGCCGTCGGGGTGCTGGTCCACACCCCCGCGTCGGCGCGGCTGATGGCGCCGGTCGGGTAGGTCTTCGGGTTGCCGGCCATCTCCGCGTAGCCGGTGCTGATGATCGCGCCCGCGACGGTGGCGGGGGTGTCCGCGTCGGTCTGGAAACCGGCACTGAAGGCGGAGCCTGGCTTCGCGGTGAGGGCGCCGTCGTCCTCACCGTCGGGTGCGGCGGCGAGGTAGAGGCGCTCGGGGCGGCCGGTGACCGTGTCCCAGGTGGGCCGGGACTCCAGCGTCTTGTTCCACATGATCTGGCTGATCACCTGGCCCTCGTCGCCGATGCCGTTCTCGGCACCCTTGAGGTGGTGGTTCAGCCAGCGGTGGGCGTCCTTCCAGATCCGGTTGGGCAGGCCGACCATGCCGGTCATCTCGGGGCCGGAGTGGTCGCCGATCGAGAGGTTGATGCGCTTGGGCCCGGTCAGGGCGTTGAACATCTTCAGCGTCTGATTGGTCGGGAACAGCGTCTCGTGCCAGGCGTGCGCGAAGTACACCGGCACCCGGCGTTCGTTGAGCCTCTCCACGTAGGTGTACGGGGAGCGCTCGGCCGCCCACTTCAGCGCCGCCTCGATGTTCTGGTTGCTCAGGACGTCGTCGAAGGCCCGCTGCGTGCTCTTGCTGAGCCGGGCGCCGGCCTGCTGCGCGGCGCCCAGCAGGGTCTGGACCGCCGCTACGTGCCGGGTGGTGTTCTCGTAGAAGGCCTCGCTCAGGTCGCCCCAGGTGCTGAGCGCGACGACCGCGTCGATCCGCTCGTCCTGGGCGGCGGCCAGCTGGCTGATGCCGGAGCCGTACGAGTCGCCGAGGAAGCCGACCTTCGGGGCGCCGGCCTGTTCGACCGGGTAGCCGGCCTGTTCGATCAGGTAGTCAAGGGCCCTGCCGGCGTCCTTGACGTCGAGTTCACCGGCGACCTCGACCTCGCCGCCGGAGGCGCCGAAGCCGCGGGCGGTGTAGGCCAGGACGTTGTAGCCGGCGAGCGCGAAGCGGGTGGCCTGTACCACGTAGACCAGCCAGCCGAGACCTGTCCACGGGGAGGGCATCACGATCCCGGGGCACTGCTTGGCGTTGCGGAGCTGCTTCCACAGCATCCCGTCCAGCTCCACACCCTCTGCACCGGGCACCCTCACCCTGGTCGCCCGGGCCAGGGCTCGGGCCTCGTCGATCTCGGCTGCCCGGGCGGGGGCCATCCGACCGGTGTCGCCGCTCGTCAGCGCGGCGAGGAACTGCGCCAGCGTTCCCTCGTCCAGCTCCGGGTACAGGCTCGTCGGCTGCGTCTGCTCTGAAGTCACGTCAGTCCCATCCGCTTCGTCGAAGGCGCACGGCATCCACCCCGAACCCGGGGCTACATTCCGTGCCGCCATGATTACGCCACGCTACAGAATGGCAGGGGTGATCGGCTGGCAAACCCGCACAAGAACAGCGGTTGCCCTACGGGCTTCGGACATGCACCACTGCTCGACAGCGCGCACTCGCCGGCCCGAGGACCGCCGGTCGGGGAGCCGATGACCCATGGTCCCGTCGAGGCCGTCGCTGATCACCTCATGCCACTGGGTCTACTGCGGGTTGATGCGGGTGCGCGGTGGTCGAGCGTCCGCTCACCGGTGACCCGCTGATCGCTTTCGACCACCGCGCATCAGCGAGAGCAGTGAGCGATCCGGTGTGAGCCCGGGGTCCACCCGTAGGTGGCCCCCGGACCGCCGGCTGTCTATACGGTCTCGACGTGACTGGGACGGCCGTCGCGCAGCACGATGCGGCCGAGCTGTTCGGCCTCGCTGCGCCGCATCAACTCCCAGCCCCCGTCGGGTCGGTGGACGACGACGGAGTGCCAGGGGGTGGTCCAGGCGTCCTTGGTGTCGAGCAGTCGGATGCCGAACTTGGCGGCGCCGCGCCGCTGGGGGTGGATGGACAGCCGGACCGAGCGGGGGTGCCGTTCGGCGATCAGGTCGCCCCAGGCCCGGCTTCGCTGGATGACGCCGTAGGCGCGCTGCCTGCACTCGCGCTGGAGGGCGGATCGGGTGCCCTCGAAGTCGACGGTGTCGTCGGTCAGGAAGCGGGTGATACCCAGGTAGAGGGCCAGGGCGGCGTCGTCCGCCTTGACCTCCGAGCGCAGTTCCTCGACGGTGGGCGCGTACTGGGCGTGCACCCGGGCACGCTTCTCGTCGTAGGGGAGGCCGCCGAGGACGTCGCGCAGGTCGAACACCGAGAGGTGGGAGAGGTGTTCGCGGTCGATCATCGCGGCCAGTTCGTCGGAGTAGGCGTCGATGTGGTGGTCCGGGACGCGGATCAGGTCGCCGAAGATGTGCCCGTCCGAGCAGATCACCATCCGCGCGCCGGGCGGGTACACCTGGTGGACGGCCGCGCAGAGCTCGTTGAGGAAGGTGAGGGACAGGCGCTCGCCCTCGTCGGGGAGGTGTCCGAGGACTTTGGCGGGGCTGGGTGACTTGCAGGGGAAACCCGGCAGGGTGAACACGATCCGGTCGCCGGCGGCGACGAACTCGGCGAGCTGCCGAAGCTGGACCGGGAACGCGGAGACGGGCGCCGGAGCATCGGGGTCCGCGGCGCGGCGGTAGGGCAGGAGCAGCTCCAGGATGGCGGCGCAGGTGCGTTCGACGGATGGCCGGGGTGATGGTCTGGTGCCGACGGGCGGCATGCGGTCCTCCACGAGGGCATGGCTGGATAGCGCCCCGGCGCTGGTGTCGGGGCGTGCGGTCAGGGATTCAGAGCTGTGTCAGGTGCGCTTGTCGTAGCTGACGGGCAGCTGGTTGACGCCGCGGGCGAGGACGGCGGGGATCCACTCGAGCTCGTCGAGGTCGGTGGCAGGCCGCAGGCCGGGCAGGCGCGCGAGCAGGGTGCCGATGGCGATCCGGAGTTCGGCGCGGGCCAGGGCGGCGCCGGGGCAGAAGTGAATGCCGTGTCCGAAGGCCAGGTGGGAGTTGGGCGTGCGGTCGAGGTCGAGCGTGTCGGCGTCGGGGAACTGCTCGGGGTCGCGGTTGGCCGCGCAGAGGGAGACGATCACCGAGTCCCCGGCCGGGATACGGGTGCCGTGCAGGTCGCTGTCCTCGGCGAAGAACCGCCAGGTGGTCAGTTCGAACGCGCTGTCGTAGCGCATCAGTTCCTCGACGGCCCGGGGCAGCAGCGCGGGTTCGTCGCGCAGGCGGGAGAGCTCGTCGGGGTGGCGCAGCAGGGCGATCAGCATGGTGCTGATCTGGTTGGTGACGGGCTCCTGGCCGGCGACGATCAGCTGGAAGATCATGGAGTCGAGTTCTTCCTGGCTGAGCTCCCCGCGGTCCTTGGCCACGACGAGCCGGCTGAGCAGGTCGTCCTGCCAGTGCTCGCGCTTGTGGGCGACCACGTCGGCGATGTACGTCTGCAGGGCGCGGAGCCGGCCCTCGTAGGCGGGTCGGCCCGGGTCCTGGGGGCCGACCGGTTGGACGACCTTGCCCCAGTCCCGGTCGAATCGTGTCGCCAACTCAACTGGCAGGCCGATGACTTCGGCGAGCACCCGGAACGGGAAGTGTGCGGCGAAGCCCTGGACCAGGTCGGCGCCGCCCTCGCCCGGAAGACCGTCCACCAGGGCGTCGGCGATCTCCTGGAAGCGGGGGCGCAGGGCCTCGATGCGACGCGGCGCGAAGGCGTCGAGGACGAGGCGGCGCATGCCGGTGTGCTTGGGCGGGTCCTGGTGGAGCAGGTGGACCTGGAGCCGGGAGTGCTGGGGCTCGGGCATGATCGAGGCGAGCTTGCGCCAGGTGTCGTTGCCGAGTGAGTGGTTCTTGCCCAGGCGCGGGTCGCCCAGCGTCTGCTGAGCGGCTTCGTAGCCGGTGACCAGCCAGGCGGCTATGCCGCTGGGGAAGCGAACCCGGTGCACGGGGCCGGCCTCGCGCATCTCGCGGTAGAGGTCGTAGGGGTCGCTCTTGTAGGCGCTGCCGTAGAGCGCTATCGGCTCGTCGGCGGTGGCGCCGGTGACGGGGCAGCGGGGTGCGGCGGGCGGGTTCTGCTCGGACTGGGCCATGCCGGTCTTCCTTCGGGGACGGGTGGGGGTCAGAGGGTGATGGCCGGGCGGTAGTGGTCCAGCCACAGGGCGAGGTCGACCACTCGCTCCAGGCGCAGCCGGTGGGCCCACTGGAGCTGGTCGGCCGGGGTGTCCAGGCCGGGCTTGATCCGACTCTCGTCGACCAGGTCCTTCACGGTGGGCAGGACTTCGCGGGCCATCTGCTGGAGACCGCTGTTGTACTCGGGGTGGTGGGTGGCGGGGTAGTGGTTCTTGGGCCGCCACAGGACGGACTCCGGCGCGATGCCGGTGCCGGTGGCGCGCAGCAGGCTCTTCTCGCGTCCGTCGTAACTCTTGATGGACCAGGGGGTGTTGAAGGCGTACTCGACGAGGCGGTGGTCACAGTAGGGCACCCTGACCTCCAGGCCCTGGGCCATGCTGAGCCGGTCCTTGCGGTGCAGGAGTTGGCGTAGCCAGCGGGTCAGGGAGAGGTGCTGCATCTCCCGTTGGCGGTGCTCCACTTCGTCCTCGACGCCGAGGTGTGGAACGGCGGTGAGGGCGGTGCGGTAGGTGTCCGCGCGGAACTCGCCGATCCGCAGGACCTCCGCGAGGCCGGGGTTGAGCGGGATTGCGGCTTCGTCGCCGGTGACCAGCAGCCAGGGGAAGGTCTTGGCGGCGAGCGCCTGCGGGTTGTGGAACCAGGGGTAGCCGCCGAAGACCTCGTCGGCGGCTTCGCCGGAGAGCGCGACGGTGGAGTGCCGCCGGATCTCGCCGAAGAGCAGGTAGAGCGAGGTGTCCATGTCGCCGACGCCGATCGGCGAGTCCCGGGCGACGACCACGGCCCTGCGGTGCTCGGGGTCGAGCAGTGCACGCGGGTCGAGGACCACCGTGCTGTGGTCGGTCCCGATGAAGGCGCCCGCCTCGGTGGCGTACGGGGTGTCGTGGCCGGTGCGCAGGATGTCGCCGGTGAAGTGCTCGGCCTGATCGCTGTAGTCGACGGCGTATGAGCGCAGGCGTGCCTGCGGCCCTTCGCTGAGCCGCAGTTCGTCGGCGACGAGCGCGGTGATGACGGTGGAGTCGAGCCCGCCGGAGAGCAGGCTGCACAGCGGTACGTCCGCCTCCAGCTGGGCCCGTGCGGCCCGGTTCACCAGGGAACGTGCCTGTTCGACGGTGGCGTCCCGGTCGTGCTCGTGCGGGCTAGCTTCCAGCTGCCAGTACAGTCGCTCGCGCACGCCGTCGCGGCCGATGGTGAGCAGCCCGCCCGGCTGGACCTCGCGGACGCCGGCCCACACGGTGGGCCCGGTGTTGAACAGGAGGCTGTACGCCTCGCGCAGCCCGGCCGCGTCGACCCGGGGGCTCAGCTCGGGGTGGGCGAAGAGCGCCTTCGGCTCCGAGCCGAAGGCGAGGCCGCCGTCGATCTCGGCCCAGAACAGCGGCTTGACACCCAACCGATCGCGCACCAGTAGGAGTTGCTCGCTGCGCTCGTCCCAGATCGCGAAGGCGTACATGCCTTCCAGTCGGTCGACGACGCCTTCGCCCCACTCCTGGTAGGCGCGCAGGACCACCTCGGTGTCGCTGCGGGTGCGGAACTCGTGGCCGAGGTGGTGCAGTTCGGCGCGCAGCTGGTGGTGGTTGTAGACCTCGCCGCTGTAGCTGAGCACGACACCGGACGGGTCGGCCATCGGCTGCGCTCCGCCCGTGAGGTCGATGACGGAAAGCCTGCGGTGGCCGAGCGCGGCGTGCGCGCCGAGCCAGACTCCGTCGGCGTCAGGGCCACGGCGGGCCATGGTGGCGGTCATCGCCTCGACGACCGGGGCCTGGGAGCGGGCGTCCTGGTGGAACGACACCCAGCCGGTGATTCCGCACATCGGGTGCTCTCCTTGAGGTGGCGTGCAGTCAGGTGGTCTGCGCGAGGCCGGCGGTCCGTCGGCCGTGGACGGCGAGCAGGAGTGCGGCCACGCACGCGGCGGCTGCGGCGAGCCCCAGTCCGGCCCGTACGCCGCCGACGCCGTCCCCGCCCAAGCCCCAGGCGGCGGTGGCGAGGGCGGGCCCGAGGGTGAAGCCGAGGCTGCGGGCGAGCTGGACGGCCGACCCCGCGGTGGCAATCCGGTCCGGTGGTACGGCGGTCATCACCAGCGACTGGACGGGCCCGCCGTACAGGCCCATGCCGACACCGGCCAGAGTCAACCGCCACGCGACGTCGGCCAGAGACCAGCCGGCGTCCAGCGGGACGAGCAGCAGCAGGCCGAGGGCGGTCACGGTGGCGCCGGCGGTGGCGAGCGGCCGGGCCCCGAAGCGGTCCGCGAGCCGTCCGCCGAGCGGCCCGGCCAGGCCCATCCCGAGCGGGAAGCAGAGCGTGGTCAGCCCGGTGGCGGTGGCGCTCACCGCATCGTCCAGCTGCAGGTACAGGACGAGCACGTAGCGCATCGCGGCGAAGCCCGCCGCCAGAGCGAGGACGGCTCCGTTGACCCCGTACGTCCGGGAGTCCCGCAGCGTCGAGCCGACGGGCCTCCCGCCGGGTCTTCTCAGCCACAGGACGGCCAGCGGGACGGCCGGGACGGCCAGCAGCAGCCAGACCGGCGAGCTCGGGGAGAGGGTCAGTGCCAGCAGGAGCGCTGCTATGGCGCCGCCGACCAGGCCCGCGTCACCGAGCGAGGACCGGTCGGGCAGGCGCAGCCGACCGCCGAGCGGTGCGTTGCGACGTGCGATCAGCAGGGCGGCCACGCAGGCCGGAAGCTTGACGAGGAAGATCGCCCGCCAGCCGAGGTGGTCGAGCAGCAGCCCGCCCACCGCCGGTCCGGCGACCGCTCCGAGCGGCCCGAGGGTGGCCGGCACGCTCATCGCGCGCCCGCGCAGCTCGGGCCGTACCGAACGGGCGGCAAGCACCGGCATCAGGACGAACAGGACGGCCCCGAAGGCCCCCTGGGCCAGCCGGGCGATGACCAGCCAGACGGCCCACGGGGAGACCGCGGCTGCCGCGCTGCACAGGGCGAAGCCGCCCACTGCGAACATCAGGGCAGGGCGAGTCCCGACCTGGTCGAGCCAGCGCCCGGCGGGCAGCAGCAGGGCCACCACCGGGAGTTGGTAGCCGAGCACCGCCCACTGCGCGGCCTCGGCGGAGATACCGAAGCCTCGCGAGAGGTCGGGGAGGGCGAGATTGACGATGTTCATGTCGAGCATCGCCACGAAGGACAACATCCCGGCCACCGCGACCAGGCTCCAGCGGTCCGCGTTCTGCGGCGAGTTGACCTCCACGGCGCGGGTCATTCCGCTGCTCCCGGTGTCCGCCGCGCGGTCGGTCTTCTGCGGCGGTACCGGAAGTCCTGGCCCTGCTGCGGCATGGTCCGTCCCTCCGTCGTGGCGGACGCCGCCGGGCGACGGCGTCCGTCACAGCAGTCGGCCTATGGCCCGACCGAGTTCCAGAACAGACCGGTGATTTTCGGAAATCATTTCGAGCGAGGTCCTCGGGACACCCTGCGCCGCGGGCCACCAGGTCCACGCGGCGCAGGCTGCCAGCACGCAGCCGAAGACCGTCCGAGGAACGGTCCGTCAGGTCGTCAGGGCAGACGAACGGCTCTCCACACGCCTCAAGTCCCGCGTACGAGGGCCGCTCCGGCTACCTGCGGGCTTCCCACCCGGGCGGCAGCCATCGTCCGACTCCGCCGAGCGCGGCCGTGCGACGAGCTCGTCCCGGGCGCGGGCGACCCGTGAACGCACCGTCCACCGCGCCGCTGCTGCCCGCCGGAGAGGCTGGCGGTGCGGCGGTGTTCGAGACCGTCGTCGGCCGGCAGCCGGACGGTGCCGCAGCAGGTCAGGTACGGAGACGCCACGGCGGTCGGCGGCGGTCTCGGTGATGAGCCGGTCGACGCGCATGCGGGGGTTGAGTCCGGAGCCGGGGTCCTGGCCGACGAAGGCGAGCTGGTGGCGGCGCAGTCGGCGCAGTTCCTCGGACGGGAGGGTGAGGATGTCGTGGCCGAGGACGGTGAGGCTTCCGTCCGTGACCTGCGCGCCGGGTGGCAGGGCGCCGGTGAGGGCGCGCAGCAGGGAGGTCTTGCCCGCGCCGGAGGGTCCGGTGATGGCGGTGACGCGGCCCGGGGTGAGGCTGAGGGTGCCGCCGGTGAGCAGCGGGGGTTTCCCGGAGGGTGACGGACAGTCCGGTGGCGCGGGCGGCGGGGACGGGCGTGCTCACAGCGGGGTCTCCGGGGTGGGCCGGGCGGGGGCGAGGGCTTCGGCGGCGAGGTTGACGCTGATGGCGAGCAGACCGATGGTCAGGCAGGGCGCGCCGACGGCCCACGGGTTGAGGGTGATGCCGGGGGCGTTCTCGCGGATCATCAACGCCCAGTCGGCTTCCGGGGGTTGGGGGCCGAGCTGGAGGAAGGCGGCGACGGAGACGATGTAGACGCCTTCGACGAAGCGCAGGCCGAACAGGGCGAGGACGGTGGAGCGCAGGTTGGGCAGGATCTCGTGGACGGTCAGGCGCCAGAGGTTCTCGCCGCCCGCGGCGGCGGCCTCGACGTACCCGGCGGTCGCGATGGGCGCGGCCGCGGCGGCGACGATCCGTACGGCATAGGGGATGCCGAGGAAGGTGGCGGCGGCTGCGACGGCGAGGCGTCCGCCGCCGGGCCAGGCCAGGGCGATGAGCGTGATCGCGAGGACGGACGGCAGCAGGATCGTCAGGTCCGCGGCGCGTTCGATCCACCGGCCGAGGGTCGGGCGCAGCACCGCACCACGCCGTTCGCCGACTGTGCTGCGGTTGCGCGGTGGCGGCGGACCGCGTCGCGGTTGGCGCACCGTGGGGAGCAGTAGCGCTGGCGGCCGGTTCGCGTGGTGTCGGCGAAGATCGTGGTGCACTCGGCGACGGCGCACCGGCCGAGCCGGTGCATGCCGCGCCCCACCAGGTGGAACGCGGTGCCGACGGCGATCAGTGAGGACAGTACGGCGGTGAGCGGCTGGTGGTCGTCGCGGTAGTGGAGGTGCCAGCCACCGTCCGAGTGGTCGGTCAGCCGGGGGTGGGCGGCGCCGGCGGCCAGCATCCGGTTGAGCCGCTCGGCCCGCTCGCGTTCGTCCGCCGCGTCGACCACCTCCTCCCAGGCGTCCAGCAGGGTGAGGGTGCGGGCCAGGTCCTGCGGCGGGACCGGTCCGTCGACCACCAGCCCGGCCGCGCGGCAACGCTCCGTCAGCTCCTCGACGGTTCCCGGACGTCGGTTGGCCAGGTCCGCGGCGAGGTTCACGACGTCCTCACCGTAAGGGTTGAGTTGCATAAGGCCATTACATCAGGCTGGTCGGCATGAGTCACCACACCGGCACGCGGGTCGTCGTACGCCCTGCGGAAGTTGACGATGTAGCGGAACTCGTCCGGCTGCGCGCGCTCTCGTTCGACTTTCCCTGGGCCAACCGCGGCATCCCTCCTGCCGGGGAGGAGGCCTGGTGCGACGCCCTGTCCGCGGTGCTGCACGGGCAGATCGAGGCGGACGACGTGCGGGTCCTCGTCGTCGACGGCGGGAACGGTCTCGCGGCCTACGGCGTCGGCAGCGTCGAACAGCGGCTCCCGAGCCCGCACCTGCGCACCGGCCGGGTCGGGCTGGTCATCGGGATCGCCACCGATCCGAAGTACCGCAGGCGCGATCACGGACTCGTGATCCTGCGGGACCTCCTGGAGTGGTTCCGCGAGCGAGGCGCCTACCGGGTGGACCCGCTGGCCTCCGTCGAGGGAGAGCCGCTCCGCCGCGAACTCGGCTTCGCCGACCACTGCTGCGCGGCCCCGGACCGGCGCCCGTGAACGAGCACACCACGACCAGCCGCACCGTGATCGACCGAGCCGCGACCGACCGCACCACGAACGGGGTGCGGCACGACTCCCGGAACACCGCTCACCTGCCCCGGTACCGCTGGGTGGTCCTCGCCATCGCCACCTTCACCCAGGCGGCCTCCAGCTTCTTCGTGCAGGGCATCGGGGCGATGGCCGTCCCCCTCCAACGCTCGCTGGACCTCAGTACCGCCCAGCTGGGGTTACTCCTGTCGGCTTCCCAACTGGTCCCGCTGGTCGGCCTGCTGGTGGCCGGTGAGCTGCTGGACCGCCACAACGAGCGCTGGGTCGTCGGCATCGGCGCCGGCGTGGTCGCCGCAGGCCTGCTCCTCGGAAGCCTGGCGCAGGGGTATGCGTCCCTGCTCGTCGTCCTGCTGGTCGTCGGCGCCGGCTACAGCACCGCGCAGCCCGGAGGCAGCAAGTCGGTGGCGGCCTGGTTCGACCCCGCACGGCGCGGGCTGGCGATGGGCGTGCGCCAGGCCGGACTGCCGCTGGGCGGGGCGATCGCCGCCGCTGTCCTGCCGGCGGTGGCCGCGTCCTACGGGTGGCGGACGGCGCTGATGGTCGGCGGGCTGGTCGCGCTCCTGGGAGCCGTGCTCTTCATGACCCTCTACCGGCGGCCACCCGCCACTGCGGCCGCCCGGCCCGTCCCGGGCGACACTCCCGACGACGCACCGCCCGATGTGCCGGAGGGGAGCCCGTCCGTTTCGCCGCCGGCCCGGCTGCGGATGCTGCGCGAGCGCTCCATGACGAGGATCCTCCTGTCCGGCATGAGCCTGGTCTCGGTGCACGGCGGCGTCGGCGTCCTCGGCGCGCTGTACCTCCACGACGTGACGTCCCTCGGCGCGGGCCCGACCGCCGCCGTCCTGGTAGCGGCCCAGGTGGCAGGGGCGATCGGCCGGATCGCCCTGGCGGCCTGGAGCGACCGCAACCGCGCCGGACGCTACCGGCCCGTCCTGGTCAGCATGGCCGCGGTGGCGGCGGGCCTGACCGCCCTGACCACACCGGCCGGCCAGTCCCCGCCGGCGGCCGCCCTCCTGTTCACCTGGCTCGGCTTCTTCGGCATCGGCTGGTACGGCCCCTGGGTCGCCCACCTCGCGGAATCAGCCCCACCGGGCCGGACCGGCTTCACCCTCGGCCTGATCATGGCTGTCAACCAACTGGCCGTCATCCTGGTCCCGCCCGCCCTCGGGCTGCTCCGCGACACCACCCACAGCTTCACCCCCGCGTGGGCGGCCCTCGCCGTGGTCACGGCCGTGACACTCGCGGTCACCGCACGCAGCGAGCGCACTCGCCGGACGAAGGCCATGCCATGAGTGCCGGATGGCTGTCAGCGGGATCTCGGCAGTGTGAACGGTCGCCCGGGGAGGGGTGCGCGTCTCCCCTTCGGGAGGGAGGCGGATCCCCCCTCGGAGTGGGATCCGCTCAGGTCGGAGGCCCGGTTGACTGGGAGTCGACGACGACGGGGAGGAAGACCCATGCTGCGCAGGCAACTCGGACGGCTGCTGGCCACGACGGCGACGGCGGTGGTGATGATGCTGGCCGGAACGGCCGCTGTGCCCGCTCAGGCGGCGGAGACCGGACCGGCCGACATCCGAGCGGCCATCGAGGCGGTGCCGGGCCTACGGATCGTGGAGGAGAAGCCGGCCGCGCCCGGGTTCCGCTTCTTCGTCCTGACGCTGCACCAGCCCGCCGACCACCGCCACCCCGAGCGGGGCGGCTTCGAGCAGCGGCTCACCCTCCTGCACCGCAGCGCCGACCGCCCGACCGTGCTGTACACCAGCGGCTACGGGGTCTCCACCGCCCAGTACCGCTCGGAACCCGCCGAACTGCTCGACGGCAACCAGGTGAGCACCGAGCAGCGGTTCTTCGGCACCTCCCGGCCCGAGCCCGCCGACTGGAACGACCTCGACATCTGGCAGGCCGCCGCCGACCACCACCACGTGATCGAGGCCCTGCGCGCGGTCTACCGAGCGCCGTGGATCTCCACCGGCGGCAGCAAGGGCGGCATGACCACCGTCTACCACCGCCGGTTCTACCCGCAGGACGTGGCCGGCTCCATCGCCTACTCGGCGCCGAACAACGTCGACGACCGCGACGACTCCGCCTACCTCGACTTCCTGCGCACGGTCGGCACCCCCGAGTGCCGAGGCGCCCTGCAGGCCGCGCAGCGGGCCCTGCTGGAACGCCGCACCGCCCTGGTCGCCCGGTACCAGGCGTGGGCCGACTCCCGGGGCGACCGCTTCCAGTTGGTCGGCAGCGCCGACAAGGCCTTCGAGATCGCCGTCCTGCGCGCGCCGTTCATGTTCTGGCAGGGCCGCGGACAGGCCGCGTGCCCGGCGGTGCCTGCTCCGGACGCCACCGACGACACCCTGTACGACTGGCTCTCCGAGGTCGCCCAACTGCCGGTCTACGCCGACGCGGTGGCGAACGAGTTCATCCCGTACTTCTACCAACTGGGAAGCCAGCTCGGCTACTTCCCGGTCGAGACGGCCCACCTGGCCGACCTGCTGCGCTACCCCGGCGCCACCGAGCCGCGCACCTTCGTCCCCCGCGACGTACCGCTGCGGTACCGGCCGCAGGCGATGCGCGACGTGGACCGCTGGGTCCGCACCCGCGGTGAGCGCCTGATGTTCGTCAACGGCGCCGCCGACCCCTCGGTCGCCGAACCCTTCCGCCTGGGCGAGGGCTCCCGGGACTCGTACCTGTTCCAGGTCCCGGGCGGGACGCACTCGGTACGGATCTCCCAACTCCCCACCGCCGACGCCACGGCGGCCACCGCCACGCTGCGCCGCTGGGCCGGCGTGTAGGAGGGGGCTGCCGGGTGGTACGTGCGCCCCCGGGCGGCTACTTACCGGCTCCCGGCGGTGCCGGAGTGTCGCCGTAGGACTCCAGCAGGCCGGTCAGCAAAGCGGCGAGGTTCTCGCGGTCATCGCCGCCGAGGCCCTGCAGCAGGCGGTCCTCGTTGGCCAGGTGCAGGGGCAGGAGGCGGTCGATGGTCTCCAGCCCGTGGCCGGTGAGACGGATCTTCACCGTTCGGCGATCGCCCTCGTCCCGGACCCGGGTGACCAGGCCCTTGTCCTGCATCCGGTCCACCCGCAGCGTGATGGCCCCGGTGGTGACCAGGGATGTGCGGAGGAACCCCCCCGCGGTCAGTTCGTAGGGGGCGCCGGAGCGCCGCAGTGTGGACAGCACGTCGAACTCGCCCGGTTCCAGGCCATGTCCGGCCAGGAAGTCCTTGATCTCCTTGTCCCACATGCGGGAGATCCGCATCAGGCGCCCGACGACGCCGATGGGCGAGAAGTCGACGTCGGGGCGCTCCCGGCGCCATTGCTCCAGCAGTGCTCCGACCGCGTCGGTCATGGGCCATCCACCTCCAGAGGTTTATCTTAGCACTCATTTAGTTGACGCTCGCCTGAGCGCTCATTATCTTAGCTATCATCTAATCGGCACTGATCTTACGAGCGGTGATCCTTATGCCTTTAATCCCGGTCCGCGGTACCGAAGTCCACTACGAAGTCGACGGCCGGGGGCCCGGTCTGGTGCTGGTGCACGGCACCGGCGGCGACGCCGACAAGGTCTTCGGCAACGTGGTGGACCACTTCACCGGAACCCGTACCGTGGTGCGGCCCAACTTGAGCGGCAGCGGGCGAACCACGGACGACGGCACAGCCCTGACCGTCGAACTCATCGCCGACCAGGTCGCCGCGGCCACCCGGGCGGCGGTGGACGGCCCGGTGGACCTGCTCGGTTTCTCCCTCGGCGCGGTCGCCGCCGCCGCACTCGCGGCCACCCGGCCGGAGCTGGTGCGCCGCCTCATCCTGGTCGCCGGCTGGGCCCACTCCACCGGCCCGCGCGACCAGTACTACTTCCAGACATGGCGCAAGCTGCTGGACACCGATCGCGAAATGTTCAAGCGCTTCTCGGCTCTGACCAGCTTCAGCGCGGCAGCGCTGGACCGCTTCGGCCACCAGGGGCTCGCGGACTCCCTGGCGGACGCCTGGCCGCCGCCCGGCATCGGCCGCCAGATCGACCTCGGCGCCCGGGTGGACCTCCGCCCCCTGCTCTCCGCCATCACCGCACCCGCTTTGGTGGTCGGGTTCGCCGACGACGCGATGATCCCCGTCGAGGGCTCGCGGCAGCTGCACGCCGGCATCGCCGGCAGCCGACTCGTCGAGGTCGAGGGCCAGGGGCACATGGACTGGTTCGCCGACCCGACCGGCCTGGTCGGGCTCACCCGCGCATTCCTCGACGCCGACTGACCGCCGCCGCGCCATCGCCCCCTTTCCGTACACGAGGACCAACCAGAGGAGATCGACGTGTCCTTCCTGTCACCCGACTACCCCGAGATCATCTACGACCGGGACGAGGGCGAGGCCGGTGTCGCCTCGTTCCGCCCGGCCGGGACGCCGCCCGACTACGTCGCGCCGAACGGGTCGGCGTTCCACTACCTGTCGACCCGGCTCAGCACGAACGGGCTGTACGGCCTCTACCAGAACCGGCTCACCGGCCAGGTCGGCGGCACCAGCCCGCACTTCCACAAGACGATGTCCGAGTCGTTCTACGTCTTGTCCGGCGAGATCCACATCTTCGACGGCGAGCGCTGGTTCGACGCCTCCCAGGGCGACTACCTCTACATTCCACCGGGCGGCGTCCACTCCTTCGGCAACATCTCGGGAGAGCCGGCCGAGTTCCTGATGCTCTTCGCCCCCGGCGCCGCACGGGAGGGCTACTTCGAGGGCCTGGCCGACGTCGCGGCCATGACCGACGAGGAGCGGGCCGCGTTCTTCGTCCGCCACGACAGCTTCTTCACCGACATGACCAAGGGCCCCGCTGCGGACTCGTGGCAGGATCGGGCGGCCTTGCGCAAGTCCTTCAAGACGCGCTGAACACGGTTCTCGTCGTCTGCCGCCCCCAGCTCTTCGGCCTGCCCGGGGTTCATCGACGGGTTGTCGCTCCCGCAGGCGGAGAGGGCGAGGAGGACTGGCCACCACCGTCAACATCTGCGGCCACCTGCTCCCCCAAGCCGCCCGCGAAGCCGTCACCGCCCTCGCCGACGCACTCGACCACGCAGACCTCCCCCGCGAGATCACCTGACGGATCATCGGGCGGCGCGATTACCCCGCACTCATCTCACCCGCAAACCGCCAGGTCACAGCGCCGGGCGCGACCACCCTGCGACCACACGTTCCCGGGAAACGAGTGAGAGCGGGCACCTGGTTTCCCAAGTGCCCGCTCTCACAACCGACTTCACAGTCGGGACGACAGGATTTGAACCTGCGACCCTTGACCCCCAGCGGGTCTGACCGGCGATCGCACGAACCACCAGGCGCGCGAGTCAGGCCGCGCTCTCCCACCGTTCCCCCGCGCCACATTTGGTTGGGTTGCCACACGCCGCCGACGACCTCCGTGAGGCCGCATCAGGCCCGCCGGACGGCCGTCATGGAGACCGCGGCTCCGGCGCCGGGCGCAGCTGTGTCGGCAACCGGGGCGGCTGCGGCAGCGGCCATGACGGGCCGTCTGCCCACGGCGCCGGCCGTACGCGGTGGTAACGCTGCGTCATGTCAGCTGTGGGACCGTGGGCAACCGAGGCTTCTGCGGCTCGACGGCTTCGAGTGATGGCCGGGGTGGTGCGTCGGCCTGGATGCCCGGCACACCGAGCCGGGCATCCGCTGTGCCTGGGAGCGGAACGCTGACCGGTGAAGATGCAGGCCAAGACCCTGTCTGCTCTGGATTGTCACTGTCGACGACCCGTGACATACCGCTACCGCCGACGGTGCATTACGAACGAGCGGTCGGCGCTACAGGCGATCGAGGAGCCAGGTGCCGTGCTCGGCGGTCATGAAGGTGTGTCCTTCATTAAACGGTGTTGAAGTCACGGCTGCCCACTGAGCAACCATCGCGGACCGAGCCGTTAGCGCTTGAGGTAGGTGAGGACGGCCAGGACGCGGCGGTTGTCGTCGGCGGAGGGCTCGATGCGGAGCTTGGTGAAGATGCTCGCGGTGTGCTTGGCGACGGCGCTCTCGCTGATGTGAAGGGTGCTCATGATCGCGGCGTTGGATCGGCCCTCAGCCATGAGTTTGAGGACATCGTGTTCGCGCGGGGTGAGGTCGGCGGTGGTACCGCGGGCGTTGCTGCGAGCGAGGAGTTTGGTGATGACCTGGGGGTCCATAACGGTGCCGCCGGAGGCGACGGTGCGGAGGGCGTCGATGAACTGAGCGGTGCGGGTGACGCGGTCCTTGAGCAGGTAGCCGATTGCGCCCTGGCCGCCGGCGAGGAGTTCGTGGGCGTAGAGCTGGTCGACGTACTGGGAGAGGATCAGCACGGGCAGGCCGGGGCGTTCGCGGCGGGCGGCGAGGGTGGCCTGGAGGCCCTCGTCGGTGAAGGTCGGGGGCAGGCGGATGTCGACGACGGCGACGTCGGGTTCCAGCTCGCGCAGGGCGCGCAGGAGCTCGGGGCTGTTGTCGACGGCGGCGACGACCTCGCAGCCGTAGTCCTGGAGGGTTCGGATCAGGCCGTCGCGGAGGAGGAAGAGGTCTTCGGCGATGACGACGCGCACGGTATCTCCAGGGTCGCGATGGTCGGTCCGCCCGGCGGGCTGTGCAGGGCGAGGATCCCGTCGAAGGTACTCAGCCTGCGCCGGATGCCGTGCAGGCCGCTGCCCCGGGAGGTGTCGGCGCCGCCGCGGCCGTCGTCGGTGACCGTGACGTGCAGGGCGGCGTCCGCGTGGGCGAGGCGTATGCGGACCTCGCGGGCGCCGGAGTGCTTGGCCGCGTTGGCGAGCAGCTCGCCGACGGCGAAGTAGGCGGCGGACTCGACGGGGGTCGGGAGCCGCCCGGGCAACGCGGTCTCGACGTGGACGTCGAGGTGGCTGTCCAGGGCGAGGGAGCGGACGGCGTCGCCGAGGCCGCGGTCGGTGAGGATCGGCGGGTGGATGCCGTGGACGAGCTCGCGGAGGTCCTGGAGGGCTCGGGCGGAGGTGGCCCGGACTTCGAGGAGGAGTTCGCGGCCGGCCGGTGGATCGGTGTCGAGCAGGCGGGTGGCCTTGTCCAGGGTGAGGCCGAGAGTGACGAGGCGGGCCTGGGCGCCGTCGTGCAGGTCCCGTTCGATGCGCTGGAGTTCGGCGGCCTGGGCGTCGAGCGCGTCGGCCCGGGTGTCGGTGAGGTGCTCGATGCGGCGGACGAGTTCGGCGGTGCGCGGCGCGGCGAGGACCCGGCTGCTCCAGGCGGCGTGCAGTTCGAGTGTGGTGGGCGCGAGGAGCAGCCCGGCAGCGATGAACCCCAGACCGAGAACGGCGGCGGCGAGCATCGTGGCGGCGGAGTCGACGGGGACGATGGCGTACCAATTGTCGGGGCCGATGAACGGCCAGATGAACGGCTGTACCAGCACACCGAACAGCCCGTAGTCGACGAGTGCGAGCGGCCCGGCGACGAGCAGCCCGCCGACCAGCGGCTCCAGCCAGGCCCATCGGAGGTCGTGCCAGAAGCCCTCGTCGCCGAGGACGGCGACCGCTCGCCCGCGGCGGCTGCCGGTACCGGTGTGGGCGAGCGGTTCGGGTGGGCTGACGGGTGTGCCCGTCCATCGGGTGACCCATGCGCGGTAGCGGTCGGAGAGTTGGCGCAGGGCCGTCGCCGCGGGCGGCAGTAGTGGGAATCCGGCGCCGATGGGGAGGAGCAGCAGCGCGCCGACCACGAGCGAGCCGACGGCGGAGACCGCGAAGGCGTTCAGGGAGAGCAGCTGGCAGCGGCCGAGTGCGATCAGTCGGCTGAGGAGTGGGGGTGGGTTCCCCTGTGGTGTGGTCGTGGTCGTCACGTGTGTTCCCCCGCGTCAGCGCGCCCTGTGCGCCGTCGGCAGAATCCTAGTCGTCGGTCCCCGAAGCACCCACGGGACCATCGCCAGCAGGGCGGCGAGACCGAACAGCATCATGGCCAGGTCCGCGCCGGACTCGTCGTTGAGGAAGAGCAGCATTCCCAGGTTGATGAGGGTGTGGAAGCCGCCGGCGAGCAGCAGCCGGTTCGTCCAGGTGCGGTCCTGGCTGAGCCCGAGGACGACCGACATCGCCACCGTGGCCAGCAGGAACCCGGCCGCGTACGCCGGGGCGTGGGTGAAGACCTGCACGTGCCACAGGCCCCACACCACGCCCACCGTGATCGAGGACATGAGCGGGCCGAACCGGGTCCGCAGGAGAGGCTGGAGCAGACAGCGCCAGCCGATCTCCTCGCCGCACGCGCCGATCAGTTGCGCGACGACGATCAGCGCGAACGGGCTGCCCAGGGTGCTCGGGTCAGTGATCGGGAGGGTGCCCTCGACCCATGCGTAGGTGCCCGCGGTGAGCGCGATGATCAGCGGTGCGGTGAGGAGCATCAGGGAGGGGACGGGGTTCGGGCAGTGTGCGCCCGGCTCACTCGGCCGGCGGGAAGGCAGGGTGCCGACGAGCCGGTGTCGGATCCGGGACGGCCACAGCAGGGCCACCGCCGCCACCCCCAGGGTGGGGCCGAACTGCGTCAACTGGAGGACGACGGTCGGGATCCCCGTCGCGCCCTGCGCCGCGCCCAGTGCCCCCGCCGCCACGAACGCGACGGCGAGGAACACGCCCGCCTCCGCCTTCCACGCCACTTTCTTCGTCTGCATGCCGCCCGTCCCCTGTGGTGATCGTCGTTGCCGTGGTGTGCCGTACGGGCGCTGGGCCCGTCGGTGTCGGGTACGACGATTCCGGTTCGGGGGCGGGCCGCCATTGCGTGTAGCTGCCCGACCGGGGTGTATCCAGATGCACCCCAAGCTGCTCTCATGCGCGGGGCTGAGATCGCCCGGCACAAGACGATCTACGGCCTCGGCGTCCTGAACCCCCTTCCCGGTTCCGCTGCTCCAGTCGGAGCAAAGGTCACCGTGACCCGCTACCGATGGCGAGGTGCTCGCATCCCCAACCCCTGGGTTCCACAGCCCCAATGACGGCAGTCTCCGTGGAGAGCCCGTTGCGTCGAGAGGCGCACGGCGGGTTCGGCGAGCGGCACGGAGAGACGGACCGGGAGCAATCCCGGCACCGCGCTCCGTGCCGACTCGACTGTCGTTCCGGGAAGGCCGCGGCCGCGGTGAGATCGTCCTTGGCCTCCAGCAGCATCTGGCTGACCTTGGGGAACTGCTTGCCGAGCACGTCGGCGACGGCGTCGCGCTGAGCCCGGACCG
Organism: Kitasatospora sp. NPDC023118; assembly: GCF_055560875.1. Taxonomy (NCBI): domain Bacteria; kingdom Bacillati; phylum Actinomycetota; class Actinomycetes; order Kitasatosporales; family Streptomycetaceae; genus Kitasatospora; species Kitasatospora sp. NPDC023118. The sequence continues at coordinate 105,515 of NZ_JBVHHW010000027.1, forward strand.
CGGCTTCGGCGGGCTGAGCGAAGATCGTGCGGATGGTCGCGGCGACCATCTCGCCCGCATCCTTCGGGATGACCGCGAAGGCATTGCGCGGGAAGTGAACGCGACAGCGCTGATAGGCGGCACCGAGCATGACCTTGCGGATCGCCTTCACCAGACCGCTGTGGTGATCGCCGATGACCAACCGGACCCCGGTCAGACCGCGCTCGCGCAGGGAGCGCAGGAACTCGGCCCAGAACACCTCGGTCTCGCTGTCGCCCACCATCAGCCCGAGCACCTCGCGGCCGCCGTCCTCGGTGATCCCGGTCGCGGCGACCACGGCGCGGGAGACGATCTGGTGATTCACGCGCGCCTTGCAGTAGGTGGCATCGAGGTAGACGGGAGCGCCTGGTCGATCCGGCGCCGGCGCTCCAGCAGACTGGGGAAGAAGCTGCCGGTGCGGACCTTGGGGACGGCCAGCTCCAGATCGCCGGCCTGCGTGGTCAGAGTCTTGTCGCGGTGCCCGTTGCGCCAGGTCGTGCACGCGTCGGTGCGCTCACCGGGCTCGGCACCGATCCGGGCGGTCGCCTCGGCCTCGATCAGCTCTTGCAGGATCCGCTGGGCCAGGGCCCTGATCAACTCGATTCCGTCCGGAGCCGCTGGCTGTACAGACCCGGGTCGATCAGCAGCTCGGACGAGCTGGCCGCCGCGGCGGCCACCCCACGGTGACCGCGTGGCCAGCGGCGATGCGCGGGGGCAGGGCGTCGGGCTCGCGGTCGGGCCGGATCAGGGTGACCTCCTATGGGGGCAGCTGCTCGGCGTCGCGAATGGCTTGGGCGGCGTTGATGAGTCCGATGTGGCTGAAGGCTTGCGGGAAGTTCCCGAGGGCCTCCCCGGTGACGGGATCGGCCTCCTCGGCCAGCAGGCCGAGATCGTTGGCGCAGGCAAGAGCGATCTGGAAGACCTGCCGTGCGCGGTGGGTCCGGCCGGTCAGGGCGAGGGCGTGGGCCAGCCAGAAGGTGCAGAGCACGAAAGTGCCCTCCCCTTCCGCAATCTCATCACCCAGGTAGCGGAGCATCAGGCCGTGCCGGTCGGTTAGGTGGGTGGCGATCGTCAGGACCGTGGACTGGATCCGATGGTCCCGCGCAGGCAGGAAGCCGACCATGGGGAGCATCAGCACCGAGGCGTCCAGTGCGTCGCCGTCGAAAGTCTGGGTGAAGGCGCCCACGGACGGGTTCCAGCCGCGTTGCTCGATAGCCTGGCGGATCTGCTCACGCACGTTCCGCCAGCGCGGGATGCGTTCTTCGGCCCTCAGGGCTGGGGCCATGGCGATGGCGCGGTCCAGGGCGACCCAGCACATCAGCTTGGAGTGCACGAAGTGCCTGTCCGGCCCGCGGATCTCCCAGATGCCCCGGTCGGGCTCGTTCCAATGGTCGGCGGCGGCTTCGGCTGCCTGGAGCAGGAAGACGCGGGTGGGCGGGGCGATGCGGCCGTCGGGTGGAAGGGTCTGGTGGGCGGCATCGAGTAGTTCGCCGTAGACGTCCAGCTGGCGCTGACGCCAGGCGTCGTTGCCGGTGCGCACCGGTGCGCTGTCGCGCCAGCCAGCGAGGTGGGGCAGGAGCCGTTCGCTGAGATCGCGTTCGCCGCCGATGCCGTACATGATCTGCAGGTCCACGCCCCGATGGAGCTGGGTGGCGGCTGCCCGGGCGAGGAAGCCGAAGAACCTGTCCTTCTCCTTCTCGCAGGCCGCGGTGGCAAGCGCCTGCAGGGTGAAGCTGGCGTCGCGGACCCAGGTGTAGCGGTAGTCCCAGTTGCGTGTCCCGCCTACGTGCTCGGGCAGGGAGGTGGTGGGCGCGGCGACGACGGCGCCCGTGGGCGCGTACGTCAGCGCGCGTAGCACGCGTCCGCTGTGGC
>NZ_JBVHHW010000028.1:0-106924 GCF_055560875.1 Kitasatospora sp. NPDC023118
GGTCAGCGTCCTGTGGGCCCTCCTGCGCGACAACCGGGTCTTCACCCCCGATCCGGCCGCGCAGACGGCTTGACTCAATCATTGAGACTCCTCGGGATCGGGGCCGGGATCGGGTCGGCGGGGTCTGCGCGGGCGTTGACACCGGTTACCAATCAGTAGCAGACTCCGACGATGTTACCCGAGGTAACACCCCGGTCGGCCGTACCCCTTCTTCGGAGGCATGCACCATGAGCAGCACGTTCTCGCTGGACCCGGGCGCGGACCAGCTCGCCGTACGCGACTGGCTGCACGGCTTCGCCGCCGACGTGATGCGCCCGGCCGCCGCCGAGTGGGACGAGCGCGAGGAGACCCCCTGGCCGGTCATCCAGGAGGCCGCCAAGCTGGGCATCTACTCGCTGGACTTCTACGCCCAGCAGTACTTCGACCCCTCCGGCGTCGGCATCCCGATCGCCATGGAGGAGCTGTTCTGGGGCGACGCGGGCATCGGGCTGTCCATCGTCGGCACCACGCTGGCCGCCGTCGCGGTGCTCGCCAACGGCACCGACGAGCAGATCGGCACCTGGACCCCGCAGATGTTCGGCACCCAGGACGACGTCAAGGTGGCCGCCTTCTGCTCCTCCGAGCCGGACGCCGGCTCCGACGTGGGCGCGCTGCGCACCCGGGCCGTCTACGACGAGGCCAAGGACGAGTGGGTGCTGAACGGCACCAAGACCTGGGCCACCAACGGCGGGATCGCGGCCGTGCACGTCGTGGTCGCCAGCGTCGACCCGGAGCTCGGCACCCGCGGGCACGCCTCCTTCGTCGTCCCGCCGGGCACTCCGGGGCTGAGCCAGGGTCAGAAGTTCAAGAAGCACGGCATCCGCGCCTCGCACACCGCCGAGGTGGTGCTGGACGGCGTCCGGGTGCCCGGCAGCTGCCTGCTCGGCGGTAAGGAGAAGCTGGACGAGCGGCTGGCCCGGGCCCGGGAGGGCGTCAGGCGCTCGGGTGGCAAGGGCAACGCGGCGATGGCCACCTTCGAGGCCTCCCGCCCCGCCGTCGGCGCGCAGGCGATCGGCATCGCCCGGGCCGCGTACGAGGTGGCGCTGGACTACGCGAAGACCCGGGAGCAGTTCGGCCGTCCGATCATCGACAACCAGGGCGTGGCCTTCCAGCTCGCCGACATGAAGACCCGGATCGACGCGGCCCGGCTGCTGGTGTGGCGGGCGTCCTGGATGGCCGTCAACAACCAGCCGTTCACCGCAGCCGAGGGCTCGATGTCCAAGCTGTACGCGGGCGAGACGGCCAAGTTCGTCACCGCGCAGGCGATGCAGATCCTCGGCGGCAACGGCTTCACCCGGGAGTACCCGGTGGAGCGGATGCACCGGGACAGCGCGATCTACTCGATCTTCGAGGGGACCAGTGAGATCCAGCGGCTGGTCATCGCCCGGGCGATCTCGGGGATGCCGATCCGCTAGACGGCCGGCGGCTACCGGGCCAGCCAGAAGGTGAGCCCGGCGGTGACCGCGCCCACCACCGCGCCGACGATCGTCTGCGCGGTGGTGTGGTCCCGCAGCACCACCCGGGACCAGCCGATCACCGCGACCAGCGGGTAGAGCAGCAGCCACAGCGGGCCGAGCGCGATGCCGAGGCAGGTCACCGCGCCGCTGGCCACGGCGGTGTGCACGGAGACCTTCCACCAGACGGTGATCGCCAGGATCGGGAACAGCGAGGCGAACATCGCCGCGACCATCGCGGTCAGGTCGGCGGGGGCGTCCGACCAGATCATCACCGCGAAGCTGGTCAGCACCGAACCCATGATGAAGGGGATGACGGTCAGCCGGCGCTGCCGGTGGCCGACGTGCCGGTCCTCCAGGGTGCCCTTGCGGATGCCGCGCTGGATGAACAGGGTCGGTATGACGGCGGCGAACAGCGCCGCGAAGGCGGCCCAGCCGAGGCCCGCCAGGCCGTAGCGGAGGCCGCCGATCAGCAGGCAGACCGCGATGATCACGTTCTTCGGCTCGACGCCGTCGGTGACCCGGCGGGCCCAGGTCGTCCGGCTGGTGGGGGCGGTCGTGGCCTCGGTGGTCATAGGGGTCGCTGCTCCGGGTCGTAAGGGCGGTCGGCGGCTCGGTAGGGTTCGTCGGCGGCTCGGCGCCGGTCGGATGATCGTACGTGAGCCGCCGGCGCCACCACCCGCCACCGCCCGTCCGGACCGGCTCAGAACCGGGGCGGGCGGCCCTCCAGGAAGGCGGCCAGGCCCTCGTGCACGTCCGAGGCCTCCCGTGAGCGCCGCTCCCACGGCTCCAGGGCCTCGGCCGCCCGCTCGGCCGGGACGGCCAGCGCGGACTTCACCGCGCCGATGGTCTGGGGCGAGCGGGTGGTCAGCAGCCGGGCGAACTCCAGCGCGGCGGCGTCCAGTTCGGCGACCGGCAGGACCTTCTCCGCGAGGCCGAGCGGCAGCGCGTCCCGGCCGGACACCAACTCGCCGGAGAACAGCAGGTACTTGGCCCGGGCCGGGCCGACCAGCCGGGCCAGCCGCAGGGTCGGCACGGCCGGGTAGACCACGCCGAGCTTGGCCGGGGTGATCCCCAGCCGGGCGTTGTCGGCGACGAAGCGCAGGTCGCAGGCGACGGCCAACTGGCAGCCGCCGCCCACGCAGGCGCCGTGCACCACGGCGATCGTCGGGTGCGGGAAGGCGGCGAGCGCCTCCTCGGCGGCCACGTTGATCGCGTGGTAGGCGTCCGCGCGCTGCGGATCGCCGTACACCTCGGCGAGTTCGGTGATGTCCGCGCCGGCGCTGAAGGTGTTCCCGGCGCCGGTCAGCAGCAGGGCGCGCACGCCTTCCTGCTCGGCGATCAGCGCCAGGACCTTGGGCAGCGCCTGCCAGATCGCCAGGGTCACCGCGTTGCGGCGGTGCGGGCGGGCGAACTCCAGCACCGCGACGCCGTCCTGGCCGACGTAGGCGTTCAGGCCGTCGGCCTGGGCGGGCAGGGTGGAGCGGTCCCGCGTGAGCAGCGGCTGGTCCATGCGCACCTCCGGTCGGTCGTGGTGCGCCCACTCTCTCAGGCGGCGCCGGCGCAGTAGTCGCCGAGGCCTTGTTCGACCAGGGCGAAGGCGTGGCGGGCCTCGTCGAGGGCGGAGGGCAGGGCCTCGGCGGCGCGCTCGCCGGCCAGCATCCGCCGGTGGTTGTCGCCGATCAGGGTCAGCCGGACGGCCAGCAGCTGGGCGGCGGCGACCCGGGCGGTCAGCTCGTCGTGGGCCGGGTCCTGGGCGGCCAGCTCCGCGGCCAGCAGGGACTGCGCGCGCCGGTCGAAGGCGGCGGTGGCGCGGATGGCCAGCGCCGGGGTCTGGTGGATCAGCCGGACCACGTCCAGCACCACCTGGTCGTCGTTCAGGCCGGTGGCCGGGTCCCGGCGCTCCAGCGCGGCGAGGAAGTGCTCGCGCAGCGCCGCGACCGCGGAGGTGCCCGGGGCGCGGTCGCGCACCACCCGGGCCGGCTCGTCGAGGTGCTGCTCCATCGGGCCCATGACCAGGTCTTCCTTGGTGGGGAAGTAGTTGAAGACGGTCATCTTGGACACCTCGGCGGCGGCCGCGATCTCGGCCACCGATACCTGGTCGAAGCCGCGCTCGGCGAACAGCCCGATGGCCGTGCGGAAGATCCGGATGCCGGTCTGGATCTTCTTGCGCTCGCGCAGCGGGAGCGCGTCGAGGTCGCGGTCGGGGCCGAGGTCCAAGCCGGAGTGGGTCGCCATGGACTGACTGTACCAGGATCAAAGGTTGACCAAGATGAATGATGGTCTCGGATGAAAGATAAGCCCGGATGAAAGATTGGTTGGGCCGAAGAATTGACCGAGTCCAAGAATCCTGCCATGGTGGTGACGAGCCCGCCGGACGACGCCGGTCCGGGCCGAACTCCACCGAATCCGGGGGGACTTCCCGATGGCATCCGCCGCTCCGAACGCACCCGCCCAGGCCGGCACCGGCCTGATGACGGAGGCCCAGCGCAGACTGGGCATGCTGCTCTGCCTGGTCACGATCGTGCTGGCCGTACTCGACTCGAACATCGTGTCGGCGGCCACCGTGCCGATCGTCCGCGACCTCGACCCCGTCCACGGCGTCGACCGACTGCCCTGGCTGGTCAGCGCCTTCGCCCTGGCCGCCACCGCGCTGCTCCCGCTCTACGGCAGGCTCTGCGACGTCTACGGCGCCAGGCGGGTGCTGCTGGGCGCGCTCGGCACCTTCCTGCTCGGCTCGGCGCTGTGCGGGGCCGCGCAGTCGATGGGCCAGCTGATCGCCTTCCGGGCCGTCCAGGGCATCGGCGGCGGCGGGCTGATGAGCGTCACCATGGTGGTCATGGCCCACCTCCAGGACCCGGCGGAGCGCGGCAGCGGCAGGGGCGGCGCGATGGGCGGCATCGTCGCGGGCCTCGGCATGGCCGTCGGCCCGCTGGTCGGGGCGCTGTTCACCGACCACCTCAGCTGGCGCTGGATCTTCTACGTCAACCTGCCGCTCGGCCTCCTCGTGGTGGCCGGCGTCGCCCTGGTGATCAAGCTGCCGCAGACCGTCCGCCGGCGCGGCCTGGACTTCCTCGGCGCCACCCTGGCCGCGGCCTTCGCCACCGGGCTGCTGCTGGTCACCGAGTGGGGCGGCAAGGACTACGCCTGGACCTCTCCGGAGATCCTCGGACTGTCCGCCGCCACCCTGGCCGCCCTCGCCCTCTTCCTGTGGCGCCAGGCCACCGCCGCCGAGCCGGTGCTGCCGCTCTCGCTGTTCCGGATCCCGGTCGTGCGGATCGGCTTCGCCGTCCAGGGCCTGGTCGGGATGGGCATGACGGGCTCGATCGTCTACGTGATGATCTACCTGCAGATCGCCCGGGGGATCGCGCCGACCACGGCCAGCCTCTACCTGATGCCGATGGCGGCCGGGATGACCGGGGTCGGCCTGCTGGTCACCCGGCTGATCGCCCGCGGCCACGCGCCGCGCACCTTCCTCGCGGCCGGCGCCGCCTGCGGGACGCTCGCCCTGGTGCTGCTCGGGTTCGGCGGACCGGACACCCCGCTGTGGGCGGTGGGCGCCGAACTCGCCCTGCTCGGCGCCGGGTTCGGCCAGCTGATCGGGCAGCTGATCACCCTGGTGCAGGACAGCGCCCCGCGCCACCAGCTCGGCGTGGCGACCACCGGCATCCGGTTCTTCCAGACCCTCGGCGGTGCGCTCGGCGCGGCGTTCTTCGGCAGCCTGCTGGCCCGGGTGTTCGAGGCCGGCGAGCCGGGGCGGCCGCTCGGGGCGGTCCGGGTGCTGACCGGCGCGGCCCGGGAGCACGCGGTGCGCAGCTTCACGGACGCGGTGGACGTGGTCTTCCTGTCGGCGGGCGGGGTGATGGCGCTGGTGCTGCTGCTGGCGCTGCGGCTGCGGGCGGCGGAGGCGGCGGCCTCGGAGGCCGCCGGGAAGCCGGTGCTGGCGGCCTGAGCCGGTGGCCTGAGCCGGGTGGCCCGGGCCGACAGCCTGAGTGGGCGCCAGCGGGCGTCAGAGGGAAGTGGGGCCCGGTGGACTACGGGGGAGTCCACCGGGCCCCGCTGCTCGTGTCGGGCCCGGTCCGGGTCGGCCCTCGGACCGCTTCGGTCGGGCCGGTCCGGGTCAGACCTTGGCGGCGGCCCACTCCGGGGCCAGGATCGCCCAGATCTCCTTGTCCTGGCGGACCCCGTTGTGCAGGAACCACTCGCGCAGCACGCCGTCCCGCCGCATGCCGACCCGCTCGGCCACCGCCCGGCTGCGGGCGTTGACGGCCGAGCACCACCACTCGGCGCGGTGCAGGCCGCGGGTGACGAAGGCGTAGTCGAGCAGCTGCCGGACGGCGGCGGTGATCAGCCCGCCGCCCTCGCCGGCCGGCTCGGTCCAGGCGCCGATCTCGCAGTTGCCGGACTTGGTGCTGAAGTGCGTGAACATCACGCCGCCGACCAGCGTGCCGTCCCGCCAGATGCCGTAGATCCGGCGCTCGTCGGCGGCCTGGCCGTCGGCGTAGCGCTGCAGGGTGGCGCGGGCCGAGTCCAGGTCGGTGGAGAAGGTGGCCCACGGGATCCACGGGTCGGTGTGGGCCCGGGCGCGGTCGATGTGGGCCAGGAACTCGGGGGCCTGCCAGGGCTCCAGCGGGCGCAGTTCGGCGTTCTCGGCGAGCGGTACGGAATACACGGGCGGGCCTTTCACGGGTGGTGCGTGAGCTGTCGGGATCCATTCATAACAAACGTTTGGTATGTACGATAGCCCCCATGACGCCAGCCCGTGGAGACCATGACGCCCGCCGCTCGGAAGTCTCCGAGGGGGTGTGGCGGGTGCTCTCCAGCAAGGGCTTCGAGGGGCTGACCCTGCGCGCGGTGGCCGCCGAACTGGGCGCCTCCACCGGCCTGTTGACGCACTACTTCCCGAACAAGCGGGCGCTGCTGAGCCATGCGCTGGAGGAACTCGACCGGCGCTCGCTCGCCCGGCCCCGGCGCACCGCACCCGTCGACGGCGCCCCGCCGCCGGTCGGACTGGCCCGGCTGCGGGCCGCGCTGCTCGACGTGCTGCCGCTGGACGAAGCGGCCGTGGCGGGCAACCGGATCTGGGTCGGCTCCTGGGACGTCGCCCTGGCCGACCCGGAGCTGGCGGCCGCGCACGCCGCCCGCTACGCCCGCTCGCGGGTGGCGCTCACGGCGTACGTGGCGGATGCCCAGCGGCTCGGGGAGCTTCCGGCCGGGGCGGACCCGGCCGGGCTCGCGGCGGGGGCGCAGGCTTTCGTGCTGGGGCTGGTGGTGCAGGTGCTGTTCGCCCCGGCGGAGTTCCCGGCCGAGCGGCAGACCGCGCTGCTCGACGCCTACCTGGCGGGCCTGACGGCCTGACGGCCTGACGGGCTGACGGGGGCGGTGGGGCCGGCGGGCCCGGTGGACGGACCGGGGCCGGTGGGCCGGGGCCCGATCGCCGCGCCCGGCGGGTGGGTCTGGCGCGGGGGTGGGGGATTCGCCCGGAATTCCGGGCGATTTCGTGGCGGGCGCGACACGCATTGTCACGGCTTATGCGCGGTGGGTGCTGGATTACCCGGAGGCCCGAAACGACCACGGAAAGTGTTCGCCGGCGCGATGGCCTGCGGGAATTGCAGGGTGGCGCCCCCAGCAGGATTCGAACCTGCGACCTACCGCTTAGAAGGCGGGTGCTCTATCCGCTGAGCTATGGGGGCGGGACGGGCGGCGCCCGTGGTGGGCGTGACCGTGGCCGGGATCGGGCAGCGAGCGCTCGGGGCGCGCGTTGTCCGTCCCCGTACCTGAGGGTGGGGGTGGGGGTTGGTGGGCCCTCGCCCTGTCGGGGACAGGATAAGGGTGTTCAGTTCCCCGGCCGGGTGTGACGACACCGTCGTTGGTGTGTCGGTTCGGTGGAGCGGTCCGATAATCGCAGGTGAACGCCGTGAGTGCAGCGGTATGGCACTCTTCCGCGCCGGACGTTGTGCAGTCGTTACGGGGCTGCCTCCTCACCCGTTATGGATTCGGCACGGAGAATGCGTCGCCGCCGCCGCGGGTGGGGGCCGTATTCGGCTTGCGTCGGTCGGATGACGTGCGCGGACGGTGGCCGGCGCGGCTTCCGCCGCGTCCGGACGGGGGCGGCGATCTGCCGGTTTGTTGTCATGGCCGCGAAGAGGCGGCTGCCTGACGGTGTACGAAGGCGGAAATTCACCCCTGCGGGTGACGGCGGCTTTCCGTTGTGCCGAGTTATCCACAGGATATCGGAACTCGGTGGCCGGGATTTCCCTCGGGGCGCACTCTCAACTCGCACCGCTCGATTCCGTACGGTGCATCGGCGAGAACGGAGAGTGTGCTGTGAGTGAGGCGCATGTGACGGTGCTCGGCAATGTCGCGACCGAGGTGACCTACGGGGAAACCGCCAACGGCGTGCCGATGGCGAACTTTCGGATCGGCTGCACGGAGCGCCGGTACGACCGCGAGCGGGCGTGCTGGGTGGACGGCGAGACGCAGTGGCTGAGGGTGACGGCCTGGCGGGCGCTCGCGGTCAACCTGATCGGCTCGCTGGCCAAGGGGGACCCAGTGCTGGTGACGGGCCGGCTGCGGGTGCGGGAGTGGACGGAGGGTGAGGTGAGGCGCAGTCGGGCCGAGATCGACGCCAGGTCGGTCGGACACGACCTCACTCGCGGTACCTCGGCCTTTCGTTGGGCGACCGGGGTGCGCGGGCAGCCGTCGGGCGGCGCCGGGCCGGCCGCGGCGGAGGCGGCGGAGCGGGCGGACGAACCGGTGCCGGGGTGGATCGTCAACGCGCTGGAGGCGCGCAGGGCCTCGGCGGTGGCCGCCGCGCCGCGGTTGCCCGAGCTGCCGCCGGGTGCGCAGCCGGTGACGGAGCGGCAGGAGGACGTGTCCGAGAGGGAGAGGAGCGGTGAAGACCAGGCGATGCAGAGCTGACCGGCCGGTGACCTTCCCTGTCGACAAATATGTTGATCGAGAAGGTTGTTGTGCCCGCACGTGCAATCTCGACCGGATAACGGAAAGTGGCGATGTGATTCTGGCTGATCGTCAGCTTGTGTGGATCCTGCGGGGGTTGATAACGATACAGATACGGAACCGTCCTGATTTCGCATGGAGGTTTCGGGGCCTCTGGGGCTCAATAGGATTCGTCTGGTTCATACCCGCGGCAGTGCCACAGGGGGCACGCGCGGCACGGCAAGTCGGCGGGCCGCCCACTTGGCGCGGCCTGTCCCGGAGGGATCCCAGATGTTCAAGAGGCAGGGGCGGAGTCTGTCCCGCATAACCACTGTCATGCTCACGACCAGCATCGCGCTGGGCGGAGGCCTGTTCGCGGCCGGTGCAGCGGCTGCGGCCGACACCCCGGCCTCGGGCGTGTCCGCGGTGGTGCAGAACAAGATCTTCGGCGAGAAGGTGGATGTCGACGGCGACACCTACGACGCGGGTCTGTTCACGCTCACGACCGCCGACGGTGAGCTGAAGACCTACTGCATCGACTTCGGGTTCCCGGTGGACATCAGGAACCAGGTCCAGTACCAGGAGTCGGACTGGTCGGCGAGCTCGCTCGGCCGCCCGGACCGCGCGGTGCCCGCCTCCAAGATCCGCTGGATCCTGGAGAACTCCTACCCGAAGGTGTCGGAGTCCTCGCTCGCCACCTCCCTCAAGATCCCCGGCCTGACCGCCGAGGACGCCGCCGCCGGCACCCAGGCCGCGATCTGGAAGTTCTCGGACGACAAGGACGCCGCCCCGCACAGCGACGCGGCCACCAAGCTGCGCGACTACCTGATCAGCGGCGCCAACAAGGGCATCGCCGCCGAGCCCAAGCCGTCGCTGAGCCTCACCCCGGACTCCGTCTCCGGCAAGTCCGGCAGCAAGCTCGGCCCGTTCGTCCTCAACTCCAGCGCCAACGAGGTCAAGCTGGCCGTCACCGGCGACGCCGCCGACAAGGCCAAGCTGGTGGACAAGGACGGCAAGCCGGTCGGGGCCACCCTGACCGGTCCGATCGCCAAGGACACCCAGCTGTTCCTGGACGTCCCGGCCGGCACCCCGGACGGCTCGCTCGCCCTCAAGGCCGACGTCTCCACCGAGGTGCCCAGCGGCCGGGTGTTCCTCAGCAAGGGCTACACCGCCAAGAAGCACAGCCAGACCATGATCCTGGCCGGCTCCAGCAAGGTCAGCGTCTCCGCCGCCGCCAAGGCCACTTGGAAGCAGGGCAAGGGCGCGCTGATCGACAGCACCGCCAAGATCGAGTGCGCCGACAACGGCGTGCGGGTGTCCGTCACCAACGGTGGTGACGAGGCCGGTACCGTCACGGTCGGCAAGCAGCAGGTGACCGTCCAGCCGGGCAAGACCGAGAGCGTGCTCGTCCAGGTCGCCGAGAAGGCCGATTACAAGATCACCGTGACCGGCCCGAACGGCTACAGCCGCGACTTCCAGGGCGTCCTGGACTGCAAGACCGGCACCGGCAACCCGAGCTCCGCCCCGACCGCCCCGGCCACCACCGGCACCACCACCGCCACCCCGACCACCTCCCAGTCGGGCACCCCGAGCGCCGGTGCCGGCCAGCCGATCCCGGCGACCACCAGCGCCGCCCCGGGCACCGGTGGCCTGGCCCAGACCGGTGCCAATGACTCGACCCCGATCCTCGCCGCCGTCGCCGGTGGCCTGGTCGTGGCCGGTGGCGCCGCGGTCTTCCTCGTGCGCCGCCGTGGCCGCCACGGTCGCACCACCGCCTGAACCGCCTGAGCGGGCCGGGGGAGGAGTCGACCTCCTGAGGCCCTGAGCAGCGGAACCGGCCCGGCTCCCCGCGATCGATGCGGGGAGCCGGGCCTTCGCCGTTCCCGGGGCGGGGGAGGGGGCGCCGGATCCGGGGAGGCGGGCCGGGGCGCCGGGAGGGAGGCGGCCGGGTGGCCGGAGGACGGCGGGCCGTGGGCGGGGATACCCCGGTGGGGTCACCTGGGCGGTTCGGGGTTCCGGCCGGGTGCGGCACAATGGAAGGCTGCAAGCCGAATTACTCCCGACGACGCCGGAGCGATCTCACGTGGCGGAATACATCTACACGATGCGCAAGGTGCGCAAGGCTCACGGAGACAAGGTCATCCTTGACGACGTGACGCTCAGCTTCCTCCCCGGAGCGAAGATCGGCGTCGTGGGCCCCAACGGTGCCGGTAAGTCCACCGTGCTGAAGATGATGGCAGGCCTGGAGCAGCCCTCCAACGGCGACGCCTTCCTCTCGCCCGGCTTCACCGTCGGCATGCTGCTCCAGGAGCCCCCGCTCGACGAGTCCAAGACCGTTCTTGAGAACGTCCAGGACGGCGTCAAGGAGATCAAGGGCAAGCTCGACCGCTTCAACGAGATCGCCGAGCTGATGGCGACCGACTACTCGGACGCGCTGCTCGAGGAGATGGGCAAGCTCCAGGAGGAGCTGGACCACGCCGAGGCCTGGGACCTGGACGCCCAGCTGGAGCAGGCCATGGACGCCCTGGGCTGCCCGCCCGGCGACTGGGCGGTCACCAAGCTCTCCGGTGGTGAGAAGCGCCGCGTCGCGCTCTGCAAGCTGCTGCTGGAGGCCCCCGACCTGCTGCTGCTCGACGAGCCCACCAACCACCTGGACGCCGAGTCGGTGAACTGGCTGGAGCAGCACCTGGAGAAGTACAAGGGCACCGTCGTGGCCGTCACCCACGACCGGTACTTCCTGGACAACGTCGCCGAGTGGATCCTGGAGCTCGACCGCGGCCGCGCCTACCCGTACGAGGGCAACTACTCGACCTACCTGGAGACCAAGCAGTCCCGTCTCAAGGTCGAGGGCCAGAAGGACGCCAAGCGCGCCAAGCGCCTCAAGGAAGAGCTGGAGTGGGTCCGCTCCAACGCCAAGGGCCGCCAGGCGAAGTCCAAGGCGCGTCTGGCCCGCTACGAGGAGATGGCGGCCGAGGCCGACAAGATGCGGAAGCTGGACTTCGAGGAGATCCAGATCCCGCCGGGCCCGCGTCTGGGCAGCGTCGTCATCGAGGTGGAGAACCTCTCCAAGGCCTTCGGCGAGAAGATCCTGATCGACGACCTGAGCTTCACCCTGCCGCGCAACGGCATCGTCGGCGTCATCGGCCCGAACGGCGCCGGCAAGACCACGCTGTTCAAGATGCTCCAGGACCTGGAGAACCCGGACTCCGGGAAGGTCAAGGTCGGCGAGACCGTCAAGATCAGCTACGTCGACCAGTCGCGCGCCAACATCGACCCGAAGAAGACCCTCTGGGAGGTCGTCTCCGACGGTCTGGACTGGATCAACGTCGGCCAGGTCGAGATGCCGTCCCGCGCCTACGTGTCGGCCTTCGGCTTCAAGGGCCCGGACCAGCAGAAGCCGGCCGGGGTGCTCTCCGGTGGTGAGCGCAACCGCCTGAACCTGGCGCTGACCCTCAAGCAGGGCGGCAACCTGCTGCTCCTCGACGAGCCCACCAACGACCTGGACGTCGAGACCCTGTCCTCGCTGGAGAACGCCCTGCTGGAGTTCCCCGGCTGCGCCGTGGTCATCTCCCACGACCGCTGGTTCCTGGACCGAGTGGCCACCCACATCCTCGCCTACGAGGGCGACAGCAAGTGGTTCTGGTTCGAGGGCAACTTCGAGTCGTACGAGAAGAACAAGGTCGAGCGGCTCGGCGCCGACGCGGCCCGTCCGCACCGGGCCACGTACAAGAAGCTGACCCGAGGCTGACACCCTGCTGTCACAACGGCCCGGCAGACTGCCCTCCGGGGCGGTCTGCCGGGCCGCGGCCCGTCGCCGGTCCGTGACGACGGGCGACCGGACACCGAGGAGAACATCCGTGGCTCGCCACATCTACGCCTGCCCGCTGCGCTGGTCCGACATGGACGCCTTCGGGCACGTCAACAACGTGGTCTTCCTGCGCTACCTGGAGGAGGCCCGGATCGACTTCATGTTCACCCAGGCCGCCGAGGCCGGTGCCGGGGAGTTCGCGGGCGGCTCGGTGGTGGCCCGCCACGAGATCGACTACAAGCGCCCGCTGGTGCACCGGCCGGAGCCGGTCACCATCGAGACCCGGGTGACGCACATCGGCGTCGCCTCGCTGACCGTGTCCTACGACATCAAGGACGTCCACGCGGACGGCTCCGAGACGGTGTACGTCCGGGCCTCCACCGTGGTCGTCCCCTACGACCTGGCCGAGGGCCGACCGCGCCGGATCTCGCCGGTCGAGCGGGAGTTCCTCTCCCGCTTCATGGACGAGGCCCCGGCCGTCGCGGCAGTCTGAAAGTCCCACCCCGCACGATCGAACCCCACGACGATACGAGCTGAGCCGCGTTGACCATCACCGCCCGCCTCGCCCTGACCGACACCGGCGAGGCCGCCGACCTCTCCGCCTTCCTGCTGCGCCTGTTGCGCTTCGACAAGGCGGCGGCCGTGCGGCTGCGGGCGGTGGCCCCGGACGGGGACGACGGCGTGCTGGCGGTCTTCGGGCGGCTGCCGCTGGGCACCTCGGGCGCGCTGGCGATCCGCACCGCCCGGCTGAGCGGCCTGGCGGAGCCGGTCGACCTAACGGTCTCGGCCGGTCAGCTGCTGGACGGCGTGGACGCCGAGGCCGGCGCCGTGGCGCTGCCCGCGCCGGTGACCGGCCCGGCCTGGGCCGGGCTGCTGCCGCCGAAGGCCGGCTGGCGGCCGGTCGGAGCCCCGCCGGCGGCCGAGGTGTACCCCGAACTGATGGCCGGCGTCCAGGAGTTCCGCGAGCGCACCGAGGCCGTCCCGGCGCACCACCGCACCCGCGAGGTGCTGGACCGGCTGGCCGACGAGATCTGGTCCCGCCCGGTCACCGCGCTGCCGGAGCTGCCGCTGCGCGCGGTGCACGCCGCGTACGTGATCGGCTTCCTGAAGCCCGGCGCCCCGCTCACCGTGCACCGGGTGGGCGGCTGGCTGCGGCTGAGTGCCCCGGCGGGTTCGGTGGTGGTGCGGACGGCGGCCGCGCCGGGCGCGGGGCTGGGGCTCAGCCCGATCAGGTAGCCCTCGAAGCGGCTCAGCCCGGGGTGTTGATCATCGACGCGGCGGCGTACGTCAGGTAGTCGAGCAGCTGCCGCTCGTGCTCGGCGGGCAGCTCCAGGCTGTGCACGGCCGCGCGCATGTGGGTCAGCCAGGCGTCGTGCGCGGCCTTGTCGACCTTGAACGGCGCGTGCCGCATCCGCAGCCGCGGGTGGCCGCGGTGCTCGCTGTAGGTGCGCGGACCGCCCCAGTACTGCATCAGGAACAGGGCCATCCGCTCCTCGGCCGGGCCGAGGTCCTCCTCGGGGTACATCGGCCGCAGCAACTCGTCCTCGGCGATGCCCTCGTAGAAGCGTCGGGTCAGGAGCCGGAAGGTCGGCTCACCGCCGACCTGGTCGAAGAAGGTCTCCTCGCTGAACGTGTCTCGCCGGATCTCTGTCACCCGACCATGGTCGCAGACACCGACGGAAGTGTGCACTGGGACCAAAGGCGTACGACCGCTGCTCGGAGTCTCATGGAGTCTCGGCAATCCGGGCGTTTCCGCTCGGAAGGTCCGTACCGGTGTCACCAGAGCGCGAGTTGCGCCGTGGTGTCCTGATGACGGTCTCCCGCTTCTGTCTGCCGTTGACGCGGCAGCGCTGCGCCACCTGCCCGCCCCGTCCCGGCCTTGCGGCCGGGACGGGTGGTGCGGGTCCTGCGGTCGGCTCCACGGGGTTTCGGCGCTTTCGCGCCCTGGTCTCCGGCTGCTCCGGTACCAGTGATGCGGGTCGCCGCGAGGGCGGCGAGGTTGCGGGCCGCGTTCTCGTGCCGGTCCATGACCGGGCCGCAGGCGTCAGGTCGTACGGGGAAGCGGATCGGTGGGCAACACCGATCCGCTTCCCCGTACCGGTTCGACAGGGAAGAGCCTCGGTCAGGCGTCTTCCCACTTGAACAGCTTCCAGGCGATGCCGGTGAGAACGGCCGCGAAGAGCAGCAGCCCGCCCATCGTCGGCAGGGCGTCCATCACGCCGCCGCCGCGGGTCAGCACCGACTGGGCGGCCGTCACCAGGTGCTTCAGCGGCATGACCTCCGAGACGGTCTTCAGCCAGCCCGGGGCACCGTCCAGCGGGAAGAACGAACCGGACAGGAAGGACATCGGCAGCACGATGAGCTGCGAGATGCCGTTGGCCGCCTCCTCGGTCTTGGCGACCGAGCCGGCCAGTAGGCCGATCGACATGAAGGCGAGCGTCGCGCAGGCCACCAGCGGGATGACCAGCCACCAGTTGCCGGTGAGCTTGAGCCCGAAGAAGCTCGTGGCGACCACCAGGAAGACGGTGGTCTGGAGGAAGGCGGTCAGCAGCGAGACCACGATCCGGGAGCTGACGACCGTACCCGCGCTGATCGGGGCCAGCCGCAGGCGCCGCAGCACCTTGGACTTGCGCCAGCCGACCAGGGTCAGCGCGGCGCCGAACACGGCGCCGGTGGCGACGGCCCAGCCGAGCAGGCCGGGGGTGAGGAACTGGATCGGCTTGAGCGACTGGTCCTCGACCTGCTGGGCGTCCACCACGTAGGCCGGCTTCTGGCCGGTGGCCGCCTGGTTGGCGCTCTGGACCACCGAGTTGACGATGCCCTGGAGCGCGCCGGCGCGGACCGTGTCGGCGGCGCTGAAGCGCAGCTCGACCTTGCCGTCCGGGCCCTGCGTGATCATCGCGTCGAAGTCGCCCTTGCGGACCTTCTGCAGGGTGGCGGCCTCGTCGTCGGTGCGGGTGATGGTGAGGACCTTGTCCAGCTCGGTCCGGCCCTCGCCCTGCATCGAGTCGAACAGCTTCACCGCGCCGACCTGGGCGACCTTGGCGTGCGGGCTGTTGTTGCCCTTGGTCACGCTGCCGAAGAAGACCAGGAACACCAGCGGGAAGAGCAGGATGAAGAAGGTCGCGGTGCGGTCCCGCTTCATTCCGAGCAGCATCGCGCGGGACAGGCTCCAGAACGCGCTGACCCGCTCCTGCCCGCCGGCGGCGCCGGCCGAACCGCCGCGCGGGGCGGGCACCTTCGGCTCGGTGGAAGTGGAGACGGTCATGCGCGGAACTCCCGTCCGGTCAGCTGGAGGAAGACGTCCTCCAGGGTGGCGCCGCGCACCTCGAGGCCGCGCAGCGCGTTCTGCTCGGCCAGCACGCTGAGCACCGGGGCCGGGTGCCGGGTCGAGACGGAGAGCGAGACGGTGTCGTCCTCCAGGGTGGCGACGTCGGCGCCGACCGCGGCGAGCAGCTCGCGGGCCCGCTCGACCGGCAGCTGGCCGGAGGCCACGCTGATCCGGACGGTGTCGTCGATCTCGCGGATCAGCGCCGCCGGGGCGCCGGTGTGCAGGATCTTCCCGTGGTCCATGATCGAGACCCGGTCGCAGAGCACCTCGGCCTCGTCCAGGTAGTGGGTGGTCAGGACGACGGTGCGGCCCTCGTTGTTGATGTCCCGCAGGAGGTCCCAGAGGTTGCGCCGGGACTGCGGGTCGAGGCCGGTGGTGGGCTCGTCCAGGAAGACGAGCTCCGGGTCGTGCGCCAGTGCGCAGGCGATCGACAGGCGCTGCGCCTGGCCGCCGGACATCTGGTCGGTCAGTGTCTCGGTCTTGTCGGCGAGGCCGACCCGCTCCAGCATCGCATCGGCCCGCTTCGGACCGACCCCGTAGAACGACGCGAAAGTGCGGATGGTCTCACGGGCCGTCAGTTTCCGGAAGAAAGCCGAGGCCTGGAACTGCACGCCGATGCGCGGCAGCAGTTTCGGATTGCGCGGCCAGGGAGCCATTCCCAGCAGCTCGACCCGACCCTCGTCGGGTTTGCGGACCCCTTCCAGGATCTCCATGGTGGTGGTCTTCCCGGCCCCGTTGGGGCCCAGGATCCCGTAGAACTCGCCGGCCTCGACGGTGAAGGACACCCCGTCGACGGCCTGCACATCCCCGTACCGCTGACGGATGCCGTCAGCGGATATAGCTGCAGTCATGTGCCCTGAGAATAGGGCTTTCGGTGCGTCCTGTGCACACCCGGGACGTGAATTTGGGGATCTCCTGAGGAAGCCGGAAGAAAGCCGGGCCGGGCGAAATGTTGAATTCCGCCCGGCCCGGCCGGAGTTGTGGCTGATCCACCCTCAACAGGGCGCTCAGGCGCGGTGCACCGTGATCGTCGTCCAGGCGCCGATGTGGATCCGGTCGCCGTCGTTCAGCGGTACGGCGGTGTGCGGGGTGATCGGTTCCGCGCCGCCGTTCACGGTGGTGCCGTTGGTGGAGTCCTGGTCGACCAGTACCCAGGTGCCGTCCGCCTGCTCGGCGAGCAGCGCGTGCTGGTGCGAGGCGCCCGGGTCCTCCGGCGGCACCGACAGGTCGATCTCCGGGACGGTGCCCCGGTGCTGGCTGCGCCGGCCGATCCGCAGCTGGCCGCGGCCGGTCAGCGGGATGCGGCGCTCGGGGCAGTACGGCGGGAAGAACAGACCGGCCGCCTCGGGGCCGCTGCGGGCCATCATCTCGGTGAAGTAGTCGCGGTCGGCCGAGACCACCGCGATCCAGTTGGACCGGACCGGCTCCGCCGGGGCGGCCTCCGGCTGGGGCTGCTGCACCGGCGGGGCGAGGTGGAAGGACGTGCCGAAGTCGCCGCCGCGGTTGTTCGGGCCGGGGCCGGCCGGCTGGGCGTACACCGGGCCGGAGTCCTCGCGCACCGGGGCCTCGGGGAAGGCACCCTCCGGCGGCGGGTAGCCGTAGGTGTGCGGGTACTCCGGCTGCGGGTACTCCGGCAGCGGAGGCTGCGGCTGCCGGGGTGCGACCGGGGCCTGGGGAGGCTGGGCGGTGCCGCCGTAGGCCGCCGGGATGTTCAGCGGCGGGGGCTGGGCGGGGCCCGGCGTGGGTGCGGGCGCGGGTGCGCCGGCGGCCGGGGGCTGGCGGCGTGAGGGCGTGGACAGCTCGTAGTCGTAGCCGCACTCCTCGCAGAACCGGCCGGTCTGCGGGCTGCGGCAGATCGGGCAGACGGTCAGGCCCTCGGTGAGGCCCTGCGGCGCGCCCGGCGGCACGGCCCCGGGGGGCGGGTAGCCGCCGGGGGGCGGGAAGGCGCCGGGCGGGGGCGGCGGGACCGCTCCCGGAGGCATCGGCGGGGGCGGCGGCGCGCCGAAGGACGCACCGCCGTGCTGCGGGTGCCCGGCGGGTGAGCCGGGCGCGGGGTCGCCCCCGGGCGCCCCCGGGTAGCCCCCGTGGGCGCCGGGCGGCGGGACCGGCGGAGTCATCGGGAAGCCGCAGAAGTCGCACCAGTCCTCGGCCTGCGACTCGTGGCCCCTCGGGCAGATCGGCATCAGGTCCCCCTCGTTTCGGGCCGGCACGGTGCGGCGTCGCGCCGGGCGGCCGGCCCGATCACGTCTTCAGCGGTCACTTCTTCACACGTACCGTCTTGGTCGACCGGGTCTCAAGGGTCATCGAGTCGGCCTCGCTCACGTTCTTACGGAATCGAACCGTACCCTCCTTCGGGTCCACCACGTCCACCACCTTCTGCAGCAGCTTGTACGTGCCCTCGTTCCCGGTCGCGTGCGCGATCCGGACGGCGGCGCCCAGCTTGGCGGTGGCGGTGTCGACGTCCCCGGCGCGGTGGGCCTCCAGGCCCTCCTGGATCGAGGAGGCGAGCTCGGCCTGCCCGGTGTAGTGGGCGACCTGCGGGCTGATCCGGGTGGAGGAGGCCAGGTCGTCGGTCCAGACCGCCTTGACCAGGCCCTGGGAGAGCACCTCGGGGGTGCCGCCGCCGACCTGCGGGGGCAGCACCAGGCTGACCCGGGCGGCGAGCATCTCGTTGCCGACCGCGGCGGCCGGGACCTCGACGCAGACGTGGTAGTCGCGGCTCTCGTCGCCCCAGGAGCCGGTCGGGTAGTCGCCGGCCCGGGGGCCGGCCTCGGCGCGGCGAGCGGTCAGGTCCTCGACCGCGGGGGCGACCTGCTTGACGAACTTCACGGTGGCGTTGGCCGGGGTCCAGATCCGCAGCGCGACGTCGGCGACCTGCTTGCCCATCGCGCCGGCCATCATCGAGCGGAAGTCCTCGGCCAGGCCGGAGGGCTCGGCGACGATGTCGACGGTGCCGAGCAGCGCCGAGGAGATGGTGCGCAGCTCGTCGATCCGCCAGTCGGTGCCGACACCGCGGCAGTCGGCGGTGAAGTGGCCGGTGACCCGCTCGATGTTGCGGGCGAGGTCCGCGGCCGACTCGTGCTCGTTGTTGCCGTCGGTGAGCAGGATGGCGTGCCGGATGGCGATGTCGCGGCGGGTGAGGAAGAGCTTGTCGGCCTTGGCCAGCCAGGTGCCCATCGCGGTGCCGCCGGCCGCGGTGAGGCGGCGCAGCGCCTCCTTGGCCTGGTCGCGGGTGCCGGGCGAGGCGGTGGCCAGGGTGCCGTCGCCGGGGTAGATGTCGCGGGCCTCGTGGGTGCCGGCCACCACGGCGAAGGCGGTGCCGTCGCGCAGGGCGTCGATGGCGGCGGCGGTGGCCTCGCGGGCGCCGTTGATCTTGGTCTTGGGGTAGTCCATCGAGCCCGAGCAGTCGACCAGGATCACCACGGCCGCGTTGGCGTCGGTGCCCTGGGCGGCGGCGTCGGTGAGGCCGAGCGGGCGGCCGCCGGAGGTGCCGCCGCCGGTGGCGGTGACGGTGACGATGGCGTTGACCTCGCGGGCGCCGTCGGCCAGGTACTCGTTCTGGAAGATCTCCACGTCGAACCTGGGCAGGTTCGGCTTCGCCAGTGTTGCCATGGGGCGGTCGGCTCCCGTCGGGTGAGGGGTGGATGCGATCAGGTCGGTGGGCGGTCCGGCGGTCCGGCGGACCGGGGGCCGTCGGGCCGGGCGTGGCCGGGCGCGGACGGGCCGGTCAGGCCGTCGGCGGCTGCGGCGGGACGGGCGGCAGGGGCGGGGCGGCGGGCGGCGCCGGCGGTGCGGGCGGGACCGCCGGGGGCGCCGTCGGGGGCGCGGGCGGAACCGGCGGCGCGGGCGGGGGCGGGGGCAGCGGGGCGGCGGGGGAGCCGATCACCGGCAGGTCCGGCAGGGTGGGCTCGTAGTCCTCGTAGCCCTCGTCGTCCTCGGGCGCCCGGGCGGCGGCCGGAACGATGATCGGCAGGTCCAGCGCGGTGGGCGTCTCCTCGGCCTCCTCCGTGCCCCTGACCTCATTGACAGCTGCGGCGGGCGGGTCGATCGGGAGCACCGCGACGGTGATGTTGTCGTGGCCGCCGGCCGCGACCGCGAACTTCACCAGGGTCTGGGCCGCCGCGAGCGGTTCGGTCCGGGCGTCCGGGCGGACGTAGTACGCCAGGTCGGTGGCCGCCTCGGCGTAGTTCCACAGGCCGTCGGTGCAGATCAGCAGCACGCCGGGGACGTGCGGGGTGAAGTCGAGGGTGTGCGGCACGACCTCCTCGGCGTCGGCGCCGAGCCAGCCGGTGATCGCGTGGGCGCGCGGGTCGGAGTAGGCCTCGGCCTCGCTCATCAGCCCGGCCTCGACCATCCGGGCCGCCCAGGAGTCGTCCTGGGTGAGCCGGAAGGGTTCGGCGGCGGCTCGGTCGTCCGGGATCCAGTAGGCCCGGGTGTCGCCGACCCAGCCGATGGTGACCCGGCCACCGGCCGCTATGGCGCTGACGTAGGTGCAGGCGGGGGCGTTGAGGTCGGGGCGGGCCGGGCCGGCGCCGTCGGTGGCGAGGTCGGCGACGGCCTTGGCGGCGTCGGCGATGGCGGCACGCATCGCCTCGTTCGGGTTCCGGCCGGCCTCCAGGGAGGTCAGCAGGGACTCCGAGGCGGCGTCGACGGCGGTCTCCGAGGCCTCGTCCGGGCGGTCGGAGGAGGAGACGCCGTCGCACACCACGGCGACCACGACCGGCTCGCCGCCGGGCAGCGAGGTGGCGGCGACGGTGAAGGAGTCCTCGTTGCGGTGGTGGCGCACGCCACGGTCGCTGACCCCGGCGACGCCCGCGAGGGCCTTCTCCATGTGGTCGCGGGGGCGCGGCTGGGCGCTGCCGCAGCCCTCGCAGTAGCCGTCCTCGGTGACCTGCGCCTGCCCGCAGCTCACGCAGACCGGCCCGCGCTGCGGCGGGACGGCCCCACCGCGGGCGGCGGCCCAGCTGACGGGCATCGAGCCCGGGGCCGCCCGACCGTCCCGGCCGGTTCCGCAGCGCCCGCAGAAGGCGTCCTCCGGGTCCATCGGCTCGGAACAGCTCGGGCACTCGGTCTGCTGCGGCATCGGCTACACCCACGTCCTGGGGCGGGCCCGGTTGGCCCGTTCCACCATCTCGATCCTGGTCTCGGCCCGGTCGGCCAACCGGGCGAGTACCCGGTAGGACTGTTCCAGGGCGAAGCGCAGTTCCCGCTCCACGGCGGGTCGTCCCAGCACCACGGTGGCGCCGGCCTGCTGGGCGCCCGTGGAGCCGGCCATGACCCAGCCGAGGGCGGCGCCGAGCACCTCGACGGAGAGCTCCTCGCGGCGGCGGTCGTCGAGGCGCAGCGCGGTGAGCTGGTCGGAGCCGGCGGCGAGGTCGGCGGCGAGCGGGTCGGTGGTGGGGCGTTCGCGCAGCCGGGCGCGGACGGCGGCGATCCGGGCGGCGGTGTACTGGCTGGAGGTGGCCGGGACGGACTCCAGCACGCGGACGGCGCCGGGCCGGTCGTCCTCGGCGAGGCGGACCCGGGCGAGGCCGAAGGCGGCGCTCAGGTACGAGTGGTCGGTGGCCCACACCAGGCGGTAGAACTCGGCCGCGTCGCCGCCGTCGCCGAGGAGCTCGGCGCAGATGGCCAGGGCCAGCTTGGGTGCGGCCTCGCCGGGGAAGGCGTCGTAGACGGCGTCGAACGCCTCGGCGGCCGCGCGCAGCTCGGCTGTTACCCGCTCGCTCTCCTCCGGGCGCTCCTGACCCGACGCCGACGGTCGGGCCTCGGTTGCTCCTTCGGCTCGGGGCGGGTTCTGGGCAGCTCCCACCAGGGCGACCAGGCCGCGGTACCAGACCACCCGCCAGTCGTCGGGGTGGTCGTTCTCCAGCTCGGCCAGCTCGTTCACGGCCATGCCGTGGCGGCCGAGTTCGAGCAGGGCGCGCAGCTCGCGCAGCCGGCTCTCGACCGAGACGGCGGGGGCGCCGCCCAGTGCGGCGAGCGCCTCCTCGGGGTCGGTGGCGAGCAGGGTGGCGAGGAAGCCGGCGTTGGGGTCGCCCGGGTCGACCCGGGGGACGGGCAGGGCGAGGGCGGCGGCGGACGGGTCCAGCGCGGTCACCCGCAGCTGGCCCAGCTGGTCGGTGGGCAGCACCAACTCGGTGTCGACGACGCGCAGTTCGGGGCCGAACAGGGTGGAGAGCGCGGGCCGGGGCCGGTCGTCCTGGAGGGCCAGGACCTCCCGCAGCACGCCGGTGAGCTGGTCGGCCATCTCCTCGGCGGAGGAGAAGCGGCGGGCCGGGTCGGGGTCGGTGGCGCGGACCAGGAAGCGGTAGTACGACTCGTACGTGGCGAAGACCTCGACGTCCTCGGGGCCGGGCAGCGAGTCGCGGTAGGTGGTGCTGTAGCCCTGGAAGTCGAAGGTGAGCACCGCGAGCGTGCGGGCCACGGTGTACAGGTCGGAGGCGGGGGAGGGGCCGTGGGTGGCGATCTCGGGGGCCTGGTAGCCGACGGTGCCGTAGATCGGGCCGTCGTGGTCGAGCCGGCAGACCGCGCCCAGGTCGATGATCTTGAGCGCGTCGCCGCTCTGGATCACGTTGTCGATCTTGAAGTCGCAGTAGACCAGGCCCCGGCCGTGCAGGTACCCGAGCGCGGGCAGCGCCTCCAGCGCGTACGCGATCGCCACCTCCACCGGCAGCGGCTCGCGCCGGCCGTCCGGGGTGCGGCGGTCGTTGGCGATGTCCTTGAGCGACTTGCCGCCGACGTACTCCATGACGATGTAGCCGTCGGTGGAGCCGGAGCCGATGTCCAGGTGCTCGGCGAAGTTGATGATCCGGACGATGTTCGGGTGGTCCACCTCGGCCAGGAAGCGCCGCTCGGCGACGGCCGCGGCGAGCGCGTCCTCGTCCCCGGTGTTCAGCAGGCCCTTGAGGACGACCCACTTGTCGTTGACCCGGCGGTCCACCGCCAGGTATATCCAGCCGAGCCCGCCGTGCGCCAGGCAGCCGACCACCTCGTACTGCCCGCCGACCAGGTCGCCGCGGCGCAGCTTGGGGGTGAAGGAGTACGGCGTGCCGCACTTGGTGCAGAAGCCGTCCGGTCGGCCCGGCCGGCCGTTCTTCTCCCGGCCCACCGGCGTCTCGCACTTGGCGCAGAAGCGCTTGCGCTCGGGCACCTCGGGGTTGGCCAGCACCGCCAGCGACGGGTCGGCCGTCTCCACGGTCGGCACCGTGACCAGGCCGGCGCCCAGCCGGTTGCGGGTGCCCGCGCTGACGCTGCCGCGGGTGGAGCGCACCGAGACCGAGCGGCTGGAGCCGGTGCGGGTCGAGCGGTGCGAGCGGGAGCGGCCGGACATCGAGCGGGAGGAGCCGGTGCGGGCCGACATCGAGCGGATCGAGCCGCTGCGGGCGGAGTCCGGGTTGACCCGCGCGGACGGGACGTAGGGCTGGGTGATGCCGGTGTCGGCGCCGGGCGCGGTCAGGCCGCACTCGTCGCAGTAGCCGTCCGCGTCGATGGTGCCGGAGCAGTCGCGCGGGCAGGGGGAGCCGGGGCCGGCGGCCGCCGCTGCCTTCGGCGGCGCCGCGGTGGTGCCGGTGCCGCCTCCGCCCGCCGGCGCCAGCCCGCACTCGTCGCAGTAGCCGTCCGCGTCGATCCTGCCGTTGCCGGAGCACTCCGGCCGTACGCACGTCTCGCCCATCAACCTCAGCCCCCCTGTACCTGTCCGTCGACCGGCGTCTGGCCGGCCGCGTTGTGCGGTGTCTCCTGCTCGGCCTGGGCCGGGCGCAGCGACTGCTGGAAGCGGGCCACCGCGGCGGCCGCCGCCCGCAGGTCGCAGGGTGCGCTCCACAGCAGCCAGCGCGCCTTCTCGTACCGCTCGATCACTTCCGGGTCCTCGGAGACCCGCATCCGGGCCGCCATCGCCTTGTAGGCGTCCAGCCGGCCGCGCAGCTCGGCCCGGACGGCCAGCGGCTGGGTCACCTCGGTGAGCGAGTGCCGGGCCCGGGCCAGCTCCTTGGCGGCGGCGTCCTCCAGCGCGTCCAGCAGCGGCGCCAGCCGGCCCCACTGCCCGCCCTGGCGCAGCTCCAGCGCGGTGACGATCCGTTCGCGCAGCGCCGAGGCCGGGCCGGGCACCGCCGGGACGTCGCTGGACGCTATCTTCGCCAGCACCTCGCCGCGGGCCCGGCGGGCCTCGGCCAGGGTGGCGTCGGCCCGCTGGAGCAGGTCGCCGACGCCCTGGAGGCGCTCCTCGGCGTCGTCGCGCAGCCGCAGCAGGTTCTCCAGCTCCAGCCGGACGCCGTCCAGCGCCCGCCCGGCCCGGTCGAAGCGCTCGGTGTCGACCACCCCGGCGGGGGTGGCGAAGGCCGAGCCCTCGGGCACCGTGCCGCGCTGGGCGGGCACCCGGGCCGGGCGCCACAGCGCGAGCGGGTCCTCGCGGACCTCGGTGCGCAGTTCGGTGAGGTCGCGCTCCAGCCCGGTGAGGTCGTCGCCGAGCGGGTGGCTGCCGGCCCGGACGCCGAGCGAGGCGGCCAGGGTCCGCACCCGGTGGAGTTCGGCCAGCAGCAGGTCGATCCGGGCCGGCAGCGCCGACCAGACCGCGTCGGCGGCGCTGACCACCTCCAGCACGGTGGCGTACCACGAGTTCATCCGGGCCATCAGCGCGTCCAGGCTGATCCGCTCGACCAGCTTGGCGGGCGCGCCGAGCAGTTGCGGGCCGTCCGGCAGCGCGCCGCCCGGAACGGTCACCGCGTCGCCGGTCAACAGCTCGCTGAGCTCGGCGAGTTCGGGTGCGCCGGGCTTGGCCTTGCGGACCCGTACGGCGCGGGCCGAGGCCAGTGCCTCGGAGTAGCGGTCGAACAGCGCCCAGAGCAGGGGCAGGCCCTTGCCGGCGACGGCCCAGCGCTCCAGGGTGCGGCCGGACAGCTCGGCGCCGTCCAGCAGCCGCAGGCCCGGGTGGTCCTGCAGGGCGAGCAGCGCCGACTCGACCGCGTCCCGCTCCGCGCCGAGGCGCGCGAGCGCGCGGTCCACCTCCTCCCGGCTCAGTACCGGGCCAGCCGATGCCGCCACCGCGGTGTCCTTCCTCCCTCGCGTGCGATCCCGACGTTTGTGACGCGTGATCCCACGACAACCCCCGTGTTCACCACCGGTCTCCCCGTGGTGATCGTCCCGAACCCTAGCCGGTGGCCGTTCGGGCGGCGCGGGCGCGGGGCGTCAAGACCGCGTCAACACCCCGCGTCCGCAGTGGCCCGTACCCGGCTCGATGCGGCCCCGGCGCGGGCCTCAGTGCGGCACCGGCCAGTAGTGCTCGGCGTCGTTGAGCATGTACGGCTTGAGCCAGCGGTCGTACGAGCGCCCCCAGTCGCCGCCGGCGTGGTAGTCGGCCAGCACCTGGTTGACCCGGGCGGTCAGGTCGGGGCTGGTCTTGAGCATGGCGACGCCGATCACCTCGGGCTGGGTGTCGCCGTCGACGATCCGCACGGTCTGGTCCTGCGCCGCCTGACCGGCCGCCAGGCCGTCGTCGGTCATGGTGGCGTCGACCTTGCCGAGCTGCATCAGGACCAGGCAGTCCAGCTGGTTCTCCACCGGGACGACCTGCTTGGCGGTCTTCTTGGCGTCCAGCACGGTCGCGGCGGTGGAGCCCTTGGCGGCGCAGACGGTCCTGCCGTTGATCGCCTCGTCGAGGCTGGTCGCCGGGCTCGCCTTCGGGACCAGCACGCGCTGGGAGATGCTGAAGTACGGCTTGGAGAAGGCCACGTCCTTCATCCGCTCGCAGTTGACGGTCATGGTGCGGACGATCAGGTCGACCCGGCCGTTCTTCACCGCGTCGACGCGGTCGGCGGTGGCGACCGGCTTGAGCACCACCTGGCCCTGGTTGCCCATGATGGCGGTGCCGATGGCCCGGGCCAGGTCGATGTCGAAGCCCTCGATCTGGCCGGTGTTCGGATTGCGGGAGCCCCAGCGGTAGCTGTTCTGGTCCACGCCGATCACCAGGCTGCGCTTGGCCTTGATGGCCTTCACGGCCGGGCCGTCCACCGTGCTCGGCGGCACGCTGCCGTAGATGTCGCAGGTGTCGGACTGCTCCTGCTGTCCCTGCTGTCCCTGGACGGCCTGCGGCGCGCTCCGCCCGGCCGGTGCGGCGCCGGAGGGGCCGCACCCGCCGAGCACGGTCGCGCAGGCCGCGAGCACTGCCAGCGCCGTGGCGCTCCTGGTCCGTACGGTTCTGGTGCGCATCTGTCCGTTCCCCTTACCGGTACTCGGCCAGTCGCCGGCCGAGGCCCCGCAGCGCGGCGGCCGCGGCCACCAGGGCGAGCACGGCGGCCGCGCCGGCCGCCAGCCGCAGGTCCGCGGCGGTGCCCTTGGCGGCGTCGGCGAACTGCGCCTGCTCGGCGTCGGCGGCCTGACCGAGGGCCTTGTCGGTGGCGTTGAAGGCGGCGTCGGCCGTGCTGGTGGCGTCGGTGACTGACACGGTGGCGTTCAACGCGGCCTGGTAGTCGGCGTTGTCGACCTCCAAGGACCTTGCCTTGTCGTGCCGTTGGCGCCACTCGTCGTACTGCTCGGCGGCCTCGCGGACGGGCTGGGCGGCGGCCGGCGGGGCGAGCCGGACGGCCTCCGGGAGCGAGCCGCCGCGTCGCTCCAGCGGGACGTCCTTGGCGTTGTCGCCAGACAGGTGCTTGGTGGCGCTCGCCCACTGGTCGGCGTACTTGGTGGTGGAGCCGCGCGCGACCAGGTGCAGGTTCTCCGCCAGCCGGGCGGTCAGCACGTCCACCCGGGCGTTGTTGAGCGCCCGCAGCGGGGTCGCGCCGTCGTGGTCGCTCCGCTCCAGCGCCGAACTGGTGGTCAGCCCGGCCACGGTGAGCCAGAGCGCGCCCGCGAGGACGGCGGCGGTGGCGCCCAGCAGGCCGATGTTGAACACCCGGTTGGTGCGGTGGAACAGCGTCAGCTGCACCCAGCCGAGCGCGGCCAGGGTGAGCACCGCCAGGCCGTACGCACCCCACGGCACGGACTTGGCCCCGGCGTAGTCGTCCGCCAGCTCCTTGTCCTCGAAGCCCTTCAGCTCGGCGGCGGCCGGCAGCAGGACGTTCTGCATCTGTTCGGAGGCGTACCGCAGGTAGGCGCCGCCGAGCGGGATGCCCTGCCGGTTGTCGGCCCGCGCGGTTTCCACCAGACCGGCGTACACCGGGAGTTGCTGGTTCAGCCGGGCGAGTGAGTCCTGCGCCGGGGAGGTGGACGTGGTGCGGGCGGCGGCCTGGGCGATCAACTTGGCGGCCTGGGCGAGATCCTGCTCGTAGCGGTCCCGGACGTCCTTGGGCTCGGTGCCGGCCAGCAGGAAGCCGGTGGCCGCGGTGGTGGCGGCGTCCGCCAGCGAGCGGTGGATCTCGGCCGCGTCCCGGCTGAGCGGCTGGCTGTACGAGACCACCCGGTCGGCGGCCGAGGCCCTGGTCTCCAACTGCCAGGCGGTGAGCCCGCCGAAGGCCACCGTGAGCACCGCGAGCACCACCCCGGCCAGCCGCAGCCGCCCCGGGGGCGTCCGGGTGGCCTGGGCCAGCCGGGCGCGCACGCCGCGCTCCCCGGCACCCGCCCGGGGGCGCCGCGCGGGCGGCGCGGCGCCGGGCCTGGGCGCGGGGAGGCCGGGCGGCGCCGCGCCTCGCACCGCTGCCGCCGTTCCCGGCACGGCCGGTGGACCGCTCGGCCGCGCCGGGAACGCGGCGCCCGGTGCGCCGTTGCCTACTGGTGTTGCCACCCGTCTCATCCTCCCCTGGGTGCGGACCCGACACCCGGGGCCCGACCGATGGCAGCAGTATGGCCGCGACTCCTCCCGGCCACACCCGACTTGCGCCGATCTTGAGCATGTCGTGCACGGTTTCCGCACGCTCTCCTACGGCTCGGTACGTCCTGTACGGCGGCGTACGTCCGGTACGACGGTGTACGGCGGCGCACGGCTCGTACGGCTCGCGCAGAGAGGTGGCGACCCGTGCGACGCGGGCGGTGCCCCGCGCGGTTCCATCCGTGATCTTGCAGGGTATCCGGGGCTTCAGCCGGGGAGGGAATGCATCCTTGGCCCGGAGCCGCGAAGCGGCGGAGTTCGCTGCGGCTCTGGGGTGACGGTCAGACAGGCCGCTGCTGGTCTTCGATGTACTGGCGGATCACGGTGAGCGGTGCGCCGCCGCAGGACCCGGCGAAGTAGGAGCGGGACCAGAAGACCGACCCCATGCCGATCCGGTTGATTCGGCCCGTGTACTCGGCCCGCAGGTAGCGGGAGCTGACACCCTTGAGGCTGTTGACCAGCTTCGACAGGGCGACCTTCGCCGGGTAGTGCACCAGTAGGTGGACGTGATCGGCCTCGCCGTTGAACTCTCTCAGCTCCACCTCGAACTTGTCGCACACCTCCCGCATGATCTCCTCGCAGCGCTTGAGCATGGCGTCATCGAAGATGCCGCGCCGGTACCTGGTGACGAACACCAAGTGAGCGTGGAGGTTGTAGGCAACGTGTCGACCGGTGCGGATATCGGCGTTTGGTTCCCAACGCGGTGACATACCCCACGTTTAGTATGAGGTCGAAAGCTGAACGGAAAGGGGGGTGGGCCGGATGATCCGTGCGTACAAGTTCCTCATGCGGCCCACCGTGGGCCAGCAGCAGGCGTTGACCGAGATGCTTCGGGATCACTGCTCGCTCTACAACGGCGCGTTGCAGGAGCGGCGTGACGCCTACCGGCACGTCTCCAAGACGTCGATCAAGTACGGGATGCAGTCGGCGCAGCTCAAGGAGATCCGGGCGTTCGACCCGGAGGGTCAGGGACGCTGGTCGTTCTCCTCGCAGCAGGCGACGCTGCGCCGCCTGGACAAGGCGTTCCAGGCGTTCTTCCGCCGGGTCAAGTCGGGTGACCCCTGGCTATCCGCGCTTTCGCGGGGTGAACTGGTTTGACACGGTGGAGTTCCCGAAGGACGGGGACGGCTGCCGGTGGGACTCGACCCCGCACGATCCGGTGACCCGCGTCCGATTTCAGGGTGTCGGGCATGTCAAGGTGCATCAGCACCGGGTCGTGGTCGGGAAGGTCAAGACGGTCAGTGTCAAGCGCGAGGGCCGTAAGTGGTTTGTTGTGCTGACCGCCGAACAGGAGCAGCCGGAGCCGCTGCCCGCGACCGGGTCCGTGGTCGGCATCGACATGGGCATAGCGAACTTCCTCGCCGACTCGAACGGCGGGTTCGTCCCCAACCCGCGTCACGGCCGCCGCGCTGCCGCAAAGCTCGAAGCCGCGCAGCAGGCCCTCTCCCGGTTCCCGCGTGTCCGCCGGGACAAGCGCACCAGGAATCACCAGCGGGCCGTGGAGAAGGTCGCGAAGCTGCACGGGAAGGTCCGACGCCAGCGGCTGGACCACGCCCACAAGAGCGCGCTCGCCCTGGTCCGTGGGCACGACTTCATCGCGCACGAAGACCTCAAGATCCGCAATATGAGCAAGGCCCCCGTGCCCAAGGCCGACCCTGACAATCCGGGGGCGTTCCTGCCCAACGGGGCGGCGGCCAAGGCCGGTCTGAACCGCTCGATCGCTGATGCCGGTTGGGGGGTGTTCCTGACGATCCTGTACGCCAAGGCTGAGAGCGCCGGACGGGAAGTGATCGCCGTGGACCCCCGCAACACTTCCCGGACCTGCCCCGAATGCGGGCACGTCTCGGCGGAGAACCGGCCCAACCAGGAGACTTTCCACTGCGTCGCCTGCGGCCACCAGGCCCACGCCGATACCGTGGGAGCCACCAACGTTCTACGGGCCGGGCTGGTCCGTCGCGAAGCCCAACCGGCTTAACGAGAAACCCCCGGCTTCAGCCGGGGGAGGAGTCACCAAGCGGCTCCCGAGGTGAGGCGCCGACCCGCTCCGTACCATGGGCCCCATGCGACTGCTTGGAACGATCTCACCCGACCGCCCGCTGTTCGTCGTCGCCGTCCGGGAGGAGGCCGCGCACCTGGACGAGCGACTGCCCGTGCTGCTCACCGGGATGGGGAAGGTCAACGCCGCCGTGGCCCTGGCCACCGTGCTCGCCCAGGGTGAGAAGCCCACCGAGGTGATCAACCTCGGGACGGCCGGCGCGCTGCGCCCCGGCTGGGAGGGCGTCCACCACGTGGTCCAGGTGATCCAGCACGACCTGAACACCGAGGTCCTGCAGACCCTGACCGGCCGCAGCTACGGCGCCCCGCTGGTGGTCGGCAAGGGCGACGGCCCGGTGCTGGCCACCGGCGACCTGTTCGTCGACTCCCCGGCCGCCCGCGAGCGGCTGGCCGAGCGCGCCGACCTGGTCGACATGGAGGGCTACGCCGTCGCCACCGTCGCCCACCGGGCCGGGGTGCCGGTGCGGCTGGTGAAGTACGTCAGCGACGAGGCCGGGGACGGCGCGGCGCACACCTGGCGGGAGTCGGTGGACGACTGCGCCCGGCACCTCGCGGACTGGGCGCACACCCAGGGCTGGTGACGGTCCGTCGGGCCCTGCCGGTGGCCATGGTGGCGCGGTGACCGAGAACACCGCGCCCGAGCGCGTCGAGCCGAGCAGGCTCCGCGCTCGCTGCGGCCCGATGACGTCGAGGGGCCGTCGCTGCGCCGGGTGCTGGTGCACGTGATCGAGGAGACCGGGCGGCACGCCGGGCACGCGGACGTCATCCGCGAGCAACTGGACGGCGCCATCGGGCGGTGAGCCACGGGGTGGGAGGGCTTTCCGTCCTCCCACCCCTGTCGTGTCTCAGTCGCGGAAGGCCGAGAGGTCGAAGGAGGCCAGCCGCTCCGGGTCGAGGATCACGTCGATCGCGGCGATCGCGCCGTCCACGACGGTGAACGCCATGATCGACAGCGCCCGGCCGTTGTCGCCGATGACCACCGCGCCCGCGGTGCCGTTGACCAGCGCCGGGCGGGCGAACGGCGACAGCTTGCCCCACAGGACGGCCTGGCCGGCGACCGTCGCGGCGCCGCTGAGCACCACGGTGTGCCGGGCCAGCCCGGCCCCGCCGTCCGAGCGCAGCACCACGTCCGGGTCGAGCACCGCGACCAGGGCGCCCAGGTCGCCGTTGCGGGCGGCGGCGAAGAAGGCGTCCACGGCGAGGCGCTGGCGGCCCAGGTCCGGGTCGGGCGCGGGCGCCTGCCCCTGTACCTTGCGGCGGGCCCGGCTGGCGAGCTGTCGGGTCGCGGCCGCCGTCTTCTCGATCAGCGGGGCGATCTCCTCGAACGGCACCGCGAACATGTCGTGCAGCACGAAGGCGACCCGCTCGGCGGGCGACAGCGACTCCATCACCACCATCAGCGCCAGGCCGACCGAGTCCGCGAGCATCACCTCCTGCTCCGGGTCGACCACGCCCTCGCGCCGCAGCAGAGGGTCGGGGATGCGCTCCGGGCCGGTGCCCCCGTCCGGCCCGGTCGGCACCAGCGGCTCCTCGCGGCGCTGGGCGCGGTCGCGCAGCAGGTTCAGGCAGACCCGGGAGACCACCGTGGTCAGCCAGCCGCCGAGGTTCTCCACCCCGGCGGTGTCGGTGCGGTCGTACCGCAGCCAGGCCTCCTGGAGCGCGTCCTCGGCCTCGCTGATCGAGCCGAGCATCCGGTACGCGACCGCGCGCAGATGCGGCCGGTGCTCCTCGAACGGCGCGGTCCGGGAAGATTTCTCGTCCACCGTGTCACAATCCTTCGTCGCCTCGGGTCAGGGCAGCAGGAGTCACCCAACAACGGCTGCGGCGGGGAGATCAACTCCCGGCCCGGGACGAATCGGAGACGATCGTGACGAACAACCCGGTACTGGTCACCGGCGGCACCGGCACCCTGGGCCGGCAGGTCGTACCGCTGCTGCGCGCGGCCGGCCGGCCGGTGCGGGTGCTGAGCCGGCGGGAGCGCGCGGCGCAGGACGGTGTGGCGTACGTGCGCGGCGACCTGCTCGGTGACCCGGTCGAGGCGGACGCCCGGCTGGACGAGGCGCTCGCGGGCGTCGACACCGTGCTGCACCTCGCCGGCGGCCCCAAGGGCGACGACGAGGCGACCCGGCGGCTGGTCGCGGCCGCGCGGCGAGCCGGGGTGCGGCACCTGGTGTACATCTCGGTGATCGGCGCGGACAAGGTGCCGCTCGGCTACTTCCGGGCCAAGCTCGGCGCCGAGGAGGCGGTGGCCGGCTCGGGCCTGCCGTACACGGTCCTGCGCGCCGCGCAGTTCCACGACCTGGCGTTCAGCGTGGTCGAGAAGATGGCGAAGCTGCCGCTCGTCCCGGCCCCCGGCGGGGTCCGCTGGCAGCCCGTGGACGTGCGCGAAGTCGCAGCCCGGCTCGTCGAGTTGGCGCTCGACGCGCCCGCCGGGGCGGTGCCGGACCTGGCCGGGCCGAGGGTGTACGGGATGGGCGAGCTGACCCGGGGGTACCTGGCGGCGAAGGGACGCAGCCGCAAGCAGCTGCCGGTGCGGGTGCCCGGCAAGGTCGGGCGCGCCTACCGCGCGGGGGCGAACCTCACCCTGGCCGGGGCCGAGCACGGGCGGCGCACC
The DNA here is from genome assembly GCF_055560875.1 of Kitasatospora sp. NPDC023118. Taxonomy (NCBI): domain Bacteria; kingdom Bacillati; phylum Actinomycetota; class Actinomycetes; order Kitasatosporales; family Streptomycetaceae; genus Kitasatospora; species Kitasatospora sp. NPDC023118. The sequence goes on from NZ_JBVHHW010000028.1 coordinate 32,038, forward strand.
TGGGAGGAGTTCCTGACGGAGCGGCTGGCGGGCTGAGTGTCCGTCCGGCCTCCTAAGGTGTCCGCCATGTCCTTCCTTGATCGCCTTCGCGCCACCCCCGTCGCCGTCGACTACCTGCTCTGGCCGGGGGACTTCTCCCTCGACGTCTACTCGCACGTGGAGGAGGTCGTGCTCGTCTCCGGGGAGGCCCTGGAGGAGGTGGCCAAGTGCGGCGCGGGCGGCACCTTCTTCCTCTGTGGGGAGGGCGGCGACGAGCGGCCGGTACTGTACGCCGACTCCGAGGGCGGCGCGGCGGTGATGGCCGCCGGGCTGGAGGAGATGGCCCGGCTGCTGCTGGCGGTGCCGTGGTGGCGGGACTGCGTGCGGCTGACCGAGGAGGAGAGCGCGGAGGCGGCCGAACAGTACCTGGAGGACGAGCCCGGCCTGTTCGCCGACCGGGACGCGGCGGCGGCCGCGCTCGGGCTCGAAGTCCCCACGGTGGCCGAGGCGTTGGCGCGGCTGCGGGAGGTCGCGTTCGGCCTCGGGGAGCGGTACACGCTGCTCAACGCGGCGGAGGGCAACGCGTACGAGCCGCTGTTCAGGCCTTAGCGGCCTGGAGCAGGGCCTCCGTGGTGACCACCTTGGCGAAGCGCATCGCGTGCAGGGTGGTCGCGGTGGCGCGGGCGAGTTCGGCGGCGGGGACGGTGGTGCCGTCGGGGCCGGTCATGTCGAAGGAGTGCATGGCGTCGGTCGGGAAGATCGCGTCGTAGCCGAGGTTGCCGGCCATCCGGGCGGTGGTCTCGTTGCACACGTTGGTGATGATCCCGGTGATCACCACCTGCCGGGCGCCGCGCTCCTGGAGCCAGGCGTGCAGGTCGGGGGTGCCGTAGAAGGCGCTGTTCACCGTCTTGGTGATGTGCAGGTCGGGCGTGATCGCGGCGACGAAGTCCTTGAGCTCGTAGCCGGGCGTGCCTTCGACCAGCGGCCCCACCCGGGAGGCGTGCTGAACGGTGACGATCGGGCGGCCGGTGGCCTGCCAGGCGGCGATCAGCTCGGCGATCCGCTGCTCGGCCCGGGGGTTGTCGCGGGGACCCCAGAAGTCCTGGTCCTCGAAGCCCTGCTGGACGTCGATGAGGAGGAGGACGGCGTCGGGGTCGAGGGTGAGGGGGGCGTCGAAGGCGTCGGTGTTCGTCATGGGATTCATGGTGCTGCGCGTTGCCGGGTGGCTGTGATGGGCAGGGATGCCACCCATCGATAGGTTCCTGCCACCCTGCCATGCTTGCGCCATGCGAATGGTGGGGTGCCTGATCTTCGACGGCGTACGGGCCTTCGACTACGCGGTGATCGGGGAGGTGTGGGCGAACCGCTCCTCCCGGCCCGGGCTGCCCGGCTTCGACCTGCGGGTCTGCGGACCGGCGGGGGCCCGGGTGCGGCTGGGCGGCGGGTTGGAGCGGGTGCCGGACGCGGGGCTGGGGGCGCTGGCGGACTGCGACCTGGTGGTGGTGCCGGGGGTGGAGGAGCCGGGTGCCGCACGGCCGCCGGAGGTTCTGGCGGCGCTGCGGGAGGCGCGCGGTCGCGGTGTCCCGATCGCCTCGCTCTGCGCGGGCGCCTTCGTCCTCGCCGAGGCCGGGCTGCTCGACGGCCGGGAGGCGACCACCCACTGGGCGCTCGCCCCCGAACTCGCCCGCCGCTACCCGGCGGTGACCGTCCGGCCCGAGGTGCTGTTCACCGGCGGCGAGGGCCTGTGGACCTCGGCCGGGGTCGCGGCCGGCATCGACCTGTGCCTGCATCTCGTCCGCACCGCCCACGGACAGCAGGCCGCCGCCGTCATCGCCCGCTCGATGGTCACCGCCCCGTTCCGGGCGGGCGGCCAGGCGCAGTTCATCCCCAGCCCGGTGCCCGCGTCCGCCGAGGACGATCCGCTCGCGCGGGTCCGCGCCGAGATCCTGGCCTCACTGGACACCCCGTGGACCGTGCGCCGGATGGCGGCCGCGGCGGTGATGTCCGAACGCGGCTTCGCCCGTCACTTCGGCGCAGGCACCGGCACCACCCCGCTGCGCTGGCTGCTGGACCAGCGGATCCTCGCGGCCCAACGGCTGCTGGAGGAGGCGGACCTGCCGGTCGACGCGGTGGCCGTGCGCTGCGGCTTCGCCTCGGCGGTGTCGCTGCGGCCGGTGTTCGTGGCGAGGGTGGGTGTGGCGCCCAGGGAGTACCGCCGGAGCTTTCGCGGCCGGGAGGAGGGATAGCGTCGGGGGCCTGAACGCCCGTCCGTTCGTCCGTCGCCGGAGTCGCCGGAGTCGCCGGAGTCGCCGGAGCCGCCGGAGCCGCAGGAGGAGATCCGATGGCCTGGTTCACGCTCGAACGCTTGTGGGGGCTCCGCCGTGCAGGTGGGACAAATGTCTTGGACGTTTGTATTGTACGTTCGTCTCACTCTGGATATGGTGATCACACCAGCCGCTCCACAAGGGGGAATTGCAATGAACGACGCCATCCGCAGCGAACTGACCGTCGACGGCCGCCGCCTCTCCTACCTGGACTTCGGCGGAGCGGGCCGCCCGCTGCTCGCGCTGCACGGGCACCTGTCCGAGGGGGCCGTGTGGGCCCGGCTCGCGGGCGAACTCCGGGGTGAGTGGCGGGTGATCGCGCCCGACCAGCGTGGCCAGGGCGAGTCCGAGCGGGCCGCGGACTACTCGCGGGAGGGGTACCTCGCCGACATCGAGGCGCTGCTCGACCACCTGGGGCTGGAGAAGGTGGTGCTGCTCGGCCACTCGCTCGGCGGGATCAACGCCTACCAGTTCGCCGCCCGCCACCCCGGGCGGGTCGAGGCGATCGTCGACATCGAGGCCCCGGTGGAGCTCGGCCTGGAGGGGCCGAACCCGCTGGCCTTCCTGCTCGACCTGCCCTACGACGCCCCGAGTCGGGACGAGCTGATCGCCGCGCTCGGCCTGGCCGCCCCGTACTTCGCCGACCGGCTGCGGGAGGGCACGGACGGCGGCTGGCGGCTGCCGTTCCACCCCAGGGACATGTACGACTCGGAGGAGCTGGTCCACGGCGACCACTGGGCCGACTGGACGGCGACCACCTGTCCCGCCCTGCTGGTGCGCGGCAGCGAGGGCGTGATCCCGGCCGAGCAGGCGGCGCGGATCGTCGCCTGCCGCCCCGGGACGGTCGCGGTCGAGCTGACCGGCGACCATCTGCTGCCGATCAGCGCGGCGGACGAACTCGCCGCTGCTGTACGGGAGTTCCTCGCAACGCTGTAACGGGCGGTGTGACAGGCGCTGCAACAGGGCGAAGCGGCTCGGTCCGCGCGGTGCCCGGTGCCTCGGCGGGGTATAGCGACTCCTTGACAGGCGGAGCGTCCATTCCGCCGGGGAACCGTGGACCAGGAACTGACCTCACTCGCGGGCGTCGCCGCCGCCGCGGTCGTCCAGCAGCTGACCACCAGCGCCTGGGAGCGGATCCGCTCCGCCATCGGGGAGTTGTGGCGGCGCCGGCACCCGGAGCGGGCCGAGACAGTGCTCGCCGAGCTGGGCGAGGCGGTGGTGGTGTAGCCGACCGCCGGAGAGCCCGGAGAGCCCGGAGAGCCCGGAGAGCCCGGAGAGCCCGGAGAGCCCGGAGAGCCCGGAGAGCCCGGAGAGCCCGGAGAGCCCGGAGAGCGCAGGGAGCGCAGGGAGCGCAGGGAGCTCGGAGGGCTCAGAAGGCTCAGTGAGCGAGGGCGAGGGTGGCGACGGCCAGGGCGAGGTAGAAGCCGGGGAAGTAGATGTTGTGGAGGACCCTGGCCCGCACGTGGGTGATCACGGCGCCGATGTAGAACAGCACCAGGCCCACCGCGGCGGCGGTGCCGAGGGGCGGGAAGGCGACCAGGCCGATCAGCAGGCCGGTGGCCCCGGCCATCTTGAGCCCGGCGAGCCACGGGACCCAGTGCTGTTGGACGTTCACCTCGGCGGAGTTGGCCAGGACGAAGGGCACCTCGGCGAAGTCCGCGGCGGCGATTCCGGCGTTGGCGACGATGGCGACGACGGCCACGATCACGTAGGCGGTGGACATGGGACTCCTTCGGGGCTGACGCGGGTGCTTCCTCGTCGTCCAGCCTCGTCAGCGCCTCGTCTTGCGTCCAATACCTGCTTCTATAACCTGATGGAATGGATGTGGACACCCGGCTGCTGCGCTACTTCACCGCCGTCGCGGAGGAGGGCGGCCTGACCCGCGCCGCCGAGCGGCTGTACGTCTCCCAGCCCGCGCTGACCAAGCAGATCCGGCAGCTGGAGACCGGCCTCGGCACCCCGCTGTTCGTCCGCTCCCGGGCCGGGATGGCACTCACCGAGGCCGGCCGCGCCCTGGCCGCGCGGGCGCCCGGGCTGCTGGCGGCGTGGGACGCCGCGCTGCGGGAGACCAGGGCCGCGGCCAGCCGGGCCGAACGCGTCCTGCGGGTCGGCTTCCTGGCCAGCGCCGCCAACGAGGCGACCCCGCGGATCGTCGCCGAGTTCACCCGTCTCCGCCCGGGCTGGCGGGTCGACATGCGGCACGCCACCACCTGGTCGGACCCGACGGCCGGCCTGGCGGAGGGGGACGTGGACGCGGCGCTGCTGCGGCTGCCGTTCCCCGGGCAGGAGCGGCTGCGGGTGGCCGAACTGTCCACCGAGCCGCGCTGGGTGGCGCTGCCCTCGGCGCACCGGCTGGCCGTCCGCGAGGTGGTCCCGTTCCGGGAGCTGTGGGACGAGCCCTTCGTCGCCGCCCCGTCCGAGACCGGAGCCTGGCGGGACTACTGGACCGCCGCCGACGAGCGCGAGGGGCACCCCGTCCGAATCGGTGCCGTGGTCGACCAGCCGGACGACTGGCTGAGCGCCATCGCCAACGGCTACGGCGTTGCTCTCGCCCCCGAGTCCACGGCCCGCTTCTACGCCCGGCCCGGGATCACCTACCGGCCGGTGAGCGGCGTCAGCCCCAGCCGGGTCGGGGTCGCCTGGGCGCCGGTGGACGACGACAACCCGGTGGTGCGGGACTTCGTGCGGTGCTGCCTGGACGGTGTCGGCGAGTCGGATCCCGGGTGATCGGACACGACTGCCCCGGGGCCGGTCGGGCCCCGGGGCAGTCGTCGGTGCGTTCGGGCTCAGATGGTCTGGAACTTCCAGGTGCCGAGGGTGTACCAGGTGCTCCAGGGGGCGCCGTTGGCGGAGTAGGCGTGGGAGACCAGGCCGTCGGCGCCGACACCGAAGACCTCGGCGGAGTGCGTGCCGGGCTCGTAGACCGCGGCGGGAGTGCCGGCGAACTTGTACGTGCCGATCGAGCTCCAGCCCTGCCAGGCGCCGGCGTTGAGGTTGTAGGTGTGGTTCAGCACGCCGTCGGTGCCGATGCCGAACAGCTCGATCGCGTTGGTGGCCTGGTTGTAGACCGCCGCCGGGCTGCCGGCGAACTTGTAGCCGGTGTCGAGGGTGCTCCAGCCGCTCCACTGGCCGCCGTTGAAGTGGTAGTTGTGCGAGATGACGCCGTCCTGGCCGGTGGCGAAGACCTCGGTGACCTTGTTCACCGGGTTGTACGCGACCGCCGGGGCGCCGGTGAAGCGGAAGGTGGAGTCGAGCGTGGACCAGCCGCTCCAGGCGCCGCCGTTGCTGCTGTAGCTGTGGGACATCGTCCCGTCCGTCCCGATCCCGAACACCTCGGCCGTCTTGGTGTCCTGGTTGTAGACGGCGGTCGGGCTGCCGGCGAACTTCCAGGTGCCGATCGAGCTCCAGCCCTGCCAGGCGCCGGCGTTGAGGTTGTAGGTGTGGTTCAGCACGCCGTCGGTGCCGATGCCGAACAGCTCGATCGCGTTGGTGGCCTGGTTGTAGACGGCGGTCGGGCTGCCGGCGAACTTGTAGCCGGTGTCGAGGGTGCTCCAGCCGCTCCACTGGCCGCCGTTGAAGTGGTAGTTGTGCGAGATGACGCCGTCCTGGCCGGTGGCGAAGACCTCGGTGACCTTGTTCACCGGGTTGTAGACGGCCGCCGGGGCGCCGGTGAAGCGGAAGGTGGAGTCGAGCGTGGACCAGTCGCTCCAGGCGCCGCCGCTGGTGCTGTAGCTGTGGGACATCGTTCCGTCCGTCCCGATCCCGAACACCTCGGCGGTCGCCGTGTCCGGGTTGTAGAGGACGGGACCCGCGGCCGAGGAGGAGGCCGTCGGCGGGGCCGGGGTGGGGGTCGGGTCCGGGTACGGGTTGGCGTGGTCGGTGGCCAGCCCGGTGCCCGGGCTGCAGGTCCACGCCCCGGCACCCTGGTCGGCGAGGATCTTCTCCGCTATCAGGATCTGCTGCTGCTTGGTCGCGAGGTCCGGGCGGGCCGCGTAGGCGGTGCCCCCGTAGTTCTGCCAGTTGCTCAGGCTGATCTGCAGGCCGCCGTAATAGCCGTTGTTGGTGTTGATCGACCAGTTCCCGGTGCTCTCGCACTGGGCCACCTTGTCCCAGGTCGCGACCGAGGCGGCGTTCGCCTGCCCGGTGCCGAGGGTGGTCGCGGCCACGGCCAGGCCGAGTACGCCGACAGCGGTGGCGCCGATCCGGGTGCGGGCGGCGCGGGAAGGGGTGCGGGTCATCGGGAAGTCCTTCGGGAAGTCGTGGAAGTCGTGGAAGGCAGCGGAGGGAGGGGGCAGGTGGCGGCCGGTCCGGGTGGATCCGGTGGCCACCGCTGGGGGATGACCCGGGATCAGTGGGTGTTGAACTTCCAGGTGCCGAGCGTGTACCAGCTGCTGAAGGGGCTGCCGTTGCTGGTGTAGGAGTGCGAGATCACGCCGTCCTGGCCGATGCCGAAGACCTCGGCGGCGTTGGTGTTCGGCTCGTTGAGGGCCACCGGCGTGCCGGCGAACTTCCAGTTGCCGAGCGCCTCCCAGTTCGACCAGGCGCCGCCCAGGTAGTACTTGTGGTTGACGATGCCGTCGGTGCCGGTGCCGAACAGTTCCACGGCCTTGGTGGTGGAGTTGTAGACCGCCGACGGGACACCGGCGAACTTGTAACCCGTGTCGAGCGTGGTCCAGCCGCTCCACTGGCCGCCGTTGGTGCTGTAGGCGTGCGACATGACGCCGTCGGCGGCGCCGATCGCGAACACCTCGGCCGTCTTGGTGTTCGGGTTGTAGACGACGGCAGGGGCGCCGGTGAAGCGGTAGCTCGTGTCCAGCGTGAAGAAGTCGCTCCACGCGGCGCCGTTGGTGCTGTACGAGTGGGACAGCACGCCGTCGGTGCCGATGGCGAACACCTCGGCGGTGTTGAGGTCGGGCTCGTAGACGGCGGTGGGGGAGCCGGCGAAGGTCCAGGTCCCCATGGTGTTCCACGCCGACCAGGCGTTGCTGACGTAGTACTTGTGGTTGAGCTTGCCGTCGCTGCCGATCGCGAACAGCTCCACCGCGTTGACCGACGGGTTGTAGACGGCGGAGGGCGAGCCGGTGAAGTGGTAGCCGGGGTCCATGGTGCTCCAGCTGCTCCACTGGCCGCTGTTGGTGCTGTAGGCGTGGGACAGCACGCCGTCGGTGCCGATCGCGAAGACCTCGGTGGTCTTGTTGGTCGGGTTGTAGACGGCGGTGGGCTTGCCGGTGAAGTGGAACGAGGGGTCGATCGGGTACCAGTCGCTCCACTGGCCGCCGTTGGTGCTGTAGGCGTGGGACAGCACGCCGTCGGTGCCGATGGAGAAGATCTCGGCGGTGCCGTTGTCCGGGTTGTAGACGGCGGCCGGGGCGACGTCATTCACCGCGGGGGCGACCGGGTCGGTGACCGGCGGGGGCGTGACGGTACCGCTGACGGGGCTGGCGTAGCCCTGGATGCTGACGTTGTAGCCGCCGCTCTGCCACACGACCGTGCCGACGCGTCCGGACGCGCTGTTCTGACTGACCTTGCCCGGGTACCCGCCCTGGTTGCCGCCGACCCAGCTGATGGTGTCCCCGTTGACGGCGGTGACGATCGCCACGTGGTCGTAGTCCGTGCCGCCGAAGCCGTTCGGGTGGAAGAAGACGGCGTCGCCCACGTGCGGGGTACCGGACAGCCCGCCGTCGTACTTGCTCGCATAGGTCTGGAAGCTGTTGGCGAGGTCGTTCAGGATGCCGAGGTTCTTGACCCCGTTCTGGGACCAGACCCAGCCGGCGAAGTCCGCGCACCAGGCATGTGTCCTGGACCCGCCGGAGCAGCTGGAGCTCTGGTCGGTGCCGGGGGCGTAGTAGCCGGCGCCGCCGTTTCCGCACGCGTTGCTGGAGATCTGACCGGAGGCCGTGGCGGCGATCGAGTCGCCGAGCGTCGAAGCGTGGGCACCCGGGACGGCCAGGATGCTGAGGCCGGAGGCGGCCAGGGTGACGGCGGCCGCCGAGGAGGCCAGGCGGGTACGGACGCGGGACATGGAAGCTCCAGGTTGTGAGCAGGGCAAGTCGGTTGGCGCGCTGCGGGCGGGCCTGGCCGGGCGTGCTCCGGTCGGCGGCGGGGCAGCGGGGAGTTCAGGTGCCGGCGGGCGGTGGAACGGTCGGTCGTGATCCGGTGGGCAGTGGTCGCCTCTGCCGGAGGGGTGCTGCGAAGTTCGGTGGGCGCCGCTGCGGGCCGTTCGGCCTGGCGGCGCGGGCTCCTTCAGGGAGCGGACGCGGTGGTCACCGCGCGGTGTGGTCCGTGGCCTCCGGCGGCTCCGGGGGCAGGTAGCAGCGGCGGAGCAGGGGCGAGGTCCGGTGGCTGCGAGAGAGCAGGCTGTGGGCGCGGCCGACCGCGTCGGGCCGGTCGGACGGGGCGCGGCTGAGCAGGTAGAGCAGAAGGTCGATCCGGTCGGAGGCGGGCTGAGCGCTGGCGTGCTGGAGTCCGTCGGCGGGCTCGGCGTGCGCCCACAGGGCGTCCACGGCCTCGGCTGCCTCGATCGCCTCTGCTACCGCGCCGGGCTGGCGGCGTTTCAGGCTGGCGTAGACGATGTCCATCCGCGTGCTCAGCCGCCCCAGCCGAAGCTCGCCTGGGTGACCCCGCCCCAGCCGAAGCTGTCGTTGGAGGCGGCGGCGCCACCCTGGGTGAGGCTGTCGGAGGTGGCGGCGGCCGGGCCGGGCGTGGTCGCGGCGGTGGTGGCCGAGCTGACGGGGGCGATCAGGAACGCGGTGAGGGCGACGGTGGCGACCGCGGTGGCCTGGGCGATACGGGTGCGGATCATGACGGAGTCCTTCTTCTGCTGAGGGGAGAGGTGTGGCTGGTCCGGGCGTCCCGCGGTTGACGCTCCGTTCGGTTGCCGTTCCGGGTTTCCCTGGCGGCGATCAATAGCTTCGCCGCTGGCCAAGGGCATCGGAAGGGTTTCCGGATGTCGCCAATCGGCCTGGCGGGATCCGGACATACTGTCGCGCTCATGACAATTTTGTTTCGCGCAACTCACTCCCTCTCTACATGTCACAAATCAGGGCGAACCCCCTGAATTGGACCTTGAACAGGGAGTCGAAGAGCTGTTTGGATACGACGGGTCGTCCGAGCGATGGACGGCCGCTGACCTGGGGGGATGCCGATGCTGGAAGTACTGGGCCTGACGGCCGGGGCGACCGCGGTGTACCAGGCGATGCTCGACCACCCCGCCTACGGCGTGGACGAGATCGCCCGGCACTGCGGACTGGCCGACGTCGAAGTGCACGACCACCTCGACGAGCTGACCCGGCTCACCCTCGTCCGGGCCTCCGCCGAACGGCCCGGTCAGATGCGTGCGGTGAGCCCGGACATCGGCCTGGCTGACATGCTCGCCGCACAGGAGGCCGAACTCGCCTCCCGCCACGCCAAGTTGGCGGCCTCGCGGGCCGCCGTCACACGCATGGTCGCGGAGCGCGCCGAGCACCGGACGACCCACGGCGAGCGCCTCCTCGGTCTGGACGCCATCCAGGCCCGGCTCGAACGGATGGCCCGCAGCACCACCACCGAGGCCCTCGCCAGCCAGCCCGGGGACCAGCGGCCCGAGGACCTGGCCGCCAGCCGGTCGGCCGACGCCGAGGTGCTCGCGCGCGGCATCGCGATGCGGACGCTCTACCAGGACTCCACCCGCAACCAGCCCCACGTCGCCACGTACGCCCACTGGCTGCTCAGCCACGGCGGCGAGGTCCGTACCGCCCCGGCGATCCCGCCGCGGCTGGTGGTGGTCGACCGCGCCCAGGCATTGGTCCCGATCGACCCTGCGGACAACCGCAAGGGCGCGCTGTACGTGACCGAACCCGGCATCCTGGCCGCGCTGCTGGACCTTTTCGAGCAGTCCTGGAACGCGGCCGTGCCGCTCGGCGCCGCCAGCCCCGAGGACCCCAGCACCGGCCTCACCGCGACCGAGCGCGAACTGCTCCGGCTGCTCGGCTCCGGCCTCACCGACGACGCGGCCGGGCAACGCCTCGGGATCTCCTCGCGGACCGTGGGGCGCCACATGTCCTCGATCATGGAGCGTCTGGGCGCGAGCAGCCGCTTCGAGGCCGGGATCAAGGCCGCCCACCGCGGCTGGCTCTGAGCCGTCACCGGTCGTCCCGGCGGACTGTCGGCGGCTTCTCGCGGACGGGAGGGGTGGCGGCCCTCAGCGCCGCCACCCCCGTTGGCTTCTCGGCAGCCGGGCGGTGGTTCGTTGAGCCAAACCCCACGGTGGGGTGACATCCGGTGGGGATCTGCGAGGGGTTCAGCGCGGTTTCGGTGAGCGTCCCATCCGGTGCAGCAGCCGGGCCTGTCGGGAGGCGCCGGGGGCCGCTTCGTCCTCGGGGGCGGCGAAGAAGCGGTGGGTGGTGTCGGGGGCGACGGGGGTTTCGGGGAGTCCGGCGTAGATCGCGTCGAGGTGGTCGGAGATCCAGGCGACCAGGCCGGGGTGGAGGGTGTCGTCCGCGCCGAGGGCGGTGGCGAGGTCCCAGGTGTGGATGACGCTGTCCGTGATCCGTACGGCGAGGGCCTGTCGGCCGACGAGCGGGCCGAGGGGGTGGTCGAGGATCCGGCACAGGGCGCCGGGCTGGCCGAAGGCCTCGGCCAGCCGACGGACGGACGCGGTGTAGGCGGTGAGGGGGTCCGGGCCCAGGGCGTCGGCCTCGCGCAGGCGCAGGAACTCGGCGCGGTCGCCACCGTTCAGCAGGAGCGGGTAGTTGAGGTTCCCCCGGGTCATGTGGTTCGCCAACTGTCGCACGTTCCAGGCGGTGCAGGGGGTGGGCAGGGTCCACTGCGCCGGGCGGACGGCGCGCAGGTGCTGTTCGAACTCGGCACCGGCGAGAAGGAATCGGTCGAGGAGGCCGTCGAAGGCGCCGCTGGTCATGCGGCCCATCCTGCGCGGGGCGGGCCGCCCGATCCGGCGGCTTTCGGACCTCGCGCTGGGGCGTTTCCCCGTGCCCTTCCGCGTGGGAGGGAAACGCCCCGGGCGGGGTCAGCCCGCGTAGGAGTCGCGCAGCCGCTTCTTGTCCGGCTTGCCCACCGAGGTGAGCGGGATCTCGGCGACCGGGTGCAGGGCCTCCGGCGCGTAGATCCGGCCCTTGTTCGCGGTGACGAACGCGCGGACGTCCTCCAGCTCCGGCTGCTGCCCCGGCGCGGGGACGACCGCGACGTGGACGTGCTCGGCCTCCTGGGCGTCGCGCACGCCGAAGACGGCGCACTGGGCGATCGCCGGATGGGTGAGCAGCAGGTCCTCCACCTCGGAGGGGTAGACGTGCCCGCCGACCACGATGATCTTGTCCTTGACCCGGTCGGCCAGGTAGAGGTAGCCGTCCTGGTCGAGGTAGCCGATGTCGCCGGTGTTCAGCCAGCCGTCGCGCAGCACCTCGGCGGTGAGGTCGGGCTGCTTCCAGTACCCGGCCATCAGGGTGGCCGAGCGGACGTGGATCTCGCCCTGTTCGCAGGTCGGCAGCTCGGTGCCGTCGACGGAGCGGATCACCGCCTCGGTGCCGTGAACGGGCCGGCCGACCGAGATCTGGCCGCCGTGCCCGACCCGGTTGTGCTCGTGCGGGCCGAGCATGGCGATGTACTGCGCCTCCGACATCCCGTAGCCGCCCACCAGGATAGGCCCGAACACCTTGAGCGCCTCGCGGATCCGGGTCGGCGAGGCGGCGCAGCCCCCGTAGAGGATCTTCCGCATGCTGGACAGGTCGGTGCGGCCGATCGCCGGGTGGTCGAGCAGCCGGTAGAGCAGCGGCGGCAGGATCCACGTCTCGGTGATGCGCTCGCGCTCGATGGCAGCCAGGACGTCGCCGGGCTCGAAGGAGCGCTGGATGACCGCCGAGCCGCCGTGGTAGAGCGCCAGGTCGGTGAAGATCCCGGAGAGGTGGGCGAGCGAGGTGGCCGCGAGGAAGCGGGGCGGCGTACCGCTGACCGGGTCGGCGTACGGGGCGTCGAAGATGCTCCGGTAGGGGCCGTGCAGGCTGAGGATGCCCTTGGGGATGCCGGTGGTGCCGCCGGTGTGACGGATGCCCAGGTGGTCGTCCGGGCCGATCCGGACGTCCGGCGGCTCGGCGGGGCGGTGGGCGGAGGCGGCGATGGCGTCCTCGCCGATCGAGGCCGGGCCGGGGCCCAGGGTGAGGACCGTCGGCACGTCGACCAGGGCGAGCAACTCCGGGGCCGTCGCGTACCGTTCGGCGTCCACCAGCAGGGCGGCGGTGTCGACGCTGGTGACGATCTCGGCCAGGACCGGGGCGCTCATGCCGTCGTACAGGCTCACCACGCGGGCGCCCGCGATGCCGGCGGCGTAGCGGGCGCTGAGCGCCTCGGCGGTGTTGCCGGTGAGCAGGGAGACGGTCGTGCCCCGGGTCACTCCCCGGGCGATGAGCTCGTGGGCCAGTCGGTAGGTGGCGGCGGCGAACTCACCGGCGGTGATCTCCACGCCGTCGGCGGTGGTGATGGCCGGCCGATCGGGGTCGGAGGAGAGGGACCGGAGGATCAGGGCCGGGCCGCTGACGAACTCCGCGTCGGTCATGGCCACTTCTTCTTTGTAGTTTGCAACCATGTTCGACAGACTAGCTCCATCCTCCGGCTCGTAGCAGCGAGTTGATGATCACTTGGCGATCGGAATATCCGGGTGAGCCGAAGCGCGCTGGTGGTGCGTCGAGGTAGCCCCCGGATTCCCCGGCCTCGTCCCCGTACGTGACTCCAAGGACCCGCAGGGCCCGGTTCTCATCTTCCCCGCCTCAGCCTGGGACTCCTTCCTCGCCGGCGTCCAGGCTGGCGACTTCCCGGCGTAGCCACATGCCGAGGCCGGTCAATTTGCTGGATTGACCAGCCTCCTCGCGTTCTCAGACTCGGAAGCTCTCGATGTCCGACGTCGTACTGGTGAAGCCGTTGGTCGAGATCACTCGCACCCGGACCTCCGTCCCGCGCGGGAACTGGGTGCGATCAACCGTGATCACGGGGTCCTTCAGCCCGACCCCGATCGTGTGCCACATCCTCCCGCCGTCCGTGCTGACCTGCGTGGCGAACGTGTGGCCGTCCATCGGGGCCGCGCCGAAGTCCAGATCCAGCCCGAACTTCCCTTCGCCCGCAGTCGAGTGACGGGCTCCCCGTAGCGCCGGGGGAGGGTCCGCCGGGCGGAAGGTGTCCACGACCTGCCCGCCGACCAGCAGTTCGATCGATGCGGGGTTGGCCCCCACCGGCACGACCGCATCGACCAGTCCGGTCCGCTCCTGGCCCGGCGCCGGGTCCGAGGTGAGCTTCGCGGTGACCGGGAAGTCGATCGGCGCCCCACCGCCGGCCTGCTGGACCCGCAGCACCACCGGGACCTCGCCGTCCGGCCCGGCGCCGGCCGTGGCCGTGCCCGGTTGGGCGGGTGGTGCGGCGGTGGCCTGGACCGGGTTGACGAATCTGATCGCGCCGTTTCGGCTGCCGAGGTTGACCGTCCCCACCACGCTGACGAGTTGTCCGCCGCTGGGCGCCGCCGCCGTGGCCATCATGTCGGGCGCGGGCGTCGGCACTGTGGTCACCGAGAGTTTCGGGAACCGCTCATCGGGACGGCCTCCGCTGCTGACCGTGGTGACTCTCAGTTCGCGGGGGGACGCCTGGATGGGCGCCGCTACCGGCATCCCGGGCGGGGCCGGGGCTCCGGTGGTGAGGGTGTCCTCGTCCACCAGCCGCTGGCGGATGCCCTCGTAGGTGTAGCTGCACGGCCACTGGTAATTGCAGTAGGTCATCACGTCGTGGAAGTTCACCCCCGGCTTGGCGGCCATCGGCAGGTCCAACTGTGGGTCACCCACGTCGAACCCGCAGAAGCTGTTCGGAGTGTCGGCAAGCTGGCCGTTCTGGAACGGGTAGTTCTGCAGGTCGTCCTGCGACTCACCGCAGAATCCCGGGTGCTTGCGGCCGTAGGTGTGGCCGAGCTCGTGGCCGCCGTACCAGTCCGCGTAGCTTCCGTCGAAGTCCCAGCCGAAGGTCCCCGCTCCGCAGGGCGACGAGGCGACGGTGGTGGGGTCGGGCGTCGTGTCGGGCACCCCGGAGGCGCAGCCGCGCATGAAGAACCCACCGTCGGCGACCTGGCCGATGTAGTGGGTGCGCCGGTCACCGCCCGCGCTGATGTCCATGGCGCGGATGGCGGCGAGCTGGGCGTTGGTGTCGCTGCAAAGGAAGGGCGGATTGGTCATGACGTCGGTGGTCGTGGCGTTGATGGTCGTGACGTCGATGACGGCGTGTGGTGCTTCGATGACCTCGGCCACCGGGTAGGCGCGCTTGAGCCAGCTGATCAGGAAGTTGTAGTCGATGTCGCGGGGGGTGTAGGTGGCCGGGGGTTGCCCCGGGGGTGTCAGGGTGTAGCGCAGCCCCAGGACCCGAACCCGCAGCGGCGGGGAGTCGTGGAACCAGACGGTCGGACCGGCGTGACTGTGGATCGGGATGTGGATACCGGTCTGGGCGTCGTGCAAGGTGATCGACTGCATGCTGAGTGCCCCTGCGGCCGTCAGCGCGGCCGGTATGACGAAGTTGAGGCTCAGAGTGGCGTCGGCTCGCCGGGTGGGCACATCCTTCCGCGCGTCTACGTCGAGGGAGACGGAGTTGGCCGACGTCACGGTGACCAGGGGATCTCCGGGCGACCTGAGCAGGGTCACGGTGCCGATCACGCTGATGGGTGGGCCGGCCGAGCAGTTCACATAGACGCGGAGCACGGTGGCCTTCCCGGCGATCAGGGTGACGTCGTGCTGGAGGTTCTGAACGGACTGGACGACCTCTGCGCCCTCCAGTGAGGCGAGTGACAGAGTGACCATGACTGACTGACTCCTTGGACGAACGATCCGGCTCTTTCAGGCTAGGCCGCTCAGCGGCTGATCGCCGTTCGGCGGCGGCCCCAGAAGGGGCTCAGAGGCCAACGTCCCTCCTGGCCGTACGCGTACGCATGGTTATGTCGGTAGGCCGCCGCGATCCCGTCCAGGAACGCTGTGTAGTCGGTGAGCGCGGCGGCCGTCCGCCCCTCGTCGGCGAGACAGTCGGCTACGGCCCGCCCCGCCCGGGCGCCGGTGTGCAGGGCCATGAGGATGCCCTGCGAGGACAGCGGGTCGAAGGCGAGCGCCGCGTCCCCGGCCGCCACCCAGCCCGGCCCGGCCGACGGCTCCAGCCGCAGGCCGTGGGCCGGAGCCCAGCGCGGTGGGGGAGTTGACCCCGGGCCGAGCCCGGCCACCCGGCGCCGCACGTGCTCGGTGCGGCCGAGCGCCTCCCGGAAGCCCTGCGGAGTGCGCAGCGACGGGCCGACCAGGTCCGTGTCGGTCAGGTAGGCGACCAGGCGCCCCGCCGGGACGAGGGTGGTGTACCACCAGCCGTGCGGCGCGGCTTCCACCAGCGTCCTGGCCTCGGGATCGCCGTCCGGGAACACCGCGTACGCGGCGACCAGCCGGTCCTGCTGCTGCCGGATCCCGTGCCGCCGCCCGATGACACAGCGTCGGCCGGTCGCGTCCACCGTCCAGCGGGCCGACAGGTTCGACAATGCGCCGGTGGCACGCTCGCGGACGACCAGACCACCGTCGACCCGCGCCAGCACTACGGCCCGCCGCAGCTCGGCCCCCGCCGCGAGGGCCGCGTCCCGCAGGAAGGCATCGAACCGCACCCGGTCGAGGTGCCACCCGTGCCCGTACGGGTCGAACAGGTGGCTCCGCCCGTGCAACCGCGTCGACCCCCATGCCGCGTACGTCCCCGTGGACACCGGATGCCCCGAGGCCAGGAACCCCTCCAGCAAGCCGAGGTCGGCCAGCAGCGGCCGGACGGCGGGCGGCAGGAACTCCCCGATCTTGAACCCGCCCTGGCCCGGCCCGCCGTCGTCCAGCAGCTGGACGCGGTGCCCGGCCCGGGCCAGGACGAGCGCCGCCACCGCACCCGCCGGGCCGCCGCCCGCCACCACGGCGGCGGGCGGCGGCGAGGACCGAGCGGTCACCGGTTCGGCCGGAGCCGCTTGACCTTGTCGATGAACCCGGCCGAGACCTCCTCGTCGGGTGCCTCCGCCATGGTGACCGCCGATGCCAGGGCGGCCGGGCCCAGCACCGGGTGGGCGCCGAGGTCCACGTGCACGGTGACCAGGTTGCGCCCGGCCGGCGGGGCGGGCTCGCGCGGGAAGCTCACCTCGGACTCCACCAGGAGCTCCGCCGGGAGCCGGGGATCGTCGGTGGGTCCGGGGCGGCGCTCGACCAGCCCGAGCTTGCCGAAGTCCCGCACCATCGCGTTGATGTTGGTCAGGTAGGGGGCGGGCAGCCAGCGCAGCCAGGCCCGTCGCTTCTGGAACGCGGCCAGCCGGTCGGCGAGCGGCCGGGAGGTGTCGAGCACGACCTCGTAGTCCTCCTCGGCCAGCACGTGGTTGGGCACCCGGGCGGGCCAGAAGGTGGGCAGATACGGGTCGTACGGGCCGAGGCCGGAGCCGTACTCGTAGCCGGCCCGGCAGCTCGCGGTGTCGGTCTGCCAGGGCACCGCCATCCACCGGCTCAGATCGCCCGGGGCCTGGGCGTAGAGCGGGCCGTCGAAGGAGAGCACGAGGTCCGGGGTGAGCGTCGGCCCGTAGGTGGGCGCGGGCTTGTGCGGGTCGCGGTGACGGATCCGGAACGGGGTGGTGTACATCGTGGTGTGCCGCATCGGCCAGGTGAGTTCGCAGCCGGGGTGGAAGGCGTCGGCGAGGCAGAACGACAGGGCCGCCCGATCGAGGGTCGCGGGCTGGTCGGCGAACCGGACGTCGTCCAGGGTGGCGGGCGGCGCGGCGTGCGGGTCGTAGTCGTTGACGAAGTCCCCGTCGGCCCATCGTTTGAGCAGCCGGTACTGGAGCGCGGAGAGCGTCACGTGCTGGCGGACCGACTGGGGCGGGATGTTCATCGCGTCGCCGTAGACGGCCGGCCAGGGCACCGGTGACATGCCGTCGCGGTCGTAGTTGCGGATGGCCAGCCAGACCTGGCGGCGCAGCTCCTGCTGGACCGGCGAGGGATCCGACAGATCGCCGAGTCTGGTGAGCAGGTCCTCGCGGCCGTCGAAGCCGAACTGGGTGGCCAGGCCCTTGTTGACCCACTGCAGGCCGCACAGACTGCGCAGCACGGGCAGGACGTCCCCGGCGAAGGACACCTGCTGCGGCTCGGGCAGCCGGCCCTCGGTGACGAAGGCGTCCCGGACCAGGTCGTACATGGTGCGCACCGAGGTGAGTTCGGGTGCGTAGTTGGGCGGGGCCGTCACCACCCAGGCCGGTTCGACCGGGATCGGGCGGCCGTCGATGCTCACCTCGGCGGTGACCGGGCCGTCGGAGACGTCGTCGTGCCAGCCGTCGTTGTTGGCGAAGGTGTCGGCGGGGGCGCCGGTCGCCGAGGCCGAGACACCCCGGCCGCCGAGGAAGATCAGCCGGCCGCTGTCGTCGGTGCGCAGCTCGCCGAGGTAGACCGGCTTGCCCATGAAGGTGCCGGTGTCGAAGCGGTACTCGGGCTGGGCGGAGCGGTTGCGGCCGCGCACCCAGCGGGGGCCGGGGTCGATGACCAGGAGGTCCTTGCGCTGGTCGGCCGGGATCTTGGGGTTGCGCAGGTTGCTCGGATCGGCCTGGCCCGCGTCCGGGATGTCCAGGGCGATCTGGAACTGGTACCAGGCGGCCTTGGAGTTGACGACGTGCACCTTCCAGCGCAGGTCGGCGTTGTCGGCGGTCAGTTCGGCGACCGGCTCGCCGGCGGCGTTGTAGCCGTACACCCGGAACCGGGCGGCCTGGCGCTTCAGGGCGCCGGTGACGTCCTTGTAGCTGCCGACGGGCAGCGGGGGCGGGTCGTCGACCTCGGGGGCGAGGACGAAGTCGTCCATGGTGCTGTCGCCGACCCGGGCCACGCCGATCGCCGGGTGCACGGCGGCCCGGACGATCCGGGTGTCGCGGGCGGGCGGCGGGGTGAGCTGCGGCCGGGCGGGGCCGGGTTCGGCCGTCGGCACGCCGTTGACGTCCCGGCGCTGCTCGGCCGAGGCCAGGTAGACCGTCCGGCGCACGTCGGAGATGCTGCCGATGGGCCGGTGGTCGGCGAGGCCGTGCCAGGGGTTGAGGGAGAGGTTCTCGCCGTACGTGGCCTGGCCGCGGGCGGTGACGTCCTGCTGCTGGAGGGTCAGCCGGGCCACCTTCACGGGGACGCTCTCGGACTCGCTCCAGCGCACCGTCGCCATGTCCAGCGGCATCTTCTCGTCGTCGGTGCGGAACTGGAGCAGCAGGTCGAAGGCGGCCGGGCCGGCCTCGAGCCGGTGGACCAGGTCGGCGCCGAGGTAGGCCGGATCCTCGTCGGGCGGCGTCGCGTTCGGGTCGGCGGGCTCGCAACCGGCGGACACCAGCTTGTACTTGACGAAGCGGTCCGGCCCGAAGGCGTAGGGGAGCACGCCCCAGTACGTGGCGGTCAGCACGCTGGCCTCGAACTTGGCCATCGCGTCGAGGATCTCGGCGGTGACCGGGTGGGCCGCCAGGTACTTGTCGTAACTGCCGTCGACGACACCGGCCTTGGTGAACTCGCACATGTCCTGGGCGGTGTCCACGAAGAACACGTCGTGGTTCTGCAGCAGCAGGTCCTGGGTGCCGGCCTCGGTGTAGCCCTCCAGCAGCTTGGGGCCGGGCACGCCGGACAGCTTGAGGCCCACGCCGAGGGTGGTCTTGAGGTCGGGCAGGCCGGGCACGGTGTCACTGGAGAACCGCACCCAGGCCTCCAGGCCGCCGGGCCGGGTGCGGGCCGCCTCCAGGAACCCGACCCGCAGCTCGGCCGGCAGGTCCTCGGCGACCGTGAGCGTGCCGCGGGCGACGCCGTGCGGCTTGAGGAACACCGGCCGCCTGACCGGGTCCTGGCCGCGGGCCATCCGGACGCCCTGGGTCAGGTCCACGAACATCTGCTTCAGTGCGCCGGCCGCGTCCTCGGCACAACCCGGCAGGGGCGGCGGCCCCGCGGCGTCGTCGAAGGGCTCGGGGGTCCCGATCATGCTGTTGCTCCCGTCGGTGCGGTGATGGGGCCGGAGGCGGCGGACCGGCGCGGTCGACGCGCTGTTCGGCCTCCGGGCCCTGGTTCAGCGTGCACGGACCTTCGACGGGCGGCGCGGCGAACTACGCCCGAAACGACCAGGCACCCGGCCCGGCGCGCGGCCTCTCACTCCAATCGGCCAGCAGCGCTCGCCGGGGGCCGGTCGCGGGTGGCAGCGTCGTCGGTGAGGGGGCGTCTCCGCGTCGACCGACGCTTGTTTCTTGGCTGACCGGCGTCGTCTCCGCGTCGCTCCGGGGTGGTCAGAGGCACCCCTCCAGATGGTCTATGCTTAACCCATCACCCAGATGCGCGGGTGGCGGAATAGGCAGACGCGCTGGATTCAGGTTCCAGTGCCCGAAAGGGCGTGGGGGTTCAACTCCCCCCTCGCGCACAAAGGTCAACCGACCGAATGAGGCCGGTCAACCCGACACAATGTCGGGTTGACCGGCCTTGTTGCTTTGCGGCGCGCCTTCGGGCCCTCTGCGAACACCCAGAGGGCCCGAAGGCGCGCTTTCGCTGCTCAGGTGGGTCGTTGCGGGCGGGGTGGATCGGAGAGCAACGGGGTCTGCCGGCGTCCGCAGTCCGCCTCCGCCCAGTAACGACCATCCGTCAAACCCGCCCCCGACCATCCGCCTGCCGTGACATATGGTCGGGGGCCTCGAAGATCGTCCGTACGGAACAAGGGGGCGCGGTGGTCGAGGCGGCGGAGCTCGCGCGGGCCGCGGAGCGGGACGGCCTGGTGCTGGACGACGGGCAGTTGGCGGTGGCGGTGGCGGTGGCGGTGGCGGCCAGGCTCGCCGAGCTCGGCTCGGCGCTGGGCGGCAGGCGACGACTGTTCGGCCGGGCGCCGGCGCCGGTGCGAGGGGTCTACCTGTGGGGATCGGTCGGCCGCGGCAAGAGCCGGCTGGCGGACACGCTCTTCGACGCCGTCCCGCTGAGAGAGACGACGGAGAAACGGCGCCTGCACTTCCACGACTTCTTCCGCCGGTTCCACGCGGCGTACGGCCGGCACCGGGACGAGCCGGCGCCGACCGAGGCTGGGTGCTCACCGGGCTGCCCCGGCTGACCGAGACCAACCGGGACGCGGCCCAGCGCTTCGCCAATCTGACCGACGTGCTGTGCGACCGGGACACACCCCTCACCCTGGTCGGGCGGGCGCCACTGGCCGAGGTAGTCGGCGGGGACGGCCTGCCCGCCGACATCAACCGGACGGCCGGCCAGCTGTCCCTGCTGAATTAGGGTGGACCGACAGCCTCCTGACCGCTGCCGAGCCACCGCCGACAGCGTCGGGTCGCCGTCGTCGAGGCGACCAGGCTTGATGTGGTTCCCCCGTTCACGGGTGCTCAGCGTAGGAGCCGGCGCCGTCCCGTGCTCAGCGGGGGCCGAGGCCGTGCAGCAGGGTGTCGACGACCTTGGTCGCCAGCACGTCGGGGTCGGCCTCGGGGCCGTGCAGGGCTTCGCCGATCAGGGCGTAGTAGACGCGCCGGGCCCAGTCGAGGTCCACCGCCGGGTTGAGCAGCCCTTCGTCCCGGGCCGCGGCTAGCAGCTCCAGGCAGCGGGTGGTGATGCCCTCCCAGGCCTCGGCCACCACGCTGCCCGGCTCGACCGGCAGTCCGAGCGCGAACCCGAAGGCGCTCTTGACCCGAAGCACGTTCACGGTGGCCCGGTGGAGGACGACCAGCGGCGGGGCGGTGTCGGGGTGGCTGTCCTCGACGGCCTGCGCGAGCCGCTCGACGGCCGAGGCGGCGAGCGTGTCGATCAACACCTGCCGACTGGCGAAACGGCGGTGGACCGTGGTGCGGGCCACGCCCGCGGCCTCGGCGATCTGCTCCATCGAGGCAGCCGGGTTCTCGGCGAGCACCCCCTCCGCGGCCTCCAGGATCGCGCGCACACTGCGCTCCGCGTCCGCCCGCAGCGGTCGGCCCATAGTCCACCTCCTGGTCGCTTCCGATCACAAGCCCAAGGAAACGATACAGCTGAGCCTCAGCTCAGCTCGTAACTGAATCATGCATGTTGCAAGTTGAAGGGAAACTGATACTGTCGTGTCGCAGTTACCCCGCAGTGCACCAGTGCATCAGTGCAGCGAAGGAGCTTCACCATGAGCAGCACCGCTCTCATCACCGGCGCGTCCTCGGGCCTCGGCGCGGAGTTCGCCGTCCAGCTGGCCGCCCGCCGCCACGACCTGGTCCTGGTCGCCCGCTCCGGCGACCGGCTCCAGGCGCTCGCCGAACGCCTCCGGGCCGAGCACGGCATTCGCGCCGAGGTCCTGGTCCAGGACCTCGCCGAGCCCGACGCCGCCCGGCGGATCGGCGCCGCGCTGGCCGACCGGGGCCTCACCGTCGACCTCCTGGTCAACAACGCGGGCTTCGGCACCTGCGGCCGTTTCGAGGAGATTCCCGGCCGACGCGACCACGACCAGCTGATGGTCAACGTCGTGGCACCGGTCGACCTCGCCCACGAACTGCTCCCCGGCATGCTGCGGCGCGGAACGGGCGCCGTCGTCAACGTCGCGTCCACGGCCGCCTATCAGCCCGCCCCCTACTTCGCGACCTACGGCTCGTCGAAGACCTTCCTCTTCAACTTCAGCCTGGCCCTGCGTCAGGAGTACCGGCGCCGCGGCATCCGCGTCCTCGCCGTCTGCCCCGGTCCGGTGGAGACCTCGTTCTTCGACACCATCGGCACCCGCAAGGCCGCCGTCACCGGAAAGTTCTCGCTGCCCGAGCCGGTCGTGCGCGCCGCGCTGGCGGCCCTCGACCGCGACCGCGCCTACGTGACGCCCGGCTTCGGCAACGCGCTCGGCGGCCACCTGACACCGCGCCGGCCTCGAACGCTGGTCGCCGCCATAGCGGCGCGCATCACGCGCAAGGTGCTGAACCAGGAGACCGCACGGGCCGCGAACGCCGGAGTGGCTGCGGCATGACACTCCTCCACCACCTTCTGACGGCGATCGCCGTCCTGGCCGTCGGAGTCACTACGGAACAGACGTCTTCTCGGCCAGCGTGATGGGCCGGATTCACCGCTTCGGCGACGCGCGGCTCCCCGTACCCGGTGTGCTCGGGATCGTCGCAGCGCTGCTCGCCACCCTGGTCTCCGCGTTGTCGGACAGCACTCCGGCCGCGGTGACCGACGCCGGCGCCGTCGCACTGCTCGTCATCTGGCTGATCATCTACCGCCGGATCAGCGCACCCGCGAACAACAGGCTCATCGCCGCAGCACGGCGCAGCGAGACCCCGGGTGACGCCCGTGATCCGCAGCGGCGCTGGGACAGCGTGATCACCGTCCGCGCCGTGCTCCAGGGGCTCGCGCTGGCGGCTCTCTATGCCGGTGCCGCGCTCTGAGGCAAGTTCTTGACGCGATCACTGCACTGACGACAGTCAAGGCAGGTCATGGTCCGTCAGGCCGCGCAGCAGGCGCTCGACGGCTCCGCCCCCAGGACCCGGTCGCGGGAACGTTCGCCTCGCCGACCGGATGTCACTGCAGGTCGGGTCAACGGATTTTGTCGGTTGACCGCAGAGGGCGGCCGGTTGACTTTCGAGTCAAACCGGCCGCTTCTTTTGTGCCCCCGTCTTTTCGGTCTCGCCGTTCCTCGATGCCTCGGCGCTCAGCCGGCCCGGTGCAGGTCGCACTCCTGCTGGATGGCGGAGGGGGCGTCGCTGCTGACGATCGCGATCTTCGGCACCGGGCCCATGGTCGGGGCGTCCTCGGCGGTGCAGACGAGTTGCTGGATGGCGGGGGCGGACAGCGAGGAGGCGGACCAGGACAGGCGCAGGGTGACCGTGCCGGGGGTGTCGGTGGCCTCGATGCGACCGTTCGCCGGGAGGGTGCTGTACAGGCCGGAGCGCTTCTCCGCCTGGTCGGGCCCGGCGACCAGGGTGTTCAGGGTCTGCTGGAGGTCCTCGCGCTGGGTGGCGGGGCGGATGACCAGGCTGATGCCGTGCTGGTCCAGGAAGTACAGCCGGACGCCCGGTTCGATGCCGGTGGCCGGCTGCCCGCTGCGCACCGGCCCGGTGGTGGAGATCGAGCAGCCGCAGGCCAGCAGCAGGGCTGCGGCGACTCCGAGCGGACGCAGACGCAGACGCAGACGCAGACGCGGGCGCGGGCGCAGACGCCTTTGGACGGTCACCGGTCCTCCTCGGTGTCGAGGCCGCGGGGCAGGACGAGGGTGAACACCGCACCGCTGTCGGGCGAGTTGGCGGCCTCGATGAGGCCGCCGTGCAGCCGGGCGTTCTCCTGGGCGATGGCCAGGCCCAGGCCGCTGCCCTCGGAGCGGGCCCGGGACTTGTCGGCCTTGTAGAACCGGTCGAAGAGGTGCGGGAGTTCGGCGGGCGGGATGCCCGGCCCGCTGTCCGTGACGGTGAGCACCAGGTCGTCGTCCGAGCCGTGCAGGGCGACCCGGACGGGCGGCCGGCCGTGCCGCAGGGCGTTGCCGACCAGGTTGGCGACGATGACGTCGAAGCGGCGCGGGTCGAGCCGGACGGGCAGGGCGGCGGGCAGGTCCAGTTCGGCCTGGTCGTTCCAGCCGCGCAGGTCGAGGGTCTCGCGGACGGCGATGGCGGCGTCGATGGACTCGGCGCGCAGCGGTGCTGCCCCGGCGTCCAGGCGGGAGATCTCGATCAGGTCGTTGACCAGGCGGGTGAGGCGCGTGGTCTCGTTGCTGATCATGCGCAGGGCGGTGGCGGTGTCGGCGGGGAGGTGCTCGGCGTCCTCGTCGAGGATGTCGGTGACGGCGAGCATCGCGGCCAGCGGGGTGCGCAGCTCGTGCGAGACGTCGGCGGCGAACCGGCGGCCCTGGGACTCGATGGCGCGCAGTTCCTCGATGGTGCCCTGGAGGGTGCGGGCGGTGTGGTTGAAGGTCTTGGAGAGCTGCGCGAGTTCGTCGTGGCCGGTGACGGTCAGCCGGGTGTCCAGCTTGCCCTGGGCCAGGGCGTGGGCGGCGTCGCCCAGGGCCCGGACCGGGCGCAGCACCTGGCGGGCGGCCAGCAGTGCCAGTCCGGCGGCCAGCACGGCGACGAGCACCCCGGCCCCGGCGGCGCCGGCGAGCAGTGCGTTGGCGGCGCTCTGCTCGCGGTCGAGCGGCAGTACGGCGTAGACGGTCAGCCCGGAGGGGGCGCCGGCCGGGCCGGAGGGGCCGGCGGTGCCGTAGGTGACGGGGACGCCGACGGCGAGCCAGGGGTGGTCGTCGGGGGCGGTGAAGCGCTGGAACGCGGCGTGGCCGCGGCCGACGGTGGCCTCCAGGGTGGGCGGGACGGCCACCGGCTGGGTCCACTGGGAGTGCTCGGTGCCGTAGGAGGCCAGCACCCGCCAGTCCCGGAAGCCGCCGGTGCCGGACAACTGGCCCGCCAGGCGGTCCAGTTCGCTCTGGTTCGGCGGGAAGGGCAGGGCCGGCGCCAGGATGTCGATGCGGCGGCGCAGCTCGTCGAGGGTGGTGTCCTTGGTCAGGTCGAGCGTGGAGGTGGTCGCGGCCCGGTAGGTGAGCACGGCGGTGGCCAGCGCGGCCAGGGCGGCGACGGCGACGAAGGCGACCACCAGCCGCGGGCGCAGCCCGGCGACGGCACGGCGAAGCCGGACCAGGCGGTGCGGGTGCGGGTCCGGGTGTGGCTTGGGGCGCTCGGGCGGGGGAGCGGGGTCGATCGTCACTGCGGTCCGCAACGGTAGCCGAAACCGCGTTCGGAGTCGTCATCGATCAGCTGTGCCCGTGCCATGGGAGCAGTATCGGGCCTTGACCTGAGAGAACGCGCCCGGGGGCGGGCTCCGGGGGCCGGGCTGCGGGGGCCGGGGGCGTGGAGACGCGGTGAGGCGGTGGTCGAGGACAAGGACCGGGTCGGCGCGATCTTCGCCTTCCGCCGGCGGCCGATACGCTTGCATCGGATCGAAGGGGGTCCCCGAATGCCGAAACAGGTCGACCACGAGGAACGGCGCCGCCGGATCGCCGAGGCGGTGTGCGCGCTGATCGACGCCCAGGGACTGGAGGGCGTCACCCTGCGGGACGTCGCCACCCGGGCCGAGGTCTCGATGGGCGCCGTCCAGCGCTGCTTCCGCACCAAGGACGAGATGCTCCGCTTCGCCCTCGCCCACATCGGCGAGCAGGTCACCGGGCGGGCCCACGCCCGGCTGCGCTCCGCCCCGGCCCAGTCGGCGGCCAGCGCCGTGGGGCACGTGGTCGGCGAGGTCGCCCTGCTGCGGGAGGAACACCGCGCCGAGGCGCGGATCTGGCTCGCCTTCCTCGCCGCCGCCGCCGTCAACCCCGGCCTGGCGGCGAGCCTGCGGACCAGCTACACCGACCTGGAGGGCCTGCTGACCCGACTGGTCGCCGAGGCCTCCGGCAGCCTGGACGCGCAGGGCGAGGCCCGTACCCTCCTGGCCCTCGCCGACGGGCTCACCGCGCACGTGCTGATCGGCCACCGCACGGCGGAGGAGGCGGAGCGGCTCCTGCACGCGCACCTGGCCCGGCTGTGGGCGGCGCACGGCTGAGGCCGGTGAGCGGCGAAGGCCCGTACGGGTGCCGGGCGGCAAAGGCCCGTACGGCTGCCGGGCGGTGAAGGCCCGTACGGCAGCCCGGCGGTGAATCCCCGTTGCCAGTGGGCGGGCTCCCCGGCGAGGATCTGTTCGTGTCCGAGACGTCGTTCGAGCGGCCCGAGCTGCGGCCCTACCCGAAGATCCCCGCGCGGGGCCGCTCCGGCGCGCCCGGCGGCCGGGAGTGGATCGCGGCGGAGAAGGTGCACGGCGCGCACTTCGCCGTGGTGTGCGAGGGCGGCTCGGTGCGGGCGGCCAAACGGCGCGACCTGCTGGGCGACGAGGAGCTCGACGCCTTCTTCGGCGTGAGCCGGATCTGGCCGCGACTCTCGGTGGCCGCCGGGCGCTTCGCGGCGGCGATCCGCGCCACCCGGGGGGCCGCCGCGACCGTCACCCTCTACGGCGAACTCGCCGGCGGCCGCTACCCGCACCCCGACGTGCCCGCCGTCGCCGGCGTCGAGCCCGTCCAGACCGGCGTCTGGTACGCGCCCGGCCTGCGCTGGCTGCCCTTCGACGCCACGGTGGAGACCGCCGAGGGCCTGCGGTGGCTCTCCGACCGCGAGCTGCGCACCGTTTCCGCCGACGCCGGCCTCACCTGTGTCCCCCTGCTCGGCCACGGCCCGCTGAACGCCCTTCAGGAGCTGCCGGTCACCTTCCCCAGCCGCGTCCCGGCCCTGCTCGGCCTGCCCGAACTCGCCGACAACCTCGCCGAGGGCTACGTCCTCAAGCCCGCCGGCGAGTGGCCCGAGGAGGGCCCCGCCCGCCCGGTGCTCAAGGTCAAGCAGAAGGCCTTCGCCGAGGACGACCGCTACGACGGCGCCCGCCCCTACCTCCCCCCGCCGGAGGGTGCCGCCGGCGTCCCCGGCTGGCTCCTGGTCCAGGCCTCAGCCCTGCTCACCCCCACCCGCGCGGCCGCCGCCGTCAGCAAACTCGGCCCGCGCACGCCCGTCGACGCGGTGGCGGCCGAGATCGCGGGCGACATCGTGGATGAACTCTCCGAAGCCCTGGGGGGCTTGGAGGCGCCCGTCCGCACGGCGCTGCGCCGCGCCCTGGAGCCCGGGGCGGGCGCCCTCGCCGCCTTCGACGCCGAGGACCGGCGCAGACGTTGAGGACCGCAGGCGGCAGCCTGTCGCTCCCCGGGGGGAGAGCGGGGCGCAGCGGCCGCGCCCCGGAACGGCGGTACCTGGCTGAGCGGGCCCGGCAGGTGTTGGGGGAGGGGGGATCGATGGCGCCTCGCGCAGGAAGGCGGTTGGGTCGACCTCCTGCGCGGCACACCCCCAGGCCTCAGCTCACGGTGTCGAGCCAGGTGATGAACCGGTCGCCCTCGCGGGTCAGCGGGTCATCAGTTCGGGTTCGCGCAGGGGGTTCTCGGCGGCGGGCTCTTATTGTACTGTCCGTCTAATAGGCGGGTGTGCGGGAACCCGCGGCGGCAGGCACCTGGAGGTAGTCATGGCTCTCACCCGGCAGGCGGAGCACGGCCACACCGCGGCCGACGACGACGTGTCGAAGCGGCTGTTGAAGTCGGCCGCCACCCTCTCCTTCGACCCCTCGACCGAGATCGACTGGGACGCGCCCCTCCCGGAGGAGCACTACGGCCTCAACCCGGAGTGGAGCACGCTCTACGGCACCCGGCTGTGGGACGAGATGACCGAGCGGCAGCGGGTCACGCTCACCCGGCACGAAGTCTGCTCGATCATGAACACCGGCATCTGGTTCGAGATGATCCTCCAGCAGATGGTGCTGCGCGACCAGTACCTCAAGAACCCCGCCAGCGCCGAGTTCCAGTTCGCGCTCACCGAGATCGCCGACGAGTGCCGCCACTCGATCATGTTCGCCCGCGCCTGCGAGAAGATGGGCGTCCCCGCCTACCGGCCGAACAAGGTGATCGCCCAGGCCGGGCGCGCGTTCAAGGCGCTCGCCAAGGGTGAACTCGCCTACGGCGGAATCCTGGTGGCCGAAGAGGTGCTGGACGTCATGCAGCGCGACTGGATGCGCGGCGAGAACGTCCTGGAGATCGTCCGCGGCACCTCCCGGATCCATGTGGTCGAGGAGTCGCGGCACATGAAGTTCGCCCGGCAGGAGATCCGCGAGCGGATGCGTCACGCGAGCCCGGCCCGCCGCCGCGCCTCGGCCACCGGCATCGCCGTCGGCGCGTACGTCATCGTCACCAGCATGGTCCACCCGGGCGTGTACAAGGCCGCCGGGCTGGACGTCGCGCGGGCGCTCGACGAGGTGAAGGGCAACGAGCACCGCAAGGCGATGATGCGCAACAGCTCCCGGCACCTGATGGCCTTCCTCGCCGAGGCCGGGCTGCTCACCAGCCGATCGGCGGCCGTCTACCGCCGCGTGCACATGCTCTGACGGCCGGTCGGCCGCACATCACCAGGCACCGGCACATCAGACACAGCGAGGGACCCACTCCGGCCATGGCCTACGCGATCACCCAGACCTGCTGCAACGACGCCTCGTGCGTGTCCGTCTGCCCGGTCAACTGCATCCACCCGACCCCGGACGAGCCGGAGTTCGGCACCACCGACATGCTCTACATCGACCCGCAGGCGTGCATCGACTGCGGCGCCTGCGCGGACGCCTGCCCGGTGGACGCGGTGTTCCCGGTCGACCGGCTGCGCGGGCCGGACACCGTGTTCGGCGACCTCAACCGGGACTGGTTCCGCGACCACCCCAACGACCACGCCTGGGGCGCGCCCAGCTTCCCGCGCAGCCTGCCCGGCGGGGTCGGCACGCTGCGGATCGCCGTGGTCGGCACCGGGCCCTCCGCCGGGTACACCGCGCAGGAGCTGCTGCGCTGCACCAGCGCCGAGCTCACCATGATCGACCGGCTGCCGGTCACCGGCGGCCTGCTGCGACACGGCGTCGCCCCCGACCACCAGTCCACCAAGCGGATCGCGGAGAGCTTCGCGAGCGTCTTCCACGACCCGCGGCTGCGGATGCACCTCAACCTGGAGGTCGGCACCGACGTCACCCACGAGGAACTGGCCGCGCACCACCACGCGGTGGTGTACGCGGTCGGCGCGGCCTCCGACCGCCGGCTCGGCATACCCGGCGAGGACCTGCCGGGCAGCCTGCCCGCGACCGCCTTCGTCGGCTGGTACAACGCCGACCCGACGGTGCCGGCCGACGCGGTGGAACTGTCCGCCGAGCGCGTGGTCGTGGTCGGCAACGGCAACGTCGCGGTGGACATCGCCCGGATCCTGCTCACCGACCCCGACCGGCTCGCCGCCACCGACATCGCCGACCACGCGCTGGCCGCGCTGCGCCGCAGCCGGGTGCGGGAGGTCGTGCTGCTGGCCCGGCGCGGGCCCGAACAGGCGGCCTGGACGAGGCCGGAGTTCCTGGCGCTGCGCCGGCTGCCGGGCGTCGAGCTGGTGGTCGAGGACCACCCGCAGGTGCGGGCGGCGATCGAGGCGGCGGCGCCGGACTCGCGGGCCGGGCAGCTCGTCGGCCTGCCGCTGGTGCCGTACGACGGGGGCGCGGAGCCGGGGCCGGGGCGGCGGATCGTGCTGCGCTTCCTGTCCGCGCCGGTCCGGCTGGGCGGGGACGGTCGGGTCGAGTCGGTGACCGTCGAGCGGACGAGGATGACGGCGGCGGGGCAGGCCGAGGCCACCGGGGAACGCGACACCCTGCGGGCCGCTCTGGTGGTGCGCTCCATCGGACACCGGGGCGTGCCGGTGCCGGGGCTGCCCTTCGACGAGCGGACCGGGACGGTCGCCCAGCGCGGCGGGCGGGTCGTCGACCCGGCCACCGGGCGGGCGTTGCCCGGGGCGTACGTGGTGGGCTGGGCCAAGCGCGGGCCGTCCGGCGGGATCGGCGCCAACCGGGCCTGCGCGCGGGAGACGGTGGACGCGCTGCTGGACGACGCGGTGGCCCGGGCGCTGCCCGCACCGGCGGCCGGGCACCAGGAGTTCGGACGGCTGGTGCGGCGGCGCCGGCCGGACGCGGTCGGGCTGCGGGAGCTGCGCGCGGTCGAGCGGGCGGAGCGCGAGCGGGGCGAGGCACAGGGGCGGCCGCGGGTGAAGCTGGCCACGGTGGCGGAGCTGCTGGCGGCGGGGCGGCGGCGGTAGGCCGGCCGGGGCGGCGGCGCTGGGCCAGTGGTGGAGGCCAGTGGTGGAGGCCAGTGGTGGGGACCAGTGGTGGAGGGCCGACGGCGGGGGCGCGCGCCGGTGAGTCGGGGGCCCGCGCGGGGTGCGCGCGGGCTGTCCGGTTGACGTGACCGTGACCTGGTGCGCGTGGGGCGCGTTGGGTGGATGTGAGTAGTTTTGGGGTGGCGTCGGCTGCATGGCGTTGGCCGACCGAAGAAACGATCCTGCATGAGGCAGGGCACCCTCCGGAACCCGACCCGGAGGAGCCCATCTATGCCGAGCTGGCCCGGTTGTGGCGGTCGGAGGGACGGGCGGTGCCCGGGCTGCCGGACCCGGTCTGGGAGTCGCTGGCCGAGTCGGTAGCCGCCTCGGTGGCGTCGATGGCCTCGGCTGCGCCGACTGCCTCGGCGACGATGCCGACCCCGGAGCCGCCGACGATCTGGGAGCCGTCGGCGACCTGGGAGCCCTCGGGATAGAACTGCCGCGCCCAGCGCCGGAACAGCGGGGCGGAGCGCTCGTCCGGGGCGGAGGTCACCTCGGTGGCTTGACGGCGGTGTGAACGTACCAGGCGACGTACTCGCGCACGCCGTACATCTCCACCGTGGAGCGGAGGTTGAGCCACTTCGCCGGGTCGCCGACGCGGCGCAGCAGCTCCCAGGGCAGCCGGAAGTACGTGTGCACGGCCTCGGTGGTGGGCGTGTAGTACGCCGTCGCGTCCAGCGCCTCCTCGACCTCGAAGCCGGCTTCGGCGAGCAGTCGCGGCAGGTTGCGGGCGTGGTAGAGCCGGGCGCCCGTCATCACCATCGCGTCCAGGTACGGTTCGAGCAACGCCCGGGCCTGCGGCGGGAGTTCGTCCAGCGGGGCGGTGCTCATCGGGCCGAGCAGGACCAGCCGACCGCCGGGGCGCAGCACCCGGTGGAGCTCGGCCAGCGCGCGCGGCGGATCGTAGGAGTGGACCAGCGTCTCCATCGAGTAGGCGCCGTCGAACTCGCCGTCGGCGAACGGCAGGTGATGGAAGTCGCCCCAGGAGAACGCGGTCCGGTCGGCCAGCGCGGCGCGGGCGCTGAGTCGGCGGGCCTCGGCGAGGTGGAAGTCCAGCACGTCGACGCCGGCGACCCGCAACCCGAACCGGGCCGCCATCGCCCGCGCCACCACGCCCGCCCCGCAGCCGGCGTCCAGCACCCGGGCGCCGGGCGGCAGCGCCAGCTTGCGTCCGAGCACGTCCTCCAGCTGCCGCTGCGCCCGCCACAACCGCCACTTCGACTGGCCCGGCTCCGTCCACCCCCAGTGCCGGGCGTTGCGGGCCACCCGGGTGTAGAACCACCGGCTCCCGGCCCGCCCGTACACCCGGCGCAGCCCGGCGAGATCGAGTTCCTGAGCGCCCATGCGGACACGCTAGCGGCGGGTCCGCGGATGTTCCCGGTGGCGCCACGGGGACTGCGCCGCCGGGAGAGAAGGTGCGGTCGTCGGACTGTCCGACCACGGTGTCCTTGAGCCAGGGGATGATCAGGCCCATCGCCTCGCCGAACCTGGAGACGGCGTCCGTGGCGTTCGTGATCACATCCCATCGCGCCGGACGGGGATGGCTCACTGACCAGGGGTCCATTTCCGGGGGGATGTAGCCAGTTACACCCCCGGGGCCGGTGGGCGGGAGTCACCCGACGTCGCGGGCGGTGGTCCCCCGTGCGGCCAGGTTCCAGGTGATGACCCGGCGGGGGTGCACCCGGATGACGTCCTTGCTGAACGCGTCCGGTCGCACCGGCGGCACGTCGACGGTCAGGAGCTCCGCACGGCCCCTGATCTCGATGCCGCGGCCCCAGCCGGCGGCCACCGGGTCGTCGGCGGGGGCCAGGTCGTCCACCAGCACGGAGACGTCGGGACGGGCCTGGGCGTTGAGGTACTTGCGGCTGCGGGCGTTGTCCGGGCCGCCGATGTCGACGGTGCCGTCGGCGTTGAGCCGGAAGCCCACCGGGCGGACGTGGGGGCCGCCCTCGGGGCCGATGGTGGCCAGGCGGGCCAGCGGCTGGGCGACGAGGTACTCGCGCTCTCGTTCGGTGAAGGTCATGCGGCCGACCGTAGGACCTGAAGTGCGGTTGAGGTCAAGGACGTTCGGCCCGGCCCGTGGCCCGCCAGGCGCGCTTCAGCTCCGCCCAGCGCTCGGCCTGCTCCGGCGTCAGGGTGCCCCGCAGCTCGGCCAGCTTCAGCAACTGCGCCTCGGCGTCGGCGCCCAGTGGCTGGGCCTCGGCGCGGTAGTGGTCGGTGAGCAGGGCGTCGAGCTCGGGGCGGG
Source organism: Kitasatospora sp. NPDC023118 (assembly GCF_055560875.1). Lineage (NCBI taxonomy): Bacteria > Bacillati > Actinomycetota > Actinomycetes > Kitasatosporales > Streptomycetaceae > Kitasatospora > Kitasatospora sp. NPDC023118. The sequence goes on from NZ_JBVHHW010000028.1 coordinate 64,271, forward strand.
TGAGCGCCGGGTCGAGGCGCTGGGCGAGCTTGGCCATGTTGCGGTAGGAGCCCTGGAGCAGGAAGGGCGGCTCGGTGCGGGCGCGGTCGTCCTGGGCGGCGCAGGCCTGGTAGGCGCGGTTGACGGCCAGGACGGTGGTGCGCAGGTGGAGCAGCCCGGCCAGGACGGCGGTCATCCGTTCGACCTCGGCGGCCGGCCAGGCGCCCGCGAGCTGCCCGCCCGGGGTGCCCGAGGCCCGCGCGAGCAGGGTGTCCAGGTCCTCCCGCTCGGCATGGGCGAGCGGGGCCAGGTGCGGGCTGGCGGGCAGGGCGTTCTCGACGAAGCTGAGCGCGAAGAGGTCCTCGCGCCCGGCGACGGCGTCGCCGAGGTTCCACACGTCGGCGCGGTTGGCGAGCATGTCGGGCAGCCGGAAGAGCCGGCCGGACTCGGTGTACGGGTTGGCGGCCATCACCACGGCGAAGCGCTTGCCGCGCAGGTCCCACTCGCGGGCCTCGCCGTCCCAGACGCCGTCAAGCCGGCGCTGGGCGTCGCACAGTGGGATGAACCGCTGCAGGAACCCGGGCGAGGTGTGCTGGACGTCGTCCAGGTAGAGCAGCACGTTGTCGCCCGCGTGCAGGGCGAAGTTGAGCTTCTCCAGCTCGCGCCGGGCGGTGGCGTCCGGGGCCTCGGCCGGGTCCAGCGAGGTGACGTGGTGACCGAGCGCCGGGCCGCTGACCGAGACCAGCAGCAGGCCGAGCCGCTCGGCGAGGTACTCGACCAGGGTGGTCTTGCCGTAGCCGGGCGGTGAGACCAGCAGCAGCAGGCCGCTGCGGTCCACCGGCCCGCCGGAGTCCGCGGTGCCGAGCTGCTTGGCGAGGTTGTCGCCGACCAGCGGCAGGTACACCTGGTCGATCAGCCGGTTGCGGACGAAGCCGTTGAGCGGTGCGGGCCGGTACTGGTCGAGCCGCAGCCGGGCGTGCTCGGCGGCCAGCAGTTCGCCGCGCAGCCGCTGGTAGGCGCGGTAGCCGGGGATCTCGACATTCTCGAACTCGCGGACGCGGGCGAGCAGTTCGTCCAGACGGAGGTCCAGGCGACCGCCGCGGACGCGCGGGTGGTCGCCGAGCAGTCCGGTCAGCCGGGTGGCGACGGCGCCCTCGGCGGGGCGGCGCGGCAACGAGGGGCACAGCAGCACGGCGGCGGCCTCGACGCGGTCGCCCGGGTCGGCGTCTGCGGCGGCCGACTCCAGCCAGGCGGCGGCCAGTTGACGCCGCGCGGGGAGCAGGTCAGCATCCTCCGGCAGTGCGGCCAGCGCCTCCGTCAGCCCGGCGGACTCGGGCGCGGCGTGGAACTTCTCCAGCAGCGCGGCCGCCCCCGCCGAGTACGCGAAGGTCGGTGTGGCGGCGGCGAGTTCGGCCACCAGGTAGTCCCCGGCGTCGAGTGTGCCCGGCGTGAACTCCGCGACGGCGTCCGACAGTTCGGCGGCCAGCGCGTCCAGGGCCGGTACCGGCCCGTAGGCCTGCCGGGCGAGGCCGAGCGAGCGGGCCCGGGTGTGCCAGGCCAGCCGCTGCCGCTCGTCCGTGCCGTGCGCCCAGTACAGCTGGGCCGCCGCCCGGGCGTCCGCCGGGTGTCGCAACAGGCCGGCCTCGGCGCCGAGTTCGAGCAGGGCGCGGAGCACCAGCGCCGCGTCGTGGTCGTGCACCCCGCGCTGGTAGCCCTCGTCCGGGCGCTGCTCGGTGGCCCGTCGGACGTGCTCCAGCAGGTTCGCGTCGGGCGTGAGGGTGCCCGACAGCGTCCCTGGTTGGGCGGCCAGCAGCAGGCTGGCGGCCAGGTACTCGGCGCGGTAGAGCGCCGGGGTCTCCGAGGGAAGTGGGCGGTCCCAGTAGCGCTCGGTGGCGGCGAAGGCCGGGTCGGTGACGGGGGAGCGGTAGTCGGTGCCGGTGAGGGTGAAGGCGGGGCGGCCGCGCCAGGGCAGCAGGGTGAGTTCGGGCCGCTGGGTGGTGACCGCGAACAGGTGGCGGCCCAGCCGCAGGGTGCCGGGGCCGTCCCCGGCGAGTTCGGCCCGGTCGCGCAGCGCCCGGTGGGCGCGGCCGCGGGCGGCGCGCAGCCGTCCGGTCAGCTCCTCGGCGCGGACCCGGTCGCCGAGTTCGGTCAACTGCCGGGCGAGGTCGCGGAGTTTGACGGCGCTGGGGTCGGCGGCCAGGGCGGCGTCGATCTCGGAGGTGGTGCCGAGGGCGGCCAGCCGCCGGTGCAGGGTGTCGAGGATGCGGTCGGCGGAGGCGGACAGCCGGTCGGCGCGGCGGGCCCGCTCCTCCAGCAGGTGCTGGCGGCGGGCGGTGAGGGCGTCGTGGAGCTCGGTGCGCCGGTCGGCGAGCTGTTCGCCGAGCGCCGGGTCGGCGTCGGCGAAGCGGGTCTCCAACTGCTCGATCCGCAGCAGGAGTCGGCCGAGCTGGTCGTCGCAGGCCTCCGGGGTGTCGGCGGCGGCGAGCGCGGCGGTGGCGGCCTGGGCGAGCAGCGCGGTCTCGGCGGCGAACTCGGCGGCGGCCTCGCGGGTGCGCAGCTCCCGGCGGCGGACGGTGAGCGTGCTGCGGGCCCGGTTGAGCAGCCCGAGTACGTCGGCGAGCCGGTCCAGGATCGCGGTGCGGGTGGTGGCGTCGGCCAGGTCGAGGGTGCCGATCAGCTCCGAGACGGTCTGCAGGGCCTCGCCCTGGGCGCCCAACTCACGACCGAGGGGCTCTGCCTCGGCGGCGGTGGTGATGGCGGCGCAGCGCTCGGCCAGCTCGTCGGCCCGCCGCCGGTGCGGTTCGAAGGCGGCGGGCTCGGCGAGCTGGACGACGGCCCGGTCGGCGGCCTCGGCGAGTCCCTGGGCGAGGTGTTCGGCGAGCGCGTCGATCCGTTCCCGGTCCGAGCGCGGCAGTTCGCGCAGCGCCTCGACCAGGCCCTGGGCGCGGCGCAGCCCGGCCAGCCGGTCGACCCACTCGGCGGCGTCGGCGAGGGTCTCGCCGCGCGCGGTGCGCAACAGGCCCTCGACGTGCTCGGCGGCCTCCTCGGTCCGCCCGGCGGCGTGCGCGGTGAGCTGGGCGATCGCCTCGTACTCGGCGACCACCCGCCGGGCGGCGTCGCGGATCTCGGCGAGCGGCGCGGCGAGGTCGCCCAGGCCGCTCTGGCCGAGCCAGTGGTGCCGGTCGGCCGTGCGGGTGCAGGCGGCCAGCACGGCCTGGTGGCCGGCCGGGGTGTCAGCCCCGGCGGCGGCCAGCCGGGCCAGGGCCAGGCAGTCGGCCAGGCCGCGGACCAGGTCGGCGTTGCCGATCCGGGCCAACGGGCCGGTGCCGGGCGGCTGTTCGGCGGCGTGGCGCTCGCTGGTGAACGGGCTCTGCCAGAGCTGGACGGGGTGCAGCCGGGTGGGTCCGTCCTCGGCCGGGCGCAGGGCGATCAGGGTGCCGTCGGCGAGCAGGGCGTAGCCCTGGCAGGCGAGCGGGGCGGCGGCCTCCTGGCGGACGCTGTTGTACGGCTGCAGCAGCGCGCGCCCGTCGGCGGCGGAGCGGAACTCGTACAGCACGTCCTCGCCGTTGGGCGACAGGACGGTGCGCTCGTACGCGAGGCCGTCCACCGGCTGGTCGAAGGTGCGCACGGTGCCGTCGACGAGGTGGCAGCCGCCGGGAAGGCCACGCCCTGGTCGGCGGGCAGCCGCAGGCAGGCCCGGCCGAGCGCGTCGATCCGGGTGACCTTCCCGGTGGGCAGGTGCACCACCAGGTGCCGGACGGTCTCCTCCTGGTACGGGCGCACCCGCACCAGCAGCAGAGTGCCGAGCCGGGCGTGGGCGATCTGGGCGTCGGCGAGGGTCTGCAGGGCCTCGGCCAGCGGCTCGTGGTGCAGCTCCCGGCCGTCGGGGGTGAGCAGGCTCAACCGGCCGCCGTCCACGCCGAGGTGGAGCTGACCGGCGAGGTCGGCGCGCGGCGGGGTGCCGGCGGCGGCGGGCAGCTGGTCGTCACGGGTCAGCGCCGTCCACTCCAGCTGCTGGCCGTCGGCGGGGGTGTGGTCGCGCTCGCCGCGCCCGTCCCGGTAGGCGGCCCGCTCGTCGTCGAGCAGCCAGCGCAGGACGCGGACGTCGGCGGCGGCCGGGCCGGTGCGGAAGACGGCGAGCAGCTTGCCGCCGACCGGGCGCAGCCGCTCCAGCCGGGCGTCGCGGAAGTAGCGGCGCAGCTCGGCGAGGTCCTGGCGCAGCCGCGGGTCGTCCAGCAGGGTGCCGTCGGCGGGGGCGGGGGAGAGGTCGGCGGGCCGGTGGAGGCTGAGGACGTCCCCGGTGTCCTCGGCGGAGGCGTCGGGCCGGGTGCCGAGCAGCAGCAGTCCGCCGGCGGCGGTGAGGTCCTGCGGCAGGCAGGCCCGGGCGGTGGTCAGCCGCCCGGTGCCGGTGAGCCGCAGCTCCCCGCCGCCGAACTCGGCGATCCGGCGGGCGTTCAACGCCTGTGCGCGGTCGGCGAGTTCGGTGGCTGACCGGGCGAGCCGGTCGCGCAGGACCTCGTAGGTGCCGGCGTCGAGCCGGGTGTCGTCGAGGGCGTCCACGGTCAGTTCCTCAGGTGCTCGGCGGGTTGCTACTTGCTGCCGTTCGCGGTGGCCAGCGCCCCGATCGGCGTCTCCGCGATGCCCAACTTCTTCGCCGAGTCGAGCAGTTGCCGCAGCTGCCCGGCCTGCTCGCCACCGCCGGTGCCGATCATCCGCAGCAGCAGCGCGGAGACCGTCAGGTTCTGCACGTCCGCCGTGGACACCGAGGAGAGCATCCGGGTGAGGTCCTCGGTGAAGCTGGCCCGCCCGTCCAGCCAGGGCCCGGCCAGGGCCTGGGCGGTCTCCGAGTGGCCGACGAAGGCGTCCACGCTCTTGCCGGCCGTCACCGACTGCACCAGCTTGTCGAAGAAGACCGAGTCCCCGCCGACGATGTCGATCTTCGCCTTCTCCAGCCCGGCGGCGACCAGCGCGGCCTGCGCCTCGGCGATCTGCCGCTGCGTGTCCAGCCCGGCCAGTCGGACGTCCTTCTCGGCGGCCAGCCGCAGCCGGTACTCCTCGTGTTCGCGCGAGGCCTCGTCCAGCTTGGCCATCGCCGCGGCCTTCTCGGTCAGGCCCTCGGCCTCGGCCTTCAGCTTGGCGCCGACCTCCAGCGCGGCCGCCTTCGCCTTCTCGGCCTGCACGGCGGCCTCGGCGCGGCCGACCTTCTCCACCGCCGCGGCCTCCTGCTCGCGCACCTGCACCCGGGCCAGCCCCTCGGCGGCGGCCTCCGCCCGGATGCCCTCGGCCAGCTTGACCTTGGCGGCCGCGTCCAGCTCGGCGGCCTGCTGCCGGGCCTCGGCCAGCACCAGCGCCTCGCGGGCCTTGTGCGAGGCGGCCTGCTCGGCGGCCTCGGCGGCCTTGATGTCCTTGACGAGCTTCTCCTGCGCCTCGGCCTCGGCCTGGATGACCACCGCCTTGCGCACCCGCTCGGCCTCCTCGGTGGCGCGCAGCGTCTTGACGGCCTCCTCCTGCTCGGCGACGGTGCGCTCGACCGCGACCCGCTCGCGGACCACGTCGGCGACCTCCCGCCGGCGGGACTCGACCTCCTTCTCCTTGGCCATCACGGCCAGTTCGGTCTCCCGTTCGCGGCCGACCACCTCCAGCAGGCGGTCCTTCTCGATCCGCTCGTTCTCCACCGCGATCACGCGTTCGCGGTTCTTCTGCGCCACCGCGACCTCGCGGGCCTGGTTCTCCCGCTGCACCCCGAGCAGTTCCTCGGTGCGCAGGAAGGCGGTCTGGGCGTTGAGCCGCTCCTCCTCCTGCACCCGGGCGATCACCGCGTCCTCCTTGGCCCGCAGGGTCTCGATCTCGCGGCGCTGGCGGATCTCGGCGTCGGCCTGGCGGCGTTCGAGCTCCAGGACGGTCTCCCGGGCGTCCACGTTCTGCCGGGTGATCTCCTTCTCCTCGGTGCGCTGGTACTCGTTGGTGCGCACGTGCTCGATCGCGGTCAGCTCGGTGATCTTGCGGATGCCCTGGGCGTCCAGGATGTTGTCGCCGTCCAGCTGGCTCATCGGGGTCTGTTCCAGGTGGTCGATGGCCGCGTCCTCAAGGGTGTAGCCGTTGAGGTCGGTGCCGATGACCGCGATGATCTGGTCCCGGAACTCGTGCCGGTGGGTGTACAGGTCGGTGAAGTCCAGCTGCTTGCCGACGGTCTTGAGCGCCTCGGCGAACTTGGCGGCGAAGAAGTCCTGGATCGCCTGCGGGTCGCTGGCCCGGGCGGTGCCGATCGACTGCGCCACCTTGATGACGTCCTCGACGGTCTTGTTCACCCGGACGAAGAAGGAGATCCGGATGTCCGCCCGGATGTTGTCCCGGCAGATCAGCCCGTCCCGGCCGGCCCGGTGGATCTCCACCGTCTTCGCGGTGATGTCCATCAACTCGGCCTTGTGCAGGATCGGCAGGACGATCGTGCCGGTGAAAGTGACGTCCACCTTCTTCGTCCGGGAGACGATCAGTGCCTTGCCCTGCTCGACCTTCTGGAACAGGCGGCCCACGAACAGCAGCAGGGCGAACAGGATGAGCAGCACGACGGCGACGAGTACGCCGAAACCCACGGCGATGGTGTCCATCAGGGTGTCCTTTGACGAGACGGTGGTGCGAAGTAGATGGAGAAGACGGCGGGGTGACGATGCGTCAGGAAATGGTCAGGCGTCCGGCGGCGACGGGTCGAAGGGCGCCACCAGGAAGTGCTCGCCGTCCGCGTCGTAGTCGAAGATCAGGGCGGTGCGGCCGGCCGTCAGACCGGGCTCGGCGGCGAGCACGCGGACCTGGACGGTCGCGGTGGAGCCGTCCTCGGCGGTGACCTCGGCCTGCCCGAAGTCGGCGGTCACCCGGCCGGTGCGGATCACGCAGACCCGGCCGACGAAGTCCCCCCGGGTGATCGGCCGGTCCTCGGGGAACAGCCGCCGCAGCGGCCGGACGAGCACCCGGGTGCCCGCCCAGGAGGCGACCAGCGCGACGGCGAACGCGCCGCCGCGCGCCGGTGCCCCCGAGGTGAGGACGGTGCCGGCCAGACTGACGAACCAGGCGAGCGCGACCAGCAGCGACACCGCCACCGTCGCGGGCACCCCGCCCAGCCCCAGCGCGTCCAGCACGCCCGCGTGGTGGCCGGCGCCCTTCTTCCCATGGGCGCCACCGTCACCACCGTGCGCACCGTTGGCACCGTGCGCGCCGTGGGCGATCCCCCCGCCGGGCGCCCCGTGGGCCACGCTCCCCCCGACACCGTGTCCCCCGACACCGTGTCCGACGTGACCCACCTGGCCCGCATGCCCGGCGTGCCCGGCACCCAGGTGGTGCCCGGTGCCGTGCCCCCCGTGCAGGGCGCCGGGCACCAGGCCGCCGAACAGCATCAGCAGCCAGTACCCGACGACCACCACGAGCGCGAAGCTGAACAGCGCCGTCGGAAAGGCCAGCGCGGCCGCGAAGAATCCCCCCACCCCGGCCACGCTCCCCCGTCTTTCCCCCGGCGCCGCGCTTCGGCGCCGGAGAGATCATGGCAGCGGGAGCGGCGTCCGCACATTGCCAGGATCCGGCAATCTTTACGGCCCTTTGACACCCTGGTACGCGCGCTCCCGGTGACATCGCGACAACCGGGCAACGGGACGGCTCCGAGCAGGTCATCCGGGGTTTGCGGCCGGGTCCTAGAGTGGCTGCTCCGGCCAGTTCAGCAGCCGTGCGCCCATCGCCGCCGTCTCCAGGGTGAAGCGCTGCAACGCGTCGGCGGGGTCGTACCCCGTGAGCGCCTTGATCCGCTCCAGCCGGTAGCTCAGCGTGCGCACGCTCAGTCCCAGCCGGCGCGCCGCCTCCGCGTTCACGTACGCCGCCTCCGCCTGTACCGCGATGGTGTCCAGCAGCGGACGGGCGCCGCCGCGTGCCTCGGTCAGCGGGCCGAGCACGCTGCGCACCAGGTCGGCCATCGCCGCCCGGTCGCGCATCAGCACCGGGAAGACCAGCAGCTCCTCGGCCTTCAGCTGCTGGGCCGGCAGGCCGAGGCGCTGCGCGTAGTCCAGCGCGTCCAGGGCCTCCTCGTAGCTGCGCAGGACCCCGCTCGCGCCCGAGTGCCGGCGGCCGGTCGCCACCCGCAGCACCGGGCGGTAGCCGGGGCCCGGGCGCAGCGTCAGGTCGGCGAAGGCCTCCAGCACGGCCCGCTCGGAGTCCGGGGCGATGCACACCAGCCGGCCGTCCTTGCTGGCCAGCAGCACGTCCCGCTCGCCGAACCGCCCGGCGAGCTCCCGCTCCACCCGGTGCACCAGCGGATGGACGTCCGCGAACGGCTCGTCGCCGACCGCGACCGCCACCGTGTAGGCGCCCGCCAGCCGCAGCCCGAACCGCTCCGCGCGCTCCGCCAGCAGGCCGAGGTCGCTGCGGCCGAACAGCAGGTCGTCGATGAACTCCCGTCTGGCCGCCTCCTCGTGACGGACCGCCAGGCGCTGTGCCCGCTCGTGCCCCTCACCGAGCGCGGCCAGTGCGGCGTCGGTGACGGCCAGCACGGCGTCGCCCACCCGGCGCAGCTCGCCGAAGCTGCTCGCGGCCGTCGTGCCGGGCAGCGTCTGCCAGGCCCGCCGGGCGGTCGCCAGGCACTGGGCGACCACCTCGCGCAGCCCGTAACCGGCCTCGGCGCACTGCTCACCGAGCCGGCGCAGGCCCTCCAGCTCCTCCCGGCGCAGCAGGCGCCCGGTGCGGGGGACGTCGGCGAGCAGGGCGAGGTAGGCCTCGGCCAGTTCGGTGAGTATGTCGCACTCGTTCGCCTCGGTCACGCTGTCCTGCCAACCCCCGTGCGGCCTGAATTTCGGCGGTGAACTTTAGCAGGATCCTTACGGCCGGAGGTCCGGTGTGCTAACGCTCGCGGAAGTGCAGCACGAAGCGCGCGCTGCTGCCGTCGATCCGGCGCCGGACGTAGAGGGCGGGGGTGCCGTCCGGGGTGCAGCTGACCCCCTCGCGCACCAACAGCGGGGTGCCCGCCGGCACACCCAGCAGTTCGGCGTCCGCCAGGTCCGCGCCGATCGCGCCGAAGGCCCGCCAGTCGTACTCCAGCTCCACCCCGGCCGCCCGCGCCAGGTCCAGCACCAGGTTCCCGGCGTGGCCGGGCCGGAGCAGCTCGGCGGGCAGCGGCCCGAACGGCACCCAGTAGCTGCACACCGCCCGGGCCCGCCCGCCGAGGCGGATCACCGAGTCCACCCGGGACAGCTCCCGGGGCGCACGGCCCAGCTGGCGGGCCACCTCCTCGTCCTCCGCCGAGCCGGTCACCGGCGGTGCGGCGACCACGAACTCGCCGTCCCCCTGATCCCCCTCGGGCAGAGCGTCGTGGACGCTGCCCAGGTCGAAGCGCTGGCTGCGCGGGTCCACCGCGATCGACACCCGTACCGCGGGCGGGCGGACGAAGGTGCCCACGCCCCGGCGGATCTCCACCACGGCCGCCCGCTCCAGCTCCGCCACCGCCTGCCGCACGGTCAGCCGGTTCACGCCGAACTCGGCGCTCAGCTCCGGCTCGCTGGGCAGCCGGGCGCCCGCCGGGTAGCCGCCGGCGTCGATCCGCTCCTGGAGCTGCCGGGCCAGCCGGCGGTACAGCGGGATGCTGGGAGGAGTGCTCGGGGGAGTGCTCGGGGGGTTCGTCGCCACGGTCCCGATCCTACGAAGTCGCCGGCCGCCCCCGGCTCGCCGCGGCGGGCCGACGGGGGTGGGATGGAGAGGTGCCCCGCGGGCCGCGGCTTGCCCGGCACCCCGGTGACGGGTTAGACATCTAGACGTCTAGACGTCCTGCTCGTCTCCGTGTGCGGCTTCACCCGAAAGGCCCCTCGCATGTCCCTGGTCAACTTCCGCGACTCCGCCCTCCTCAGCGACCCCGAGGGCCTGCGGATCCGCCCCGGCGTGCTGTACCGCTCCGCCCAGCCGTACCCGGCCGCCGACGAGGCCGTCGTCGCCCAGCTGCGCGCGTGCGACATCCGCACCGTCGTCGACCTGCGCGACCCCCGCGAGACCCACCCCGCGGACTGGGCCGCCGCCGAGGAGGCCGGGATAGCCGTCGTCGCCGCCCCGGTGAACCCCGCCACTGACGCCCTCACCGCTTGCATGAGCACCATGACCACCGCCGCCGACCTCGGCGAGTTCTACGTGCTGCTCGCCGAGTCCGCCCCCGAGGCCGTCACCGCCGCCGTCGAGGCCGCCGCCCGCCCCGGCGCCGTCCTGCTCCACTGCGCCGCAGGCAAGGACCGCACCGGCCTGCTGACCGCCCTCCTGCTCGACCTCCTCGGCGTCCCCGCGGACCGCATCGTCGCCGACTACGCCCGCACCGCCGACGCCCTCCCGCAGATCTTCGCCAACCTCGCCGAACGCCACCGCACCGCCCTCAACACCCAGGGCCCCACCCGCGTCACCGACTCCGACGGCCGCCACCTCACCATCCCCGCCCCCCTGCTGGAGGCCCCCGCCGAGGCGATGACCGTCTTCCTCCACCGCGTCCACACCCACCACGGCGGCGCGGCGGCCTTCCTCCCCGCCTGCGGCGTCGACCCGGCCACCCTCGGCGCCTTCCGCGCCAAGGCCGCCGCCCCAGCCGCCTGACGCCGCCCCGCCCGGCGTCGCCACCGGCTGTCGGTGGCGACGCCTACCGTGGCGGGCCGTGATCGACGCCGTCGTCCCCGTCCGGCGCGCCATCGTCGAGGCCGGGCACGGCGTGATCGGCGCCCAGCTCATCCCGTAGCCCCGACGATCCGGTGGCCCGACAATCCCGTTGCGCCGGGCCCGCCCGCCCTGGCAGCGTGCCGGGCCAGGGGGTGCACCGACCTCACCCCGCAGGTGCAGCGGATCGCCGCGCTGGTCCGCGGGGGCCGGGTGGCGAAGGCGCAGCGGCTGCTGCCGCCCGAACGCCCGTACCAGCTGCCCGCCGAGACCGCGCGGCGCCTCGACATCCGGTGACCGGAACGGACTTCAGACGTCCCGCCGTCGCACTACGACCATCGTCACCGCCACCGCCACCGCCGCCCAAACGCCCATGGTGATCCAGGAGTCCAGCACGCTCGGCGCCCACTTGCTGGTCGTGGTGGAGGAATTGGGGTTGTAGGTGAGCCGGCCGACGGTGGCCAGCGGCAGGTGGCTGCCGATCTCGTGCAACCACCGGTAGCGGTCGCCGCCGAACATCAGCGGCATGATGAAGAACAGCAGCACCAGCGACACGATCGAGGCGGTGGCGTGCCGCAGCACCGCGCCCAGGGCCATGCCGATCAGCGCGCAGACCGGCACGATCGCCGCGTAGGCGAGGACGGCCTGCAGGCTGACGCCTTCGGTGATGGAGAGCCCGACGTGCCGGGAGGCCAGCATGGCGTTGGTGGTGAAGAAGGACAGCGTCGACACCACGATCCCGGCGAGCGAGGTGATCCCGCCGATCAGCAGCACCTTGGCGGTGATCACCCCGCGCCGGTCGGGCACGGCGGCGAAGGTGGTGCGGATCATGCCGGTGGTGTACTCGCCGAAGACCGTGATCGCCCCGAGGCTGCCGGCCGCGATCGCCATCAGGTAGCAGGCGATGTCGCTCAGGCCGTGGAACAGCGGGTCGTACCGGTACGGCGGTATGCCGGGCAGCCGCGGCGGCGGGTGGTCGATGTACGTCAGGTCGCTGTGGACGGCGTTGATGTTGATGGCGATCGCCACCAGCGAGGCGAGCGCCAGCACCCAGTACGTCGACCGCAGCGACCGCAGTTTGATCCACTCGGCGGCGAGCAGGTCGGTGAACCGGGGTGCCGTTTCGGCGGCGCGGGCGGCCTCCGCGCGGATCAGAGTCATGGTGCTCATCGGGCCTCTCCAGCCAGGTACTCGACACTGTCGGCGGTCAGGGACATGAACGCCGACTCCAGGGACGACGTGCGGGTGGCGAGCTCGTGCAGCACCACGCCGTGGCGCAGCGCGAGTTCACCGATCCGTTCGGCGGGCATTCCGGTGACGATCCCGAACTGAGGCTCCACCACGCCGACTTCGGCGCCCTCGGCGCGCATGGCATCGGCCAGCAGTGAAAGTTCCGGCGCCCGCACGGCCACGCTCGACTCCGCGTTGCGGGCCGAGAACTCGGCCAGGCTCTCGTCCGCGATGAGCCGTCCGCGCCCGATCACCACCAGGTGGTCGGCGGTGTGCTCCATCTCGGCCATCATGTGGCTGGAGACGAAGACCGTCCGCCCCTCGTCCGCGAGCCGTCTGAACAGCCCGCGTACCCAGAGCACGCCCTCCGGGTCCAGCCCGTTCAGCGGCTCGTCGAAGAGCAGCACGGGCGGGTCACCGAGCAGCGCGCCGGCGATGCCCAGACGCTGCTTCATGCCCAGCGAGTAGCCGCCGATCCGCCGCCCGGCGGCCTTGCCGAGGCCGACCTCCGCCAGCACCTCGTCCACCCGTCCGAGCGGGATCCGGTTGCTGCGGGCCAGCGCCGACAGGTGTGCCCGGGCGCTGCGCCCGCCGTGCACGTCCCCGGCGTCCAGCAGGGCGCCGACGTGCCGCAGGCCGCGCGGCCGGTTCGCGAAGGGCACGCCGTCCACGGTGACGGTGCCCCCGGTGGCGGTGTTGAGGCCCAGGATCATCCGCAGCGTGGTGGACTTGCCCGCGCCGTTGGGGCCGAGGAAGCCGGTGACGGCGCCCGGCCGGACGGTGAAGGTCAACTGGTCGACGGCCGTGGTGGCGCCGTACCGCTTGGTCAGTCGCTCGATCTCGATCACGGGGACAACGCTGCCGGTCAGGGCCGTCATCGGGCATCGGGCCGCAGGCCACAACCGACCGCCGCCGCACCCGCCCCCGGGATTACTCCCGCGGGCCAATGCGCCGCCGCGCAGCCCGCCGCTACCATCGCGTCATGATCACCAACCCTCGCCCGCCCCTGCTCAGGCGACTGCCCGCGGGCGTGTGGGTGGCGGCGCTCTGGTTGGCCCTGGTCGTGTTCCGCTTCTTTACCCGGGCCGACGAGCTGCGTCTCCTGTTCGACTACCACGGCAACCCCGAGGACATGCCGCTGGTGGTCACCGCCGTCGTCACCACCCTGGTCGCGTTCCTGCTGGTCCGGCTGCCGCTGGCGGCCATCGCGGTGGCGCTCGCGGGCAGCATCTTCGCACTCGGGATGTGGGAGGTCCCGGAGACGGCTCCGCTGCAGTTCCTGATAGCCGACGCCGTCGTCGGCTACTGCGCGGCCACCCGCTCCCGCGCGGTCTCGCTGAGCGCCCTCGGGCTGCCGCTCGCCACGCTCGGCGCGCTGCTGCTCTGGGGTGCCGTCAACGACTACCCCGTCAACCCGCTCGCCTACGCCGGCTTCGGTGCGACCGTCCTGATCGCCTGGCTGGTCGGCAACACGATCCACCAGGGCCGCGCCCACACCGAGGCCCTGCGCGGGCGCGCCACCGAGCAGGCGGTCACCGCCGAACGGCTACGCATCGCCCGTGAGTTGCACGACATGGTCGCCCACAATATCGGCATCATCGCGATCCAGGCGGGCATGGGCAGCCGGGTCATGGACACCCAGCCCGCCGAGACCCGCAACGCGCTGAACGCCATCGAGGCCACCAGCCGGGAGACCCTGGCCGGCCTGCGCCGGATGCTGGGCGCGCTGCGACAGGGTGAGGGGGAGTCGGCGCCGCTCGAAGTCGCGCCGGGGCTCGACGAGTTGGACCGGATGATGGAGAAGGCGGCGGGCGCCGGAGTGCGGGTCGCGCTCACCCGGCGCGGCGATGCCCGTACCCTTCCGCCCGAGGTGGACCTCGCCGCCTACCGGATCGTCCAGGAGGCCGTCACCAACGTGGTCAAGCACTCCGGCACCCGCGACTGTCACGTCACCCTCGACTACCGGCCGGAGGAACTCGCCGTCACCGTCGTGGACTTGGGTGCCGGCGCCGCGACCGGCACCCCCGGCACCGGCTACGGCCTGGCCGGCATGCGCGAGCGGGTCGCCCTGCTGCACGGCGAGTTCAGCGCCGGCCCGCGCCCCGAGGGCGGCTTCCGCGTCGCCGCCCGACTGCCGATCCCCGAAGAAGCCGCCCCGGAGGTGGGACCGTGATCCGCGTCGTCCTGGTCGATGACCAGCCGCTCATCCGCACCGGTCTGCGGGTGCTCATCGCCGACGCCCCCGACCTGGAGGTGGTCGGCGAGGCCGGCAACGGCGCCGAGGCCGTCGAACTGGTCGCCCGGCTGCGCCCGGACGTCGCCGTGATGGACATCCGGATGCCCGGCATGGACGGCATCGAGGCGACCCGCCGGATCCTCGCCGACCCGGAGCTGCCCACCCACGTGCTCGTCCTCACCACCTTCGACGACGACGACTACGTGTACGGCGCGCTGCGCGCCGGGGCGAGCGGCTTCCTGGTCAAGGACCTGGCCCTGGAGACCATCCTGGACGGCGTGCGGGTGGTCGCCGCCGGGGACGCCCTGCTCGCGCCCGGCATCACCCGGCGCCTGATCGGCGAGTTCGCCGCCCGCCCGGAGGCCTCCGCCCGGCCCCGGAAGTCCGTCGAGGGCATTACCGAGCGCGAGCGCGAGGTGCTGACCCTGGTCGGCCGCGGCCTGTCCAACACGGAGATCGCCGAGGAGCTCACCATCAGTGTGGCCACCGCCAAGGCGCACGTCGCCCGGCTGTTCACCAAGCTGGGCGCCCGGGACCGGGTCCATCTGGTCATCCACGCCTACGAGTTCGGCCTCGTCGCGCCCTCCTAGGACACGCCCCGGGAACGCGACGAGCGCCGGGGTGGGCCCGCACAACCCACCCCGGCGCTCTACCCCTGTGTCAGATCGTCATAGGCGATGCCTCAGGGGACGATCGCGTGCGAGATCTGGCAGGCGCTGACCGCGTTCGACCAGGTCGCCTGCATGGCGAACGAGCCGGTCGAGAAGTTCACGTTCTGCGCGCCGCCGGTGCCGCCGGTGCCCTTCCAGGCGCACTTGTCGCCGTTCTCGGCGCCGGAGGAGTCGGTCCAACCGCCGGCCGGGTTCTGGTCGGTGACGGTCTCCGCGTACTCGTGGCCGTAGACGATGGTCACGCCGTCCAGCAGGCCCGCGCTGCCGCTGTTGACGTAGTTCTGGCCGCAGGAGGCGCCCATGTCCGTCACGTACGGGTTGTTGCTGAACGCCACGTCACCGTACGGCGAGGCGGCCGCGCCGCCGCTCAGCGTGGTGTCGCCGTTCCAGTCGTGCCAGGCGCAGAACTGGCCCGTGGAGGTGTTGAAGCCGTCCGGGTGGGTCCCGGTCGGCGAGAGCACGATGTACTGCGCGTTGCGGTTGGAGGCCGCGGTGGTGTTGCCGAAGTGCCCGGCGGCCTTCACGGCCTCGGTGGCGATCTGGTTGCCGGTGGCCTGGCTCGGCGCGGCGGTCGAGTTGTCCACCCAGACGCCGGCCAGCGCGCCGCCGGTCGGGTAGCCGACGTGCGGGGCGGTCGACGCGCAGGTGGTGGAGCCCTTGGCGACGCCCTCGCAGTACTGGGTCAGGACGCCGGACCAGAGTTCGTTGTTGGTGCCCAGGCCCTTGTACAGCTGCTGCGCGCGGACGGCCTCGCCCGACGGGTCGCCGGACATCGTGGTGTAGCCGTTGGCGTCGGTGCCCGGGGTGCCCCACTGGGAGCCCCAGATGACCACGTAGACCTTCGGAGCGCCGGTGGTGACACCGATGCCGTCGACGCCGCCGCCGAACTTCAGGTTCGACGTCCGGGTCGCGGCCGCGGAGGAGGCGTTGGCGTGCTCGGCGCTCTCCTTGGTGGGGACGACGCCGTGCCGGTACGGGTGGCTGTTCCCGGCGAACTCGCTGCTCGGCTGGTCCGCCTGGGCGGCCGGAGCGGCGGCGAAACCGGTGGCGGCCAGCGCCAGTGCGCTGAGCCCGGTCAGGGCCCGGACGCGCGCCTTGCGGGAGGTGGGGGACATGCCCATCGTGAGGGTTCCTCTCTCATGCCGACCGTGCACGGATGGGGCACGGCGGCACTGTGGGGGACAAATGGGGAGGAGCGACGACGGTGACCCGGAACCACTGGCTGGTCGTCATGAACAGTCAGTGAAGTGGGGATGGGGGACCGGTTTAGCGCCGACGGCCGGAAGCAAAGCATCGCCGCCGAAACCGGGTCAACGACGCCGATAGTAAGACCAACCCCAAGGGAACACCCGGCGAACGTATAGAACATCAAAAGACCGCAGCTGACGGGCCGTTGACACGCGTAGCACAGCCGAATCTCAACAGTTGAGGGGACGGTCTACACCGTATTCGTCCCCCCACGCCCTCCCCGCGACCTCCACCGAACGGCCATAACCGCCCCTTCCCAGCCCCCGGCCGGTGCCCTACCTTGTCCGCACCACTGCGAGCGCCGTCCGCGGGAACACCGGTGCCATGGCCGATTCGCATCACAATCAGCTCACCGGCGGGTCCCACGGCATGGTCGTCCAGGCGCGCACCGTCGAGCCCCACGGCCTCACCACGCTGGCCGAGGCCGCCGCCCTCCTGAACCCCGGGGCGAGCCGACCGGCCCCTACGGCCCCACCGGCCCCTACGGCTCCTCGATCTCCCCGATCCGCATGATCCGCCCGTGTGAGTCGAGCACCGCGTCGTAGGCGTTGCCGAAGCAGGCGTACGGATCCGCCGGGTCGCGCTCGGCGAGGCAGTCGTTGAGGTGGGTGACCAGCTCGTCCAGCTGGACGGGCTTCGCCGCGTCCCCGTGCGGGCGGTCGACCAGCGTCGCCGCCACGCCGGAGGCCGCGAAGCCGTAGTGGACGGGCGTGCCGGTGGCCTCGTAGTGGGGCGGGTCGCAGGTGTAGCGGCCGGGCTGGGCGGTGAGCTCGGCCGGGTCGGCGGCGACGATGACGAGCACCTGGTGGCCGGGCAGTCGACTGGGGGCCGGGCACGGGTAGCCGGTGTCCGGAGCGGCGATGGTGCCGGGGACGGGCGAGTCGGCGGCCTCGTCGTCGGCGAGGTCCTCCCCGCCGTCCAGCGGGTCGTCGGCGCCCTCGTCGGCGAGGGCGGCGGCGGAGGAGGCCGCGTTCACCGTCGGGCGGGAGTCGGCGGGGGTGCAGCCGGTGAGGCAGACCAGAGCGGTGCCGGTCAGCACGGCGGCGGCGAGGAGGATGCGGGGCACGGCCATGGCACAAGTCTCCCCGGGCGGCGGCGCTGCTCTGCACTCGGGTACACGACCGGCGCGCGCTGAACGGTTCCCGCCCCCGCCGGACGTGCGGATCCGGCGGGGGCGGGAGGCTGGGGGAGAAGGCAGGCCTCAGACCGAGACCGCCCGCTGCGCCTCGTACGCCTCGCGCACCCGCGCCTGCGCCGCCGGCTCCACGCCCAGGTGGTCGAGCCCGAGCAGCGCCGCGCCCAGGACGGGCGGCGCGACGACCACCCGCGGCTCGGCCAGCGGGGCGGCCTCGGCGAGGCGCGCCGTGAGGTTGTCGAGCAGCAGCGGCTGCCGGGAGGCGAGCACCCCGCCGCCGAGCACCACCGGGGCGGGGACGTCCAGCAGGTCCAGCCGTCTCAGCGCGACGACGGCCAGCCGGACGATCTCGTCGGCCTGCCGGTCGATCAGCTCCAGGGCGGTGGCGTCCCCTTCGCCCGCGACCGCGAACAGCACCCGGACGATCTCGTGCAGCCGGGCGCTCGGCAGGTGCCCGAGGTGGACGGCCTCGGCGACGGCCCCGGCGCTGGGCAGGCCGAAGTGCTCGGCGATGGCCCGGGCCAGCGCGGTCGGCCCGCCGCGCCCGTCCTCCGCGCGGACGGCGTGCCACATGCTGGTGATGGCGAGCCCGGAGCCGCCGCCCCAGTCGCCGGTGAGCTCGCCGAGCGCGGGGAAGCGGGCGGTGCGCCCGTCCGGCAGCAGGCCGACGCAGTTGATCCCGGCGCCGCAGACCACCGCGACCCCGCGCGGGCCGTCGGTGCCGGCCCACAGCAGGCCGAAGGTGTCGTTGACGACGGTGTTGCTGGCGCCCCAGGGGTGCGATTCGAGGGCGGTGCGCAGCGCCTCCTCCTCCACCGGGAGGTCGGCGTTGGCCAGGCAGGCGCTGACGTGGCTGGTGAGCACGCCGTTCCAGGAGGGGTGGCCGGCCGCCGCGGCGGCCTCCTCGACCAGCGGGGCGAGGCCGGCGACGGCTGCGGCGCCGCCGATCCTCTGGGGCGCGAAGCCGCCGCCGCGGGCGGTGCCCAGGACGGTGCCGTCGACGCCGATCAGGGCGACGTCGGTCTTGGAGTTGCCCGCGTCGATGGCGAGTACGCCGGGCAGGAGTGGTTCGGGCTGGTGGGTCATGAGGTCCCCGCGGCTCGTACGTGGCCCGGTCGGGGTTCCCGGCCGGGGATGGTCGGTCTCCTCGCGGCGCCAGGCCCGCGATCCGTCGCGGGCCTGGCTGCCGGGCACCGGGCCGATCAGGCCCAGGCGAGGTGCTCGCGGTTGTGGGCGAGCAGCAGGTCCGTGAGCCGGTCGGCGCGTTCGATCTGGCCGACCAGCGGGTGGGCGAGCAGGGCGTCGAAGACCCGGTCGCGCCCGCCGCGCAGGGCGGCGTCGAGCGCGAGGTGCTCGTACGAGGTGACGGCGGCGATCAGCCCGGCGAACAGCGGCTCGACCGGCCGCTGCGGCAGCGGCCGCACGCCGTCGGCGTCCACCTCGGCCGGTACCTCGATGACGGCGTCGTCCGGCAGGAAGGGCAGTACGCCGTCGTTGCGGGTGTTCACCACCTGCACGGACGTCCCGCCGCCGGTGCCCAGCAGCGCCGCGATCAGCTGGACGGCCGCCTCCGAGTAGAAGGCCCCGCCGCGCTCGCCGAGCAGCTCCGGCTTGGTGTCCAGGCCGGGGTCGGCGTACAGCTCCAGCAGCTGCCGTTCGATCTCGGCGACCTGCGCGGCCCGCGAGCCCTGCGCCTTGAGCTCCTCGACCACCGCGTCGTGCTGGTAGAAGTACCGCAGGTAGTACGAGGGCACCACGCCGAGCCGCTGGACGAAGGGCTGC
The DNA here is from genome assembly GCF_055560875.1 of Kitasatospora sp. NPDC023118. NCBI lineage: Bacteria > Bacillati > Actinomycetota > Actinomycetes > Kitasatosporales > Streptomycetaceae > Kitasatospora > Kitasatospora sp. NPDC023118. Next base: position 83,208 of record NZ_JBVHHW010000028.1, read on the forward strand.
GGCAGGTGGAGGTGGTCGGCGATCTCCTTGCCGAAGTCCCGCAGCAACTCGGGCAGCACCTCCCGCCCGGCGGAGGAGCCGGGACCGTCCAGCAGGGTCACCCCGCGCTCCCAGGTCAGGTGGTTGAGCCCGACGTGGTCCAGCCGGACCAGCTCCGGCGCGACCCCCAGGTGCGCCGCGAACTTGCGCTGGAAGCCGATCGCGACGTTGCACAGCCCGACGGCCTTGTGGCCGGCGCTCTGCAGGGCCCGGGTGACGATGCCGACCGGGTTGGTGAAGTCCACGATCCAGGCGTCCGGGTTGGTCCGGCGGACCTGCTCGGCGATGTCCAGCACGACCGGGACGGTGCGCAGCGCCTTGGCGAGCCCGCCCGCGCCGGTGGTCTCCTGGCCGACGCAGCCGCACTCCAGCGGCCAGGTCTCGTCCCGGTTGCGGGCGGCCTGCCCGCCGACGCGCAGTTGGAGCAGGACGGCGTCGGCGTCCGCGACCCCCGCCGCCAGGTCCGTGGTCGTGGCGACCGTGGCCGAGTGCCCCTGCTTGGCGAAGATCCGTCGGGCCAGGCCGCCGATCAGCTCCAGCCGTTCGGCGGCCGGGTCGATCAGCACCAGTTCGCCGATCGGCAGGCAGTCGCGCAGCCGGGCGAAGCCGTCGATCAGCTCCGGGGTGTAGGTCGAACCACCGCCGACGATTGCCAACTTCAGTGCGGACATCTTCGGCGCGGACATCTTCGGTGCGGACATCTTCGGTGCGGACATCAGCCCTTGACCCCTGTCAGTGTCACGCCTTCGATGAAGGCCTTCTGTGCGAAGAAGAAGAGGACGATCACCGGCGCCATCACCAGCAGGGTGGCGGCCATGGTGAGGTTCCAGTTGGTGTGGTGGGCGGCCTTGAACGACTCCAGGCCGTAACTGAGCGTCCAGGCCTCGTGGTTGTTGCTGGCGTAGATCTGCGGGCCGAAGTAGTCGTTCCAGCAGTAGAAGAACTGGAACAGCGCGACGGCGGCGATGGCCGGCCTGGCCATCGGCAGGACCACCCGCAGCAGGGTGCGCAGGTCGCCGCAGCCGTCGATCCGGGCGGCCTCGATGTACTCCTTGGGGATGGTCATCAGGAACTGGCGCAGCAGGAAGATCGAGAAGGCGTCGCCGAAGGCCATCGGGATGATCAGCGGCCAGAGCGAGCCGCCCATGCCCATCTGCTTGGCCCAGAACAGGTACATCGGGATGACGGTGACCTGCGGCGGCAGCATCATCATCGCGATGACCGCCATCAGCGCCAGGTTGCGGCCGCGGAAGCGGAACTTGGCGAGCGCGTAGGCGACCGGCAGGCTGGAGACGATGGTCAGCAGGGTGCCGGCGCCGGCGTACACCAGGGTGTTGCGCCACCAGGTGAGGAAACCGGGGGTGTCCCACACCTTGCCGTAGTTGCCCCACTCCCAGTGGGTGGGCCAGTAGTCGGTGGTGAGCGCCTGCTGGTCGTCCATCACCGAGGTGAGGAAGACGAAGACGAAGGGCAGCAGGAAGAACAGCGCGGCGGCGATCGCCAGCGAGTGCACGGCCACCCAGTTGAGCACGGCACGGCGCCTGGCGGCCCGGGCGGCGGGACCGCCGGCCCTGGGGGCGCCGGCCGGGGAGGGCGTCTTGGTGAGCGTGGAGCTGAGAGTCATGGTGAAGTCCTCATTGGTCCGCGATTCGGTCCGCTAGTCGTCGCTCGCCATGAAGCCGGACCGGCGGCGGAGCAGGATCGAGGTGACGGCCATCGAGATGGCGAACAGCACCAGGGCGACGACGCAGGCCGCGCCGTAGTCGAAGCGCTGGAAGCCGAGGTTGTAGACCATCTGCGGCAGGGTCCAGGTGGAGCCCTGGGGGAAGCCCGGCTCGAACTGCTGGCCGGAGTTGCCCGCGACGCCGCTGGCGACCTTCCCGGCGACGATCGCCTGGGTGTAGTACTGCATGGTCTGGATGACCCCGGTGACCACCGCGAACATGATGATCGGCGAGATGTTCGGCAGCGTGACGTACCGGAACCTCTGGAGCGGGCCGGCGCCGTCCAGCTCGGCCGCCTCGTACTGCTCCTTGGGGACGTCCAGCAGCGAGGCCATGAAGATGACCATCAGGTCGCCGACGCCCCACATGGCGAGCATGGTGAGCGCGGGCTTGGACCAGTCGGGGTCGGCGAACCAGCCGGGCTGCGGCAGACCGAGCTCGCCGAGCAGGTGGTTGACCGGGCCGGTGCCCGGGTTGAGCAGGAAGGCGAAGGCGACGGTGGCGGCCACCGGCGGGGCCAGGTACGGCAGGTAGAACACCGTGCGGAAGAAGCCGACGCCGGTCTTGATCTTGGTGATCAGCAGTCCGACGCCGAGGCCGAAGGCGACCCGCAGGGTCACCATGACGACGACCAGCCACAGGGTGTTGCGCAGGCCCTGCCAGAAGGTCGGCAGCTCGTTGAGGACGTAGTCCCAGTTCTTCAGCCCGTTGAAGCTGGGCGCGCCGAAGCCGTTGTACTGGGTGAAGGAGAAGTAGACGGTCGAGACCAGCGGGTAGACGAAGAAGACGCTGAACCCGATCAGCCAGGGCGAGAGGAAGGCGAGGGTGCGGGCCGCCTCCCGGCGACGCTTCCGGCGCAGCAGGCGCTGCGTGGAGGACGCCGCCGGGCCGGCCGGTCCAGTGCCCTTGGCGGCGCCGCCCTCGGGGGCGCCTTCCTTGCGGGTGCCGAACGCGAGTGACATGGGAGCTCCGTGGACCGTTCCCGCCGCTTACTTGGCCTGGGCGATGTCGGTGTCGATCTGCTTCGCCGTGGCGGCCAGGCCGGCCGGCAGGTCGGTCTGCTTGCCGGACTCGTAGTCGTAACCGAGGTTCTGCAGCGAGAGGAGGTAGCCGCCGCCGTTGACGCTGGCCGGGGTGGTGCCCGAGTGCGGGTTCTTGGCGACGTCCAGGAAGGTCTTGAAATTGGGGTCGCTCACCAGCTTCGGCGAGTTGAGTGCGTCGAAGGTGCTCGGCACGTTGTGGATCGCGTTGGCGAAGTTGACCACCGCGTCGGTGTCGGTGGTCAGGTACTTGACCAGCTCCCAGGCCGCGGCCTGCTTCTTGCTGGTGCTGGCGATGCCGACGATGGTGCCGGTCTGGTAGCCGCGGCCGTAGGTGTCGGCCTGGTCGTCCGGGACGGGGAACGGCGCGGTGGCCCAGTCGAAGTCGGGCTTGTTCTCGGCGAGCGAGGCGGTGCGCCACTCGCCGTCGATGGCCATCGCGACCTGGCCGGTGTGGAAGGGGTTCTTGGCGCTGAACTCCTCGCCGAAGGTGGCGCGGAACTTGTCCAGCTTGGCGTAGCCGCCGAGCTGGTCGACCAGGCCCTTCTGCCAGTTGAGCATCGCGGCGACCTTCGGATCGGCGGCGATGTTCGACTTGCCGTCGGCGCCGAAGTAGGTGGCGCCGTACTGGCCGAGGAAGTGCTCGGTGGTGGACTCGTAGCCGTGGTACAGCGGCATGAAGCCGAGCTGCTTGTACGAGTCGCCGTCGGCGACGGTCAACTTCTTGGCGTCGTCGGCGAATTCGCTGAAGGTCCTGGGCGGGTTCGCGATGCCGGCCGCGGCGAAGGCCTGCTTGTTGTAGTACAGGCCGTAGGCGTCGCCGAGCAGCGGCAGCGAGCACTGGTTGCCCTGGAACCGCGAGTAGTCGAGCATCGCGGCCGGGAAGGTCTTGGCCGCGTCGATGCCGCTCTTCTGCAGGAGGGGCTTGAGGTCGACGAAGGCCTTGGTCGAGCAGAACATGCCGACGTTGTTGGTGGTGAAGGAGGACACCACGTCCGGCGCGTCGTCGCCACCGGCCCGCAGGGCCTGGTTGACCTTGTCGTCCGCGATGTTGCCCACGGTCTTGACGTGGATGTTGGGATGGGCCTTCTCGAAGGCGGCGATGTTGTCGTTGATCGCCTTCACCTCGTTGTCCTGGCTCCAGCCGTGCCAGAAGGTGATGGTGACGTCCTTGCCGCCGGCCGAGTCGTCGGTGCCGCCCGCGTCGTTGGAACCGGTGCAGGCGCTGGCGAGCAGGGCCAGGACGGCGCTGCCGGCGACGGCGGCGATCGTGCGGCGGCCCCTGCGGGAGGTGGTGGGGTGCACTTCGAGGTCCTCCTGGGGGTGCGCGGGCAGGCGTCATCGCCTCGGGTCCCGCGTAGGGGGTAGGGGAGAGGTGGGTGCAGGTGAACGAGGTGACAGGGGGAGCATCAGTGGGTGGAGAAGACCGCCTCGCGGGCGTCGGCGAGGGCGCGTTGCAGGGCGCCGTGCAGGACGGGTGAGCCGGGCAGGGCACTGCTGCGGACTTCCGGCCGGGCGAGGCAGATCCGGGCCAGTTCGTCCTCGACGAGCGTGCGCAGGCGTTCGCCGCCCGCGCTCGGCACCGCGCCGGAGAGGACCACCAGCTGGGGGTCGACCACGGCGACGATCACGGCCAGCCCGACGGCGAGCCGCCCGGCCAGTTCGGTCAGGAAGGTGTCGCCGGCGCCCGGGGTGGCCAGGGCCTTGGCGATCGACTCCTCCGCGCTGGGCGCGCCGAGGCCGTGCTCGCGGGCCAGGGCACGGACGGCGGGTGCGCCGACCTGGGCCTGGAAGCCGCCGAACTTGCGCCGCCGGGCGTCCCACTCGACCGGCGAGTCGGGCACCGGCATGTAGCCGACCTCCCCGGCGCCGCCGGTGAAGCCCCGGTGCAGCCGTCCGGCGATCACGATCGCGGCGCCGACGCCCGCCCCGGCCCAGAGCAGGACGAAGTCCTCGAAGCCCGCCGCCGCGCCGGTGGCCTGCTCGGCGACCGCGGCCAGGTTCACGTCGTTCTCGATCGACACCGGCGCGCCGATCGCCTCGGACAGCTCCTCGACCAGCCGCGGCGAGTGCCAGCCCGGCAGGTGGGAGGCGTAGCGCAGCTTCCCGGTGACCGGGTCGGGGGCGCCGCCGACGCCGATCGCGACGGTGCGCAGGCTCCCCTCGGGCAGCCCGGCGGCCCGGACGGCCTCGGCGACGGCGGCGGCGACCGTGGCGACGGTCTCGGCGGCCGGGACGCCCCTGGTCGACACGGCGTGCTCGGTCAGCGTGGTGCCGGTGATGTCGGCGACGGCGACCCGGATCCCGCTGTTGGTGACGTCCACTCCGGCGACGTACCCGGCAGCCGGATTCACCTGGTACAGCTGCGCGTTGGGCCCCGGGCCACCCGCCGTGGTGCCGACCGGCAGGACCAGCCCGGCCGCCTCCAGGCGGGCCAGCAGCTGGGAGGCGGTGGGCTTGGACAGCCCGGTCAGGGTGCCGATCTGGGTGCGCGAGAGCGGGCCGTTCGCCAGCAGGAGTTCGAGGGCGGCACGGTCGTTGATGGCACGCAGGAGGCTCGGGGTGCCGGCGAGGGGAGCCTTGGCGGTGCTCTTGGTCATGCCCGGAATCCTCCCCTTTCGGCTGGCGGACCGGAACTGTTAGGAAACTTTCCAGTTCCTTGGACAGGACCGTACGGGCCGCGTCAGCGGGGTGTCAATGCCCAGTCCCCCGGAGGATGCCGAAGCGTTACCGGACGGCATCAAGCCCCCTCCCGCCGGAGTGGGAGCAGGGCTAACACTCGCCCAGCATTCAAAGAGAAACTTGTATAGAGAGAAAATGAGTGTGCCGCGCTCTCCTTGGGCAAGGAGGGAAGCACGCCAATGAGTAGAAGAATTAAAGACGATGGGAAAACCGGTGTGGCCCCCGGCGTGCCGGGGGCCACACCGGTTAGAAATCAGCTACTAAAAACAGGCGCGGTGGCCTCCTCGGGCGAGGAGGCCACCGCCCAAAGGCAGGTCGTTGGCCGGAGCGTCCAGCACGTCCTGCCGCTCCCTTGAGGCGGGGAGAGGGGCGACATCAGAAATTACAAAATCGCGAGCCACTCCTTGTCGACCGTTGCCGCTTCGGCAGGGCCGAAGCGGCGACGGTATTTCCGGACCCCTGCGTAGGAAGTCGGCCGGACCGACTTCCTGCACAGAAGACGGGAAGGCTGTGGGTCAATCGCGGCTCCTTTCGCCGTCCGCCGCGATCGTGATCGCGGCGGACGGACCGCAATGCAGGGCGAACACGGAGCGGATGAGAAAGGCGGGCCCGCGTTATTGGACCCGGGCCTGCCCTGACACTGGGCGTCCCGTCCACCCCGTTGGAACGGCGAAGGTGGCGGCGGTCCCGGCCCCGGCCAAGGAAGGCCGGGACCGCCGGTATCAGTGGTGTGGGAGCGCTCCCCGCGGCCCGACCCGCAACCGCCGCGATGGGTGGGAGGCCCGGCCGGCAACGGCCGGGCCGCCTGAAACCACGGGAAAGCGAGTGATCAACGCAAGCCGGGCGGATCTGCCCCGGAGACCCGAGCCTGCCGCGCCCTACGCGGCCGCTCGCGCCAGCTCCTCGGCCGAGAGGCGTGCCAGCAGGTCGAAGGTCAGGCGGCTTCGGCTCGGTCCATCGCGGCAGCTCTCGGCTGCGCGAGCCAGACCAGCCGCGAGGTGATCCCCGGTCGCCCGGCGAAATGGCGCAAGGCTCGATCGGGAGATGCGAGAGTCATTCGCGCCTGCCCGTCGACGCTGATCACGTACGTTGGCCCGTCACGGTCGACGAGCCCCCAGGCCGCGACCCACCCGTCGGCGTCCGCAAGGCCCTCGCCACACACCTGGACGACAGCGAACAGCCGGGGTGCGGTGTCGAGCACGAGCCCGCACAGCTCCTGCTCGAACGGCATGTCGACCGGCAGCTGGGGCGTGATCGGACCGGGGTTTTGCGGCGGCGCAGCAGTCATGGAAGTCTCCTACGTGAACGGGAGTTGGACGTGACGCTGCCGCCATCGCAGGCAGTGTGACGGCCCTGACGCGGAATCAAAACTAGCCGGTCGGTAGTATGTAGTCCACCACTTCTGGGGCATCCATATCATCGGCACTCCAAAGGGTGAACGGTGCCGGCCACGGCGAGCGAGGGAAGGAGGCATCGGATGCCGCCCAGCAAGACCCCGCCGAGCATCCGGCAGCGGCGACTCGGCGCAGAGCTGCGTCGATTGCGCGAGCAGGCAGGACTGTCGGTGACGCGAGCTGGGGAGCTGCACGGCACCACGCAGTCCCGGATCAGCAACATCGAATCCGGCGGCTACCCGGTGAGCGCGGACCGAGTGCGGACCCTGGCGCGCCTCTATGGCTGCGCGGATGATGCCCTAATCGATGCGCTGACCCACATGACCGGCGGCCGTACCCGGGGCTGGTGGGAGGAGTACCGCGAGATCCTTCCGGCCGGAGCGCTCGACCTGGCGGAACTCGAACACCACACACAGTCGATGCGGATCGCTTCCGCGATTCACATCCCCGGACTTCTCCAGACCCCTGAACACGCTCGCGCGCTCTTCAGGGATGTCGTCCCGCCTTTCTCGCCGCCAGAAGTGGAACATCTCGTCTCCCACCGCATCAAACGGCAGGCGGTGCTCTACGGCCAGCAGCCGATCCCGCTGTCGGCTGTTGTTCACGAGGCCGCCTTGCGAATGGGCTTCGGCGGTCCGAAGGTTGCCCGTGAACAGCTGGAATGCCTGCTGACTGCCAGCGAGCAACCTCACATCGACCTGAGGGTGATCCCGTTCGGCACCGGCAGCTACCCCAGCTCCGGCGCTGGGATCGTGTACTTCAACGCCGAGGTCGCGCGATTGGACAGCGTCCAGGTCGATGGAGACAGGTCCGAGTTCATCGACACCGAGCCGCAGTTGATCAAATATCGAGCTGTGATGGACCGGTTGGAGATGAGCGCGCTCAAGCCCGACGCATCCCGTGACCTCATCCGTCGTATCGCCCAGAGCATCTGAGACAGGACCGAGCATGGCCGTTCACAACTGGCAGAAGTCCTCATTCAGCGGCGACGCCGCAAACTGCATATACGTTGCGGCAACCGCCGACCGTGCCATCAAGATCCGCGAGAGCGACGACCCCGACACTGTCATCACCACCACGCCCGACGCACTCCGCGCTTTCATGCGCGGAGTCAAGGCCGGAGAGTTCGACCATCTGACACCGTAACTTGCGGGACAGCGGTCGCCTCCTCGGCTCCACCCTCTGGGTGTACTGGGAGTCGACGCGGGAAGCATCGACGCATGAGCGAACAGCCGACCTCTTGGGCCAGAGCGGTGGCGGAGACGGAGCTTGCCGGACCGAGCAGTCGGCCCACCAACTCACCACGGGAGCCGTCTTGCTGACCGAGATGTCGTCCGGGCGGGCGCGCACGTCGATGCAGAAGGCGCACTCCTACCTCAAACTGTTGAATCCGTCTCTGGCCGCTGCCAGCACTGCCCACCTGATCGCTTAGGAGAATCGTGCAGACGCCCGTCTTCGAGACCTTCACAGATCCGGACGCCGCTGCCCAGGTGCTGGACGAGATAGCACCGCTGTACGAGCGGGTGTTCGCAGAGCCGCCGTACTTCGAGGGGCCCCGCGACCTGGCCGAGTTCCTGGAGGGCTACGAGTCGTTCCGGACCATGCCCGGCTTCCGACTGGTGCTGGCCCGTGCAGGTGCTGCCCTGGTCGGGTTCGCTTTTGGCGTCCTGCTCCAGTCGGACAGCCGTTGGTGGAATGGCCTCGGCCTGGACCAGGGCTTCACCCGCGAAGACGGACACCGGACGTTCGTGATCCGGGAAATCGCCGTGGCTCCGGATCGGCGCCGGCAGGGACTGGGCCGGGAACTGCACGCGGCCGTACTCGAAGGGGCCCAGGCGGAGCGCGTCACGCTTGCGGTCCGGCCCGAAGCGCAGGCTGCGATGAAGATGTACGAAGCCCTCGGTTACCGAGAGCTGGGCGACAAGGCCCCGGCTTGGGACGGCGCCCCGGTGTACTGCTACATGGTCCGCTAGCTACTGGACGGCGAGGCCACGGAACGCGGCTTCGGCTTAGACGTGGGCCTCGTGGCCGAAGTAGTGGCGGGGCTGGTCGCCGGTCAGCGTCCGGCCGGCGGGCCCGTAGGTCTGCCTCTGCACGGTCCACGAGTCCTTGCCCGGGGTGGGCGGAACGCACTGCAGGGGGCGAACAGGGAACGGATGGCAAAGGTTGGCCCGCGTCATTGGACGCGGGCCAACCCTCAGACGTCCCGCCCGCCCGCCCCGTTGGAACGGCGAAGGTGGCGGCGGCCCCGGCCAAGGAAGGCCGGGGCCGCCGGTACCGGTGCGGTGGGAGGGCTCCCCCTGGCCCGACCCGCAGACCAGCCGCGAGGTAATCGGTTGACGGGCTCTGCTGGCTCTACCGAGGCCAGCAGTGAACCCGCCGACCGGCGGAGCGGAGCCTCACGGCTTGGCGATCGTCGGGTCGTCCGTCGGCGGCTTCGGCATCGGGATCGGCTCGGCCGCCCGGTACCGCGGCGAGGTCGGGTCGGACAGCGCCGACGGCGGCGAGGGCTCCGCGGCGGCGATCGCCACCCCGGTGGCCACCGCCGTGGCCTCCTCCTTGACCTTGATCCCGGCCACGTCGAAGGCCGACTTCAGCCGCTGGCGCAGCGCCCGGGACACCAGCGGCGCCTTGCCCGGCGCCGTCCGGGCCTCGACCCGCACCATCACTGAGTCCGCCGCCACCGACTCCACGCCCAGGATCGACACCGGCGCCCAGACCAGCTCGTCGTACGGCGCCTCCTTGGACAGCGACTCGGCGGTCTCCTGGATCAGGCCCTCGACCCGCTGCAGGTCCTCCTTGTACCCGACCTGCACGTCCACCGAGGCGGTCGCCCAGCCCTGGCTCATGTTGGCGATCCGCTTCACCTCGCCGTTGCGGATGTACCAGATCTCACCGTTGGCCCCGCGCAGCTTGGTCACCCGCAGCCCGACCTCCAGCACCGTGCCGGTGGCCACCCCGGTGTCGATCTCGTCGCCGACGCCGTACTGGTCCTCCATGATCATGAAGACCCCGGAGAGGAAGTCCGTCACCAGGTTGCGGGCGCCGAAACCGATCGCCACACCGGCCACACCGGCACTCGCCAGCAGCGGCGCCAGGTTCACCCCGAGCGCGGAGAGCACCATCAGCGCCGCCGTGCCCAGGATGCTGAACGAGGCCACGCTGCGCAGCACCGAGCCGATCGCCTCCGAGCGCTGCTGGCGCCGCTCCGGGTTCACCACCCCGTGGTTGGCCAGCAGCCCGCCCAGCCGGCTCTCCTCGTGGTGCTCGTGACCGCGCGCCATCCGTGCGATCAGCTGGGTGATCAGCTTGCTCACCACGACCCGCAGGACCATCGCGAGCACGATGATGAGGATGATCTGGAGGCCGCCCGCCAGCCAGCTCTGCCAGTGCGTGTCGAACCAGCTGGCCGCCTGCTTGGTGGTGTCGGTGACCTCCTGCGTGCTGGTGGGGATGCGCAGGTCCAGCTGCGGCAGCCCGGGCGCGGTGGGGGAGGGCGCCGGCGTCGGGGTGGAGAGCGTCGAGGACGCGTCGGTCAGACCGGTGGCGCCGGAGCGGAACACGTGCGGGACCTTCCTTGCTGGGGGCGTGACGGGCCCGCGCCGCCGCAAGCGGCCCGCGGACCGTGCGCCTCAGCCTATCCGTTACCGGACATCCGCCCGGACACGCCGAAGGGCGTACGGAAGATCTCGGACGCCCCGTCAACGCCCCGGTGCGCTCCCCCCATGCACCGCCCCCGCGCCACCCGACCGACCCCGAACGGCCCAGGCGGGCCGCCGTACGGGCCAGGGCGCTGCTCCGACCGGCCGAGCCGTCCCCTGGGCGGGACACCGCGCCGTACCCCGGCGGCACCGTGGTGCAACCCGACCTTTCCCAGGGCATACCGGGTATGACGCAAACCACACCCGGAGTCCACGTCGGGTCCGTTACACAGGAGTGGTGGCGCCGTACAAAGGCGTAAGGCGACACTGGGGGAGATCGCGCACTCGTTGTGCGATCCAACCGCTCGTCCCGGCGCGAGCCACGCGCCGCAGGCGTCCAAGGAGGCATCCGTGCCGCATGTCCTGGTCCTCAACGCGTCCTACGAGCCACTCGGCGTCGTATCGATGCGCCGCGCACTCATTCTGGTCCTCAACCACAAGGCGGTCAGCCTGGAGGACTCGGGAGTCACTCTGCACAGCGCCACCAGCGCCCTTCCGGCGCCGTCCGTCGTCCGACTGACCCGCTTCGTCCGGGTCCCCTTCTGCGGGCCCGTCCCGCTCACCCGCCGGGCGCTGTTCGCCCGGGACCACGGCCGCTGCGTCTACTGCGGGGCCGCCGCCACCAGCGTCGACCACGTCATCCCGCGCAGCCGGGGAGGCCAGCACCGGTGGGACAACGTGGTGGCAGCCTGCCGCCGTTGCAACCACACCAAGGCCGACCGTCACCTCACCGAACTCGGCTGGCGGATGAAGCGCCCGCCCGCACCGCCCAGCGGCCTCGCCTGGCGAATCATCGGCACCGGGATCAAGGACCCGCGCTGGCGGCCCTACCTGGAGCCCTACGGCGGCTCGGACCAGCTGCGCGCCCCGCAGTGGGGCGAGTACGAGCATCACGACCATACCGAGCCGAACCACTCCGTCCCGATCGGCCGGGCGCACGGCGCCCACCCCGCCCCCGTCCGCCGCGGTGAGCAGCCTGAACCGCTCTCCGCCTGACCGAAGCACCACAAGGGCCCGCCCGTCATACCGTCGGTACGCGCCTCATGGGCCGCCGCGCCCCCCACACTGGGGAGCCCGGCGGCCCGCCGCGTTGCACCCTCTTTTTTGGGCCCGGCTCGTCTCCGGGGCGCTCTGACCCGGTGCCGACGGTCGGCGCTCCGGCGCTCGTGCCTCGCTAGTCGCTTCTCCCTTTCGGCACCGGCGCGCCCCTTCGGCTCGCCGGGCCACCCCGTCCCTTCGGCTCGCCGGGCCACCCCGCCCCTTCGGCTCGCCGGGCCACCCCGCCCCGGCGGCCTCCTACTGCTTCGGCGGCGCGGCCGGAGGCGTCGTGGGCGCGGTCCCCGGCTGGCCCGGGTTCGGCTGGGGCGGGTTCGGCTGGGTCGGCGGGGTGGTCGGCGGCTGCGGTGGGACGGCGGGCGCGGTGACGGCGTACAGCTCGATGCCGTACAGCGAGTAGCCGAACTTGGTGGCCCGCGCCACGCCCTGCATCCGGACGAACCGGACGTTCGAGGCGTCGAAGCGCACCGTCTCGTCCCCGCCCTTGCCGTTGTCCACCGCCGCCGCGTCCGTCCAGGTGCTGCCGTCCGGCGAGACCTGGAGCTTGTACGAGGAGGCGTACGCGGACTGCCAGTGCAGCACCGCCGCGCCCAGGTGGACGGGCTGCGGCAGCGCCAGCTGCACCCAGGCGTCGTCCTTGGCCGGCGAGGACCAGCGGGTCTTGGGGTCGCCGTCGGCGACCGCCGAGGCCGGGAAGGACGGCGTCTCGTCGCCCGAGGAGGTCGCCGTCGAGCCGACCGCCAGGTCCGGCCCGCTGGTCGGCGGCACCACGTGCACCTGCAGCACCTGCTTCACGGTGGTGCCGCCCGCCACGTACGACACCGGCACCTGGTACGTCCCGGACGGCGTCCCAGGCGCGGCGGTGACCAGCAGCGGCACGCCCACCCGGCCGCCGCGCGGCACGGTCACCGGGCCAGCCGGGGTCACGGTCAGGCCCTTGGCGGCGGCCGGCACCTCGGTGCGCAGCTCGCCGGTGGTGCCCTCGGGGCGGCCGGCCTCGACGGTGGCCTGGGTCTTGGCGGGCGAGGCCGCGCCGGTGACCACGTCCAGCGCCGGGTCGGCCAGGCTGAGCCGGGCCGCCGGGACGTCCGCGTACCAGGGGATCACCTGGTTGACCACCGGCGGGTCGCCGCCGGGCTTCCAGGTCAGCCGGAAGGCGTCGGCCAGCTGTCCGCCGGCCGGCAGCTCGTTGTAGCCGGGCTGCACGGTGCCGATGTCCGTCCAGGTGCCGTCGGAGCGGCGCACCGCGACGGTGGCGGTGGCGTGCACGTTCGGGTCGGTGAGCACGGTCAGCCGGTCCAGCGGGCGGGCGCTGCCGAGCTCGACGGTGAGCGGCTGGTCCTGCGCGGTGGGCGGATTGGCGGCGCGGTACGCGGTGTCCGGGTTGCCGTCCAGCACGGCCGCGGCCGAGGAGCCGGGCAGCGCGACGGGCCCGCCGGAGACGCTGGCCGGGGCCTCGTCGGGGGCGGTGACGGTGAACTCGCGCACCGCGACGGCGGTCTTCTGCGCGGCCGTGGCCCGCAGCCGTACCGCCCGTACCACCGTGCCCGGCGGCAGCTGGGCGCTGACCGTCTTCTGGTTCTTCACCACGGTGAGCTGCTTCCAGCCGCCCTCGCCGGTGCTGTACTCCAGCACGCCGTCGCGGATGTAGTCGTCCACGGCGGTCTGCGCGTCCGGGCCGTCGCCCCAGCCGCCCATCAGCACCGTGACACCGGTGATCGGCCGGCCGGCGCCCAGGTCCACGCCGACCGAGTCGCCGGGCTGCGGGGGAGCGGAGCTCCAGTAGAAGGTGCCGGCCTGGCCGTCGGTCATCAGCGCGGGCAGGTGGTCGTGCGCGGTGCCCATGCTGGTGGTCGGGGTGACCCCGCCGCTGACCACGCCGGACCAGTTGTCGGCGGCGCGCACCGCGCGCTCCAGGAACGGGTCGAGCACCCCCGCGCCGATGGTCGCCGGGGACTGGGAGAGCTGGGCGCGCAGCCGGTTGAGCTGCACCCGGGCCTTCCAGGCCGCCGCGCCGTCGCCGCCCTTCTGGGCCAGCAGCATGTCCAGCGCGGCCTGCCCGGCCAGCCCGTAGTCGTGCAGCGGGCCCAGCCACGGCCCGGCCTCGGCGGCGAGCTGGGCGGTGGCCTGGGTGCCGGACAGGGTCTGCTGGGCGGTGGCCATCGCCGAGAATGCGTCCCGCACCGGGGCCGCGGCCTCTATCAGCTTGGCGAGGTCCGGGGTGGCGCCGGAGGTGGGCTCGGCGGCGGCCCAGAACCGGTCCAGCAGCGGCGTCAGGTAGCCGGACTCCTGCTTGGACAGGGGCGAGGAGGTGCTGTTGCCGGCCAGCGCGGTCACCGCGGACAGCGCCGACCCGGCGGGCGTGGCGGCGGCGCCGGTCGGCCCGGCCAGCGAGCGCACCGCGGCCTGCCAGGAGTCGTCGGGCTTGTAGCCGGTCGGGTTCCAGGCGAAGTCGCCGGCCGTGGCGAGCGCTATCCGGGAGGCCACCGGCTGCTGCATCGCGCCGGTCAGCAGCACCGCCGAGCGGGTGGCCACCTCCGGCTCGCGGCCGGTGTAGGCGCCGAGGAAGAGCCGGTCCGGGCTGGCGTCGTTGACCGGGTAGTTGTCCATGGTGACCAGCGGGTGCCCGTACAGGCTGCCGGTGTCGGAGGTCTGGGCGCCGGTGATCTTCTCCGGGATCACCCCGCCGCCGCTCCAGGCCACCTGCACACCGCTCGGCAGCGCGTCGGCCAGCGCCTTGCGGTACGGCGTGGTGCCCTGCTTGTGGTACTCGGTGGGGACGACGGACAGCGGCGCCAGGCCCGGGTTCTTGGCGATCAGCCGGTCCTGCACCTTCTTGACCAGCGCGGCCTGCGCCTTGGCGGCCGCGGCCGGACCGCTGCCGTAGGCGTCGTGGTCGTCGTCGCAGTGCCACTCGTCGTAGCTGACGTCCAGGAACTGCAGCTGGAAGGCGGTGAAGCCGAGCTTGCGCAGTCCGTCCAGCTTCGAGACCAGCGCGTTGACGTCCTCGTCGGAGCTGAAGCAGAGCGACTGCCCCGGGTCGATCGCGTAGCCGAGGGTGACGTGGTTCTGCCGGGCCCGGTCGCCGAGCTCGCGCAGCTCCGACTGCTGCGCGGCGGGGTAGGCGTCGCGCCAGCGGGACAGCCGGAACGGGTCGTCACCGGGGGCGTAGAGGTAGAAGTTCTGCTTGGAGCGGCCCAGGAAGTCGACCTGGTCGAGCCGCTGCTGGGCGGTCCACGGGGTGCCGTAGAACGCCTCCGCGGTGCCGCGCACCGCCGCGCCGCTCGGCCAGTCCCGCAGCGTGATCCCGGGCAGCCCGAGCCCGGCCGCGCCCGGCCCCTGGCCCTGCCCGGCCGGTACGGCGGCGAGCAGCTGGCGCAGGCTCTGCGCGGCGTAGAAGGTGCCGGCCGCGTCCACGCCCGCCAGCACCACCGCGCCGTACGTCCCGCCGCCCTGGGCAGGCAGCTGACCGGCCGCCAGCACGTAGCCGCCGTCCGTCATGCCCTCGGTCGAGGGCGCGGCGCCGTCCTTGGAGCCGGCCGCGACGGCCAGCTGGCGCAGCGTCCGGTCCACCTCGCCGCCGGCGTCCTCGGCGGCCCCGCCGACGTACACCACCAGCGAGCCGGCGGCCGGCGTCCCGCCCTCCGGCTGCGGGGTCACCGAGGTGGCCCCGGCGATCGCCAGCACCTCGCGCACGGCGTCCACCGCGCCCCGGTCCACCCTGGGCGCAGGCACCAGCGTGACCGCGGCCGGCACCGTGACGGCCTTGCCCGCCACCGTCTGCTCCTGCGGGTGCGGGAACACCTGGGGGTTCGTCATACTGCCCAGCGGCGTCTGCGGCGCGCTGCTCACCACGTCCGGCCCGGGCGTCGCCGCGTACGCCGCCGACGGCATCGGCCCGGCCAGCAGCCCGCCGACCACCGCCGCGGCCGCGACCCCGGCCGCGATCTGCATCGCCCGCCGCCCCGGCCGCCCCGCCGCACGCTCCGCCCGCACCGATGCCAACAGCGGCTCCGTCCCCTTCAGATCGGCGATCAGCCGGTCCGCGGTCCTCGGCGCCAGCTGACGGCACGTCCGCGCGGTGGCCCGCCGCGCACTCAGCGCCGCCGGATGCTGCAGCACCTCCCGCAGCGCCGGACTCTGCTCCAACTGCAGCCGCAGCCGCCGCCCGGCCACAACGGACACACGGGCTTGCACAGGAGCCTCCTCGACAGGCCTGGACCACAACGCGAGCAACCCCACCAGCTACCCAACCCGGTGTCAACGCCGTCGACGGCTATGTTGAATTTGCCCCGATTCCTCCAGCTCCCCAACCCGTAGTCCGAGGGCGCCCGCGACGGCCGGAACCGGCGACACCGTGCGGCGATGCGTCAGCCGCGCCTCTGGGAGGGGGGGAAGAGGGGCGTGACCGACGTCCGCACGAGCGCTCTCCGGCCCTTCCGGCAGGCCTCGGCGGCGCCGCCGTCCCCGACCGGCTCGGTCCGCCCGCGGTCCGTCGCCGACGACCGACCGGTCGACCGCGGCGGTCCGGCGCGATCCACCCCGCACGGTCGTGTCGCGCAGCGTGGTCGGGTCGTCACCCGGGTAGGACTTGGGAGTCCTGACCGGGCGTTGCCGAGACATCGCAGGAGCCGCGAGTGGCCGCTTACCACGACAGTGACGGAGCCGACGGGCTGAAGGTACCGCCGCAGGACGCGCCGCCACCGCCAGCCGAACTGGTGGCGCTGGCGCAGGCGTACGGGGTGGATGCGCGGTACCCGGGGCCGGGTGGGCAGGCGGTGGGGGCACGGACGCTGGTGGCGGTGCTGGCGGCACTGGGAGTGGCGGCCGGGACGCCGGAGGAGGTGCGGGAGGCGCTGGAGCGTCACCGGGCCGAGCAGCAGGGCCGGTTGCTGCCGCCGTGCGTGGTGGTCCGGCAGGGGCGGCGCACCGCGCTGGACGTGCCGGCCGACGCCCGGCTGCGGGTGGAGCTCGAGGGCGGGGGCAGTTGGGAGCTGCCGCGCGGTCACTCGCACTGGCTGCCCGCGGACCTGCCGCTCGGGCGGCACGTGCTCAAGGCGGAGAGCAACGGCGACACGGCCGAGGCGCCGCTGATCGTCGCCCCGCAGCAGCTCCCCCAACTCCCCGGCCGCAGCTGGGGTTTCCTCGCCCAGCTGTACTCCGTGCTGTCGAACCGCTCCTGGGGCATGGGCGACCTCGGCGACCTCGCCGAGCTGGCCCAGTGGGCGGGTGCCGGGCTCGGTGCGGGCTTCGTGCAGATCAACCCGCTGCACCAGGCGCTGCCGGGCGCCCCGGGCACTCCCACCGACCCGTCCCCGTACCGCCCGTCCTCCCGCCGCTTCGCCGACCCGGTGCACCTGCGGATCGAGGCCGTCCCCGGGTACGCCTACCTGAACACCGCACAGCGGGAGCAGGCCGACGACCTGGCCCGCCGCGCCGCCCGGCTGCGCGACGAGGTGCTCGGCCACGACGGTCTGATCGACCGCGACGCCGTCTGGGCGCTCAAGCGGGAGGCCCTGGAGCTGTTGTACGAGGTGCCGCGCGGCCCCGGCCGTCAGGCGGCGTACGAGGCGTACCAGCGGCGCGAGGGCGAGTGGCTGCGCCGGCACGCGCTCTGGAACGCCCTGGCCGAGGCGTACGGCCCCGACTGGCACCACTGGCCGAAGGGCCTGCGTCACCCGGACGGCCCACAGGTCGAGCAGGCCGCCAAGGAACTCCAGGAACGCGTGGAGTTCCACCGCTGGCTCGCCTGGCAGGTCGACCAGCAGCTCGCCCACGCCCAGCGCAGTGCCCGCGAGGCGGGCATGCCGGTCGGCCTGATCCACGACCTGGCCGTCGGCGTCCACCCCGACGGCGCCGACGCCTGGGCGCTCCAGGACGTCCTGGCCGGCGGCATCTCGGTCGGCGCCCCGCCGGACGCCTTCAACGCCCACGGCCAGGACTGGGGCCTGCCGCCCTGGCGCCCGGACGCGCTGGCCGCGGCCGGCTACGCCCCGTACGCGGAGCTGCTGCGGGCGACCACCCGGCACGCGGGGGCGCTGCGCATCGACCACGTGATGGGCCTGTTCCGCCTCTGGTGGGTCCCGGCCGGGCACCCGCCGACCGAGGGCGCGTACGTGCGCTACGACGCCGAGGCGATGCTCGGCGTGCTGGCCCTGGAGGCGCACCGGGCCGGGACGGCGGTGATCGGCGAGGACCTGGGCACGGTCGAGCCGGGCGTCCGGGAGGAGCTGGCGGCGCGCGGCATCCTCGGCACCTCCGTGCTCTGGTTCGAGCGGGACTGGCAGTCGAACGGCGGCATCCTCGCCCCGGACCGCTGGCGGCCCGGCTGTCTGGCCACCCTCACCACCCACGACCTGCCGAGCACCGCGGCCCGGCTCTCCGGCGAGCACGTCGAGCTGCGGCACCGGCTCGGCCTGCTGGCCCGGCCACTGGGGGAGGAGCAGGAGGAGGCGGCGACGGAGCTGGCGGACTGGCGGGCCGAGCTGACCGGGCTGGGGCTGCTCACCCCGGACGAGCCGCTGTCGATGCCGGTGCTGTACCGCTTCCTGCGGGCGACCCCGGCGGAGCTGGTCGGCGTGTGGCTGCCGGACCTGGTCGGCGACCCGCGCCCGCAGAACCTGCCCGGCACCTGGGACCAGTACCCGAACTGGCGCCTCCCGGTCGCCGACGGCGCCGGCGACCCGGTCACCCTCGACCACCTGGCCACCGTTCCGACCGCCCGCCTGCTGGCCCACCTTCTCGCCACGCCCGGCCCGGGCGACCCGGGCCGCTGACCGGGACGGGCCCCGCGGACCGGAAGGCCGACCCCGACGCGCGCCCTCCCATAAGCGGCGGGTAAGTTGGAAACGTGGACAAGAGGAACGCTTTGCGAGCCGGCGCGGTCTGCGCAACGGTCACGCTGATGATGCTGCTGTCGTCGCCCGCCATGGCCCTCACCAGGGACGACGGTGACGACCCGGGTCCTGGCCTGAGCGTCGGCCAGACCATCGGCCTGTACGTGCTGATCCCGCTCGCCGCCTTCGCCGTCATCGCGGCCCTCGCGGGCATGCCGTACGGCAAGAAGAAGAAGTAACCCTCGCGTCCACCAGGACCCGCACGACCCCGAAGGGGCGCCGGACGATCCCGGCGCCCCTTCAGGCGTTCCCGACACCCGGTCAGCGAGCCCCGGTCAGCGAGCTCCCGCCGCCCGGTCCACCGCCTGGGCTTTGAGCGCGCGCTCGATCCCGGCCCGCGCCTCGACCACCTGGCGCCGCAGGGCAGGGGCCGGCTCGGCTTCGGTCAGCCAGGCGTCCGTGGCGGCCAGCGTCTCGGCCGACACCTGCAGCGACGGGTACAGCCCGCCGATGATCTGCTGCGAGATCTCGTGGCTGCGGGTCTCCCAGATGCCCTTGACGGCGGCGAAGTACTTCGCCGCGTACGGCGCCAGCAGCTCCCGCTGGTCCGACTGCTGGAAGCCGGCGATCACGGCCTCCTGCACGTAGTTGGTCAGCTTGTCCGACTCCACCACCGAGGCCCAGGCCTCCGCCTTGGCCTCGGCGGTCGGCCGGGCGGCGCGGCAGGTGGCCGCGTGCTCCTGGCCCGCCGCCGTGTTGTCCCGCTCCAGCTCGGCGGCGATCGACGAGTCGTCCGCGCGCCCGGTGGCCGAGAGCCGGGTCAGCAGCGCCCAGCGCAGCTCGGTGTCCACCGCCAGACCCTTGACCTCCACCGACCCGTCCAGCAACCCGGCGAGCAGGCCCAGCTGTCCGTCCGTACGGGCGACCGCAGCGAGACTGCGGGCCCAGGCCAGCTGGTGGTCGCTGCCGGGCTCCGCGGCGCGCAGGTGCTCCTCGGCGGCGGCGGCCCAGCGGGCGAGGCCCTGCTCGCGCCACTCCGGGTCGGCGTAGGCGTCCAGGGCCAGCTTGACCTGGCGCTGCACGGACTGCACCACGCCGATGTCGCTCTCCCGCCCGATGCCGGACAGCGCCAGCGACAGGTAGTCGCGGGTGGCCAGCTCGCCGTCGCGGGTCATGTCCCAGGCCGAGGCCCAGCACAGCGCGCGCGGCAGTGACTCGGTGAAGCCGCCGAGGTGCTCGGTGACGACGGCCATCGAGTCCTCGTCCAGCCGGATCTTGGCGTACGACAGGTCGTCGTCGTTGAGCAGCACCACGGCCGGCCGGTGCCGCCCGACCAGCTCCGGCACCTCGGTGCGCGGGCCGTCGACGTCCAGCTCGATCCGCTCCGTCCGCACCAGCGAACCGCCGTCCGCCAGCTCGTACAGGCCGATCGCGATCCGGTGCGGCCGCAGTACGGCCTCGCCCTTGGCGCCGGCCGGCAGCGCGGGGGCCTCCTGCAACACCGCGAACGACTCGATCTCACCGTCCGTGTTCAACACGACGGAGGGCCGCAGCACGTTGATGCCGGCCGTCTCCAGCCAGGCCTTCGACCAGGCCTTGAGGTCGCGCCCGCTGGCCTCCTCCAGCGCCCCGAGCAGGTCACTCAACCGCGTGTTGCCCCAGGCGTGGCGCTTGAAGTACGCCTGCACGCCCTGGAAGAAGGCGTCCTGGCCGACGTACGCCACCAGTTGCTTGAGCACCGAGGCGCCCTTGGCGTAGGTGATGCCGTCGAAGTTGACCTGGACGTCCTCCAGGTCGTTGATCTCCGCCATGATCGGGTGGGTGGACGGCAGTTGGTCCTGCCGGTAGGCCCAGGTCTTCATCTGGTTGGCGAAGGTGGTCCAGGAGTGCGGCCACCGGGAGCCGGGCGCCTCGGCCTGGCAGACGGCCTCGGCGAAGGTGGCGAAGGACTCGTTCAGCCAGAGGTCGTTCCACCACTCCATGGTGACGAGGTTGCCGAACCACATGTGGGCGAGCTCGTGCAGGATCGTCGCGGCGCGCGACTCGTACGCGGCGTCGGTGACCTTGGAGCGGAACACGTACTGGTCGCGGAAGGTGACGGCGCCCGCGTTCTCCATCGCGCCGGCGTTGAACTCCGGGACGAAGAGCTGGTCGTACTTGGGGAAGGGGTACGGGTAGTCGAACTTCTCCTGGAAGTAGTCGAAGCCCTGCTTGGTCACCTCGAAGATCGCCTCCGCGTCCAGGAACTCGCGCAGCGACGGGCGGCAGTAGACGCCCAGCGGCACGCGCTGCTCGCCGTTCTCGTAGGCGTCGAAGACGCCCACGTACGGGCCGGCGATGAGCGCGGTGATGTAGGTCGAGATCCGGCCGGTGGGCTCGAACTTCCAGACCCGGGTGGCACCTTCGCCGACCGGCTCCGGCGTCGGCGCGTTGGAGACCACGACCCAGCCCTCGGGGGCGGTCACGGTGAACGCGAACGTGGCCTTCAGGTCCGGCTGTTCGAAGCTGGCGAAGACCCGGCGGGCGTCCGGCACCTCGAACTGGGTGTACAGGTAGGTCTCGCCGTCGACCGGGTCGACGAACCGGTGCAGGCCCTCACCGGTGTTGGTGTAGGCGCAGGTGGCGACCACGCGCAGCTCGTTCTCGGCGGCCAGGTTCGGCAGCGGGATACGGCTGTCGGCGAAGCTGCCCGGGTCGAGCGGGGCGCCGTTGAGGGTGATCTCCTCGACGCTCGGGGCGACGAGGTCGATGAAGCTGTCCGCGCCGGGCGTGTTGGCGGCGAACCGGACCACGGTGGTGGACCGGAAGGTGCCACCGTCGCGGGCCGAGCCGAGGTCGAGCTCGATGTCGTACGCGTCCACCCGGAGGAGGTCGGCCCGGGTGCGGGCCTCCTCGCGGGTCAGGTTGGTGCCGGGCACTCGCTGCACTCCTTTGTCAGGCTGATGGACCGAATCCTCGCATGCCCGGCGGTCGAGCCCACCGGAAAATCGCAGGCGGGGCGGACCCGGGCCGAAGCCCGTGCCCGCCCCGCCCGGACGAGTGCCCGCGGCCCCGGGTCAGACCCCCGGGACCACGTCCGGCGTCACCAACGGTGTCGCCACAGCCGTCACTTCGACCACTTGGTCATCGGCGACGTGTAGCTGCTGCCGCGACGGTAGGCGATGATCGCGCTGTTGTCGTCGGTGACGAAGTACTCCGACATGCTCATCCCGATGTCCATGCCGTCCGGCATCGCCATGGTGCCGATGTCGCTCATCGAGCCGTCGGTCGGCGACAGCGTCACCAGCTTGGCCGGCTTGTCGTAGCCCTGGCTGACGATCGCCCGGACCTTGCCGTCCTTGGTGGTGCCGGAGACCAGGCGCATGTCGTTGCTGTCCGAGGAGGAGTTGGCGGACCAGAGTCGCTTGCCGGTGTTCAGGTCGTACGCGTTGATGCCCGACTTGCTGCCGCTGATCTGGACGTACAGCGTGGTGCCGCTGACCACGTTGCTGCTGATGGCGTCGGACTGGCCGGACAGGCGCAGGCTGTCCGAGCCGGCCTCCTTGGTCGACATCTGGTTGCCGGGCTTGTTGTCCTTGTCGAACGGCAGGATGTAGTCGCCGTTCGGGCCGCCGGTCATCAGCACCACCAGGGGCTGGGTGCTGACGACCTTGTCGACGCGCTCGATGGTGCCGGTGAGCGTGATCGGCGAGCTGGCGGGCTGGCCGGTCTCGGCGTTGACGATCTGCAGTACCGACTTCGGGCTGACGTCGTAGCAGCGGTCGGTGATCGCGATCTGCGAGCCGGCCGTGGCGCCGTACACGGTGCAGTCCTTGCCGCGGCCCTTGAGCTGCCAGACGGGCTGGCCGTTGTCGATGTTCAGCGCGCCGACCGGGCCGACGGCGACCACCTTGTCGGTGACGCTCAGGGTCGGCGAGGACAGCCGGTCAGCGGTGGCCTTGACGCTCCAGAGCAGCTTGCCCGAGGAGATGTCGACGGCGCCGATGGTGGAGCAGTCGTAGTCACCGGTGTTGAAGGAGACCGCGACGATGTTCTTGGAGTTGTGCGAGTAGGAGGCGGTGCACAGCTCCTTGGAGCCGGACGGCACCGGGATGTTCCAGGCCTGCTTGCCGTCCGAGAGGTTGTAGGCCGTGATGCCGGTGCTGTCCGCGCGCACGGCGGTCTGACCGGCGCCCCAGACCCCGAGCAGCTGCGAACTGGTGTCCGAGTCCTGCGGCTTGGCGGCGTTCCAGGCGACCTTGTATGTCTCCTTGCCCGGGGCGGGCGTGGAGCCCCCGTCGGTGCCGGCGGCAGTGCTGCCGCTGTTGGAGGTGCTGCTCGTGGTGCCGCCCGAGTCGGCCACCGGCCCCGGGTTGGGCTTGGGGTTCCCCTTGAGCAGGACGACCAGCGCGATCACGATGGCGACCACCAGCACACCGCCGATGACGCCGCCCCACAGCATCACGGGGTTGCGCTGCGCCGGCGCGGCGGGCACCGGCGCACCCGGGTAGGTGTACCCGGGCTGCTGCTGGTAGTTGTACCCGCCGGGGTTGTAGTCAGGGGTGGCGTAGCCGGCGCCGGGCGGGCCGCCGGGCACCGGGTCGTACGGGCCGATCGGCGCACCGCCCGGCGGCGGCGGGGCCTGGGCGGGGAGGCCGGCCGCGGCCGGTGCGTACGCCGCGTAGTCGACGCCGCCCGGCGGCTGCGCGGGCGGTGCCGGCGGCTGGGCCGGCGGTCCGGCCTGACCCGGAACGGCCGAGCCGTCGAGCTGCGTCATCTGGTCCGCGACGGCGGCCGGATCCACGCCGCCGTTTGCCGGGCGCCCGAACGAGACGCCCCGGTTCTCCTGCGGGCCGCTGCCGGGCGCTTCGCCCGCGCCCGGCGTAGGGTGATCCCCTGCCATCTGATTCCCCGTCATGTCTGGATGCGTCCCCCTGCCGGTACCGTCCGCGGCCCGGTGGGACGGGTGAGATTCGGCACCATGCTAGTGGTGGGTGGTTTTAGGCCGTCGCCAGGACGGCCGAACCCCGCCCCGACAGGCCCTGACCGCGCAACACTTTCACCGGCCACCCACGCCGCCGCCACGGCCGTCCCGCCCCCCTCACCCAACCCCAGCACCCCCGAACCCGCACCAACCCGCCCACAGCAACCCCCACCCACCCCCTTCCCCTCCAGCGAGAGGGACGCGCTGCGGGAGGGGGCGGCGCAGGGGGTGGCCCGGAGAGG
The DNA here is from genome assembly GCF_055560875.1 of Kitasatospora sp. NPDC023118. Taxonomy (NCBI): domain Bacteria; kingdom Bacillati; phylum Actinomycetota; class Actinomycetes; order Kitasatosporales; family Streptomycetaceae; genus Kitasatospora; species Kitasatospora sp. NPDC023118. The sequence goes on from NZ_JBVHHW010000028.1 coordinate 106,885, forward strand.
GGCGTGACGGGTGATTTTCAGACTGCCACCGCACCCAACG
>NZ_JBVHHW010000029.1:0-101039 GCF_055560875.1 Kitasatospora sp. NPDC023118
GATGATCGTCCGCGTCGTGACGACCGTCCGTACCGTGACCGCGATGACCGCGGTGGCGACCGTGGTGGCTTCCGCCGTGACGACCGTCCGGCCGGCGGTGGCTTCCGCCGCGACGACCGCCCCTCCGGCGGCTTCAACCGCGACCGCGGTGACCGTGGCGAGCGCGGCGGTGACCGTGGCGGTTTCCGCCGCGATGACCGCGGTGGCGACCGCGGCGGCTACCGCCGGGACGACCGCCAGGGTGGCTTCCGCCGCGACGACCGTCGGGATGACCGGGGCGGCGACCACGGCCGTCGGGACTACGACGACCGCCGTGGCAACTACGAGCCGGTCAAGCGCCTGCCGATCCCGGAGGACGTCACCGGCTTCGAGCTGGACGCGGACGTGCGCCAGGAGCTCAAGAGCCTGCCCAAGACGCTCGCGGACGACGTCGCCCGCAACCTCGTGATGGTGGCCCGTCTGCTCGACGGCGAGCCGGAGGAGGCCTACCAGTACTCGCGCGTCGCGCTCCGGCTGGCCTCCCGCGTCGCGGCCGTCCGCGAAGCGGCCGGGTTCGCCTCGTACATGACGCAGCGCTACTCCGAGGCGCTGACCGAGTTCCGCGCCGCCCGTCGGATGACCGGCCGCGCCGACCTGTGGCCGGTGATGGCCGACTGCGAGCGCGGTCTGGGCCGTCCGGAGCGGGCGCTGGCGATGGCCGGTGAGCCCGAGGTGAAGCAGCTGGACAAGGCCGGCCAGGTCGAGATGCGTCTGGTCGCGGCGGGTGCCCGCAGCGACATGGAGCAGTTCGACGCCGCCGTCGTGACCCTGCAGAGCCCGGAGCTGGCCTCCAGCGCCGTGCACCCGTGGACCGCGCGGCTGCGGTACGCCTACGCCGAGGCGCTGATCGCGGCCGGCCGTGGCGACGAGGCCCGCGACTGGTTCGCCAAGGCCGCCGAGGCCGACACCGACGGTTCGACCAACGCCTCCGAGCGCCTGGCCGAGATCGACGGCGTTGAGTTCACCGACGCGCTCGACCCGGAGCTGGCCGAGGAGGAGGCCGACAAGGCCGAGGCCCCGGCGAAGAAGCGTGGCGGCGACATCGCCGACGACCGCGTGATCTTCGAGGACGAGGAGGACGTCGAGGAGTACTACGACGAGGACGACCTCGAGATCGACGAGGACTTCGACGGCGTGGTGCCCGAGCGTTCCCAGAACGCCAAGGCCGAGGACAAGGCCGAGGACAAGCCGGCCGAGCAGTCGGAGAAGGCCGAGGACAAGGGCGACGCCCAGAGCTGAGCGCCCTGACCTGGCACACCGTGAGGCCCTGCCGCTCCCTCGGGGAGCGGCAGGGCCTCACGGCGTCCAGGGCGGTCAGCCCAGGGTGAGGTTGCGCAGCACCAGCCCGGTGGCCGGCTTCGGTCCGAAGGAGGTGGACTTGCGCGGCATGGTGACGCCCTGCTCGGCGAGCCGCCGCACCACGCTCTCCCGGACCGGGTGCAGCAGGACGGCGGTGCCGCCGGTGCGGGCCGCCTCGCGTTCGGCGGCCTCGGCGGTGTGCAGGTAGCCGATGTCGTCCGGGCCGTCGGGGACGCGCCAGGTGTGGTCGAGCAGGGTGGCGTGCAGGACGGTGGCGTCCAGGTGGCGCCACTCCTCGGGCCGGCCGTGCGGCACGGTCGCGTCCAGCAGGGACTCCTCGGGCTCGCCGACCAGCCAGTAGACGCCGTCGCCGCCGGTCAGCACGAAGCCGTTGCCGCCGTGCCGCTTCTGCTCGGCGAGCGCCTGGAGCGCGGCGGGCAGCGGGCCCGGGACCTCCTTGACCTTCCAGTGGTCACCGAGCTTGTCCAGCGCCTCGGCCACCGGCAACCGGTACAGCACGCGGTGGATGGCCCGGACCCGCAGCGGGTAGCGGGCGGTGTCCACCAGGAGCACCATGCCGCGGTCCCACGGGCTGCGCGGCAGGTGGCGGTGCTCGCGCTGGAGCCGCAGGTACATCTCCCAGCGGTGGTGGCCGTCGGCGATCAGCGCCCGGCAGGTGGCCAGGTCGCGGCTGATCTCGGCGATCTCGTCGGGGTCGGTGACCGCCCACAGGCGGTGGTGGGTGCCGTCGCTGGTGGCGGTGGAGAGCAGCGGCTCGCCCTCGACCGTCTGCTCGAGGACGCCCGAGGCACCGCCGCCGCCGCGGTAGGTGAGCAGCAGCGGTTCGAGGTTGGCCCGGGTGGTGCGCATCAGGCCGACCCGGTCGGCGACCGGCCGGGGCATGACGTCCTCGTGCGGGAGGACCACGCCGGCCTCGGGCCCGCTCACCGCGAGGGCACCGATCAGGCCGCGCTGGAGCAGCTCGGGGGAGTCGCCGGTGGCGGGCACCCTCTGCTCGTAGACGTAGATCGCGGGGAGCGGGTCGGGGGCGAGCACGCCCTCGCGCTGCCAGGCGGCCAGCAGCCGGGCGGCGTGCCGGTACTTGGTGTCGCGGTCGGGGCGGTCACCGGCGTCCTCGGGCTCGGGCCGGGGCAGGATCAGCCGGACCACGTTGAACGGGTCGGCGGTCTCCAGGTCGAGCCGGCGCCCCGGGTCGACGACGTCGTACGGCGGGGACATCACCGCGGCCAGCGCGCCGACCCGGTCGGGGACGTAGCGCAGGCCCCGGAAGGGGGACAGGGACAGGCCTGCGGTGGCGACGTGCCCGGGATCGCCGGGGCCGCCCTCGGGAGTCTCGACTCCGTCTTCTGCACTGGGTGCGCTCATTCTGGGCATGGTAACCGGGTACACGTTGTTGAAAGATCTGGATACCCGTGCCGTCTCGTGGGGCGGGCGAGCGATCGAGGGCGAGGTACGGCATGGACGACGGGCAGGGACGGTCGGACGGCGGCGGCCCGGGGGAGGGCGTGCCGACGGGGGGCATCCCGGCCCAGGGACGGCCCGGAGAGCCCACCGGGGACGTGTACGACTGGTTCCGCCGGGGCGCGAAACTGCTGGCCCAGGGGCATCCGGCGGCTGCCGAGCAGCTGCTCGCCCGGGCGGCGGACGCCGAGCCGCACTCGCGCAGCATCCGGGAGGCGCTGGCCCGGGCGCAGTTCGACGCCGGGTCGTACGCGGCGGCGCTGGAGAACTTCCGGGCCGTGGCGCTGGCCGATCCGGCGGACGACTACGCTCAGTTCGGGTGGGGCGTCGCGGCGGCCCGGCTGGGTGACTTCGAGACGTCCGCCGAGCACCTGGCGCTGGCCGTGGCGATGCGGCCGGAGACCGACCACTACCAGGAGGCGCTGCGGCAGACCCGGGCCACCCTGGCGGCCCGCGCCGGGGCGTTCGGCCCGCTGCTGCCCGGGGTCCCGGCCAGCGGCAGGAGTCAGGGCGGGGAGCCCGTGGCGGATGCCGGGGAGCAGGCGGGGGGAGAGCCCGAGGGTGTCAACGGCGACGCCTGAACGGGCAGGTACGAGCAGTGCAGTTGTCGAACGCGGTGAACCGCAGTGAATGAGGTAGCGCAGCCATGACCGAGACGGCCACCACCGTGCGACGCACCGCCCCCGGCGGCAGCGAGGGCCCGCTGACCGAGGCGTACGACACCGCGCTGCTGGACCTGGACGGCGTGGTCTACGCCGGCCCGCACGCGATCGAGCACGCGGTGGACTCGCTGGCGGCCGCCCGGACGGCCGGGATGCGGCTCGCGTACGTGACCAACAACGCCTCCCGCCCGCCGCGGGTGGTGGCCGAGCACCTGACCGAGCTGGGTGTGCCCGCCGAGCCGGCGGACGTCATCAACTCGGCCCAGGCGGCCGCCCGGGTGGTCGCCGAGAAGGTGCCGGCCGGGGCGAAGGTGCTGGTGGTGGGTGGTCTGGGACTGGAGGAGGCGCTGGCCGAGCGCGGGTTGGTGGCGGTCCGCTCACTGGACGAGGAGCCGCTCGCGGTGGTCCAGGGCTTCGACCCGTCGGTGGGCTGGCCGCAGCTGGCGGAGGCCGCCTACGCGGTGCGCGCCGGGCTGCCGTGGGTGGCCTCGAACACCGACATGACCGTGCCGACGGCGCGCGGGATCGCGCCGGGCAACGGGACGCTGGTCGCGGCGGTCAGGGCCGCGGCCGGGGTGGAGCCGGAGGTGGCGGGCAAGCCGCTGCCGCCGATGCACCGGGAGACGGTGCTGCGGACCGGTGCCCGGCGGCCGCTGGTGGTCGGGGACCGGCTGGACACCGACATCGAGGGCGCGTTCAACGGCGGGGTGGACAGCCTGCTGGTGTTCACCGGTGTGACTACCCCCGGGCAGTTGCTGGCGGCCCCGGTCGAGCACCGGCCGACCTACCTGGCGGCGGACCTGCGCGGCCTGCTGGTTCCGCAGCCGGCGGTGACGGCCCGGGACGGCGGCTTCGGCTGCGGCGGCTGGGTCGCGACGGCCGAGGGCGGCGAGCTGCGGCTGACCGGCACCGGGGACCGCTGGGACGGCCTGCGGGCGCTGTGCGCGGCGGCGTGGACGGCGCTGGACGCGGACGGCGGGCCGGTGGACGGACGGAAGGCGCTGGCCGAGCTCGGCTTCTGAGGCTCCCGTCCCCCGGTGGCGGTCAGAGCAGGGTGCGCAGCCGCAGCAGGTCGCGGAAGCCGGCTTCCAGCCTGACCCGGCCGCTCGCCCAGGCGGAGGCGAAGTTGAGCTTGCCGACGACCAGGGCGAGCAGGTCGTCGCTGGCCATGGTGAGCCGGATCTCCGCCTTTGCTGCGGGCGCGCCGGGCGCGGCGACGACGTCCTGGATCCGGCCCTCGCGCAGCCGGCCGGTGAAGGTCAGGTCGAGGTCGGTGATCCGGCAGCTGAGCGACCGGTCCATGGCGGCTGCCTTGCGGACGTCGCCGGTGGAGCCGGCCATGTTCCGGCTGAGCTGCTCCAGCGCCTCCCGGCACTCCTCGACGTTCGCCATGGCGGTGGCTCCATCCCCAGGTCACTACGGTGCTCTGACTGCCGGGCCACGGTACCTCAGGAGGGTTTTGGCGGTAGCGTCGTCAGTGGGATGCCCGGAAACGGCCCGGGTACCGACGGCGACGGAGCGATGCGCGCGTAGGCGCTAAGGAGGCACCCGGATGCTGCCGAGGACGGTGCGGGGAGCGGTGGCGGCCGCCGCCGTGGTGGTGGAGGAGGTCGGCAAGCGGGTCGTCGAGACGGCGTCCGCAGTCCTGGAGAAGACCGGCGTCGACGTGGCCGAGGTCGAGCGCAAGCTCGGCGGGCAGTTCCCGCCGTCCGCCAAGACGCTGCAGACGATGGCGGAGGAGGCCGTGACCGCCGGGCGGGCCGGGGTGGACCTGGCGGTCGGGGTGGCGCGCAACGAGGTGGAGAAGGCCTTCGAGCGGGTCGGCGACCAGGTGACCAAGGTCGGCGTGGTGCTGGCGTACCTGGAGAGCAAGCTGCGCGAGATCGAGGAGGAGCCGGCCGCGGCGAAGCCCGGACCGGACCCGTACGAGGCGGTGGCGGAGGAGCCGGCGCCCGCGCCGCGGGCGGACGACCTGTTCGGACGCGGCTGGGAGTATGAGAGCGAGCGCCCGGCGGGGGAGCCGATAGTGGCCGAGCGGGTGGAGGTGGACGAGCCGGTCGAGGTCGATCCGCCGGTGCCGCCCGCGCCGCGGGCCGGGGCGCGGGAGCCGCGTACGGCGGACGCGGCGCAGGCTCCGGTGGCCGGGGAGCCGGTGGCCGCGAAAAAGGCGACGGCGAAGACGGCGACGGCCGGGAAGGCTGCCGCGAGGAAGACGACGGCCGGAAAGGCCGCCGCGAAGAAGACCACCGCCGCGAAGAAGACCACCGCCGCCAAGAAGGCCACGGCCAAGAAGGCCACGGTCAAGAAGACCGCCACCGCGAAGCAGCCGGACGCCCAGCCAAAGGCCCCCGCCAAGCGCACGGCGACGAAGAGGACCACCGTCCGCAAGGCCACCAGTTCGAAGAAGCCCGATGCCCGAGACGAGCCCGATGCCCGGAACAAGTGAGCCCAGCCCGCAGGTCGGGCCGCTCGGCGTTGAACTGCTGCCCACCGGCCACCCCGGGGTGGACGCCGGGCTGGCCCGGCTGGAGGCCTTGGACGGGGTCCCCGCCGAGGCACACGTCGCGGTGTACGAAGATGTTCACCAGCGGCTCGCTGACACGCTGGCCGCACTCGACCAGGAATGACCCGCAGGACCCGTAGGAGCTGAAGCACCAGTGGCAGTGGCACGACGCCGACTCGACGCGGAGCTGGTCCGCCGCAAGCTGGCCCGGTCGCGTGAGCACGCGTCCGAGCTGATCGCGGCCGGCCGGGTGACCGTCGGCGGCACCACCGCGACCAAGCCGGCCACCCAGGTGGAGACCTCGGCGGCGGTCGTGGTGGCCAAGGACGACAACGATCCCGACTACGTCTCGCGCGGCGGCCACAAGCTGGCCGGGGCGTTCGCGGCCTTCGTGCCGCAGGGCCTGGTGGTCGAGGGCCGCCGGGCGCTGGACGCGGGTGCCTCCACCGGCGGCTTCACCGACGTGCTGCTGCGGGCCGGGGCCGCCCACGTGCTGGCGGTGGACGTCGGCTACGGGCAGCTCGCCTGGTCGCTGCAGAGCGACGAGCGGGTCACGGTGATGGACCGCACCAACGTGCGCGAACTGACCCGGGACGCGATCGGCGGCACCCCGGTCGACCTGGTGGTCGGCGACCTGTCCTTCATCTCGCTGGGCCTGGTGCTGCCGGCGCTGGCCGCCTGCGCGGCGGAGGACGCGGACCTGGTGCTGATGGTCAAGCCGCAGTTCGAGATCGGCAAGGAGCGCCTGGGCAGCGGCGGGGTGGTGCGCAGCCCGCAGCTGCGCGCCGAGATGGTGCGCCAGGTGGCGGGGCAGGCCTGGGAGCTCGGGCTGGGCGTGCGGGCGGTCACCGCGAGCCCGCTGCCGGGGCCGTCCGGGAACGTCGAGTACTTCCTCTGGATGCGCCGGGACGCCCCGCAGCTGGACCCCGCGGAGGCGGACCGGGCCGTGGCGGAGGGGCCCCGGTAGGTAGGGTGCTCTGCGAGCGTCCGGCCCGTCATGCTGTATGGCGCGGCCGCACCGGGCCAAGGGCGCCCCGGGCAGGCGTAGGGAGAGGGCAGCGGCATGAGCGATGAAGAACGTACGGTCTTCCTGATCGCGCACACCGGCCGGGAGGCGGCGCTGCGCAGCGTCGAGGGCCTGGTGCACGGGCTGCTGAAGGCGGGGCTCCGGATCAGACTGCTGGAGGCCGAGGCGGTGGACCTCGACCTGCCGGACGGGGTCGAGAAGGTGGCCGAGGGGCCGGGGGCGGCGGACGGCTGCGAGCTGATCCTGGTCGCCGGCGGCGACGGGACGCTGCTGCGCGGTGCCGAGCTGGCGCGCTCGCACGGGCTGCCGATGCTGGGGATCAACCTCGGCCGGGTCGGCTTCCTGGCCGAGGCCGAGCGGGACGACCTGGCCGTGGTGGTCGAGCGGGTGGTGGACGCCGACTACGAGGTCGAGGAGCGGATGACGATCGACGTGATCGTCCGCACCAACGGCGATGTGGTCCACCAGGACTGGGCGTTGAACGAGGCGTCCATCGAGAAGGCGTCCCGGGAGCGGATGCTGGAGGTGGTGACCGAGGTGGACGGCCGCCCGGTCTCCAACTTCGGCTGCGACGGGGTGGTCTGCGCGACGCCGACCGGCTCGACCGCGTACGCGTTCTCCGGCGGCGGGCCGGTGGTGTGGCCGGAGGTGGAGGCGCTGCTGATGGTGCCGATCTCCGCGCACGCGCTGTTCGCCCGGCCGCTGGTGACCTCGCCGGACTCGGTGCTGGCGGTCGAGGTGCAGCCCAAGACCCCGCACGGGGTGCTCTGGTGCGACGGGCGGCGCTCGGTCGAACTGCCCGCCGGGGCGCGGGTGGAGGTGCGTCGGGGGCAGACGCCGGTGCGGCTGGCCAGACTGCACCGGGCGCCGTTCACCGACCGGCTGGTGGCCAAGTTCGCGCTCCCGGTGACGGGTTGGCGCGGGCGGTCGAACACCGGGCACTGAGGCGGCGGTTGACTGACCGTCAGACCGCCAGCGGCTGGGCCTCGTCGGCCGAGCCGAGCCGGCCGCCCGCCGCCGCGCGGGCGGCCACCGCGGCGAGCCGCTCGACGGCCGCGGGCACGGCCGCCGCGGGCACGGTGAGCGGCAGCCGGACGTGGTGCTCGAAGGCGCCGTCCGAGCCGAACCGGTTGCCGGAGGCGATCCGGATCCCGGCACGCTCCCCGGCCTGGGCCAGTGCCGCGCCGGACAGGCCGTCGGTGGAGACCCACAGCGCCAGGCCGCCGGGCGGCATCGGGAAGTCCCAGCCGGGCAGGTGCCCGGGCAGCGCGGCGGCGAAGGCGTGCGCGGTGGCCCGCAGCCGGTCCAGCTGGTGGGCCCGGACGGCCTGGAGCGGCTCGCCCATCAGCTCGGCGGCGATCAGCTGGTCGAGCACCGGGGTGCCGACGTCGCTGTAGACCCGCTCGGTGGCCAGCCGGCGCACGAGCGCGGGCGCCGCGCGGACCCAGCCGATCCGCAGGCCGCCCCAGAGCAGCTTGCCGGCCGAGCCGACGGTGACCACCTGGGCGGCGCGGTCCAGCGCCGCCATCGGGCGTGGCAGCGGCGTGGACTGCGGCACGCCCCAGCCGAGTTCGGCGGTGGTCTCGTCGACCAGCACGACGCTCCCGGCGGCCCGGGCGGCGGCCAGCAGCTCGCGGCGCTGCTCCTCGTCGATCAGGGCGCCGGTGGGGTTGTGGAAGTCCGGGATGACGTAGGCGACCTTCGGCGCGGCGCCGCGCAGCACCCGCTGCCACTCCTCCAGGTCCCACTGTTGCTCGCCCGCTCGCCTCCGGGCGCTCGGACCCGGTGCCGACGCTCTCCCCCAGCCTGGCGGCTGGGCGGTGCCCCCACGCTCCGGCACTCCCTCCTTCGTCGGTCGCTGGTCGCTCATCGCTTTCGGCACCGGCGCGCCCTTCGGCTCGGGGCGGGACCCGGGACCCCAGCTGTACGGCACCGGCACCAGGCGCGCCCCGGTGAGGCGCAGGGCCTGCAGGGTGTGGGCGTAGCTGGGGGCCTCGACGGCGACCCGGTCGCCGCGGCCGATCAGCACCCGCTGGACCAGGTGCAGGCCGCCCATCGCGCCGGTGGTGATGAGGATCTGGTCGGGGGTGGTGGGCAGCCCGCGCTCGGTGTAGCGGCGGGCGACGGCCTCGCGCAGCACCGGGACGCCGGTGGGGTAGTGGCCGTGTCCGGCGGCGTAGTGCGGGAGCAGCTCGACGGCCCGGGCGGCGGCCTGCCCGATCCAGGGCTGCGGGGCCGGCAGCGCGGCGACGCCGAGGTCCAGGGTGCCGCCCTGCTCGTCCGGCGGGACGGGATGCAGGGCGTCGCTGGGCGGCGGGGCGCCCTCGGGCAGGGCGGTCCAGCTGCCGGCGCCGCGGCGGCTGAGCAGGTAGCCGTCGCCGCGCAGGGTCTCGTACGCGGTGGCGACGGTGGTGCGGCTGAGCTCCAGGGCGGAGGCGAGCTCGCGTTCGGCGGGCAGCCGGGCGCCGACCGGCAGCCGGCCCTCGGTGACCAGCAGCCGGATCTGGCCGGCGAGGGTGCGGTAGGCGGGGCGGCGCGCGGCGGCCGGCTCGGGGAGCCGGACGGTGGCGAGCAGCCGGGCCAGTGCGGGCGGGGTGACGGTGGTGTGCCAGTCGGCCATGCGCCCACCTCGCTTCGCTCGGCAGGCGCTTCGCGCAACCCGCACCTCTTTGATGATGAGCTCGCTTCGCTCGCTCATCAGTCCACTTGCTCGAAATTGGCCCTGGAAGGGGTCTATTTGGCCTGCTCATCATGGCAGGGCGGCCGTCAAGCCGCCACCGCCGGGGTCGCCCCGGGGTGCGGCACCACCCGCAGGAGCACCAATTGGCCACCACGACCACGACCCCGCCCGCCCCCGGGCCGACCCGGCCGGGCCCGGTCGTACGGATCCTCGGCGACACCCACGCGCTGGGCCGCCGGCTCCCGCAGCTCGCCGTCGGCCTGGTCCTGTACGGCGTGAGCATGGCGCTGATGCTCCGCTCCGGCCTCGGTCTCGACCCCTGGACGTCTTCCACCAGGGCCTGCAGCGGGTGATCGGCCTCACCGTGGGCGCCTGGGTGACCATCTGCGGCGCCCTCGTGCTGCTGCTGTGGATCCCGCTGCGCCAGCGCCCGGGCCTGGGCACCGTCGCCAATGTGCTGATGATCGGCGCGGCCATGGACCTCACCCTGCGGCTGGTCGGCGGCCCCGCGGGACTGCCCGCCCGGATCGCGCTGATGGCCGCCGCGGTCGTGCTCAACGGCCTGGCCTCCGGCCTCTACATCGGCGCCCGCTTCGGCCCCGGCCCGCGCGACGGCCTGATGACCGGCCTGCACCGGCGCACCGGTCGCTCGCTGCGGCTGGTGCGCACCGGCATCGAGGTCACCGTGCTGGCGGCCGGTGTCCTGCTGGGCGGCACCGCCGGGGTCGGCACGGTCGTGTACGCGCTGGCCATCGGCCCGCTGGTACAGCTGTTCCTGCCCGTGTGCACCGCATCGCAGGCCAAGGACACCCCGCCGCAAACGTCCCGGAAGGGATGAACTTTCGGGCACGGAGTTGCCGCACACCGTTGCCGCTCGTCGCGCTCCGGGGGCGGAACCTCGTAAGGTCGTCTCCGTGTTGGACGAGATGCGGATACGGGATCTTGGGGTCATCGACGACGCGGTGGTCGAACTGGCCCCCGGCTTCACCGCCGTGACCGGTGAGACCGGCGCCGGCAAGACCATGGTCGTCACCAGCCTCGGCCTGCTGCTCGGCGGCCGCGCCGACCCGGGCCTGGTGCGCAACGGCTCCGGACGCGCCGTCGTGGAGGGCCGGCTGGAACTGCCCGCCGGCTCCCCGGTAGCGGCCCGCGCCGTCGAGGCCGGGGCGGAACTGGACGACGGCGCCCTGCTGATCAGCCGGACCGTCTCCGCCGAGGGCCGCTCCCGGGCCCACGTCGGCGGACGGGCCGTCCCGGTCGGGCTGCTCGCCGAGCTCGGCGAGGACCTGATCGCGGTGCACGGCCAGACCGACCAGCAGCGGCTGCTGCGCCCGGCCCGCCAGCGCGGCGCGCTGGACCGGTACGCGGGCGAGGCGGTGGCCGAGCCGCTGGCCCGCTACCGGGAGACCTACCGCGCCCTGCGCGAGGTCTCGGCCACCCTGGAGGAGCTGACCACCCGGGCCCGCGAGCGCGCCCAGGAGGCCGACCTGCTGCGCTTCGGCCTGGACGAGATCGCCGCCGCCGAGCCGGTGGCCGGGGAGGACGTCGAGCTGGCCGCCGAGGCCGAACGGCTCGGCCACGCCGACGCGCTGTCCTCCGCCGCGACCCTCGCCCACGCCGCCCTGGCCGGCGACCCGGCCGACCCGGAGGCGCTGGACGCGGGCACCCTGCTCGCCCAGTCCCGCCGCGCCTTGGACGCCGTGCGCCACCACGACGAGCGGCTGGCCGCCCTCGCGGACCGGCTGAACGAGGTCGGCTACCTGCTGGCCGACGTGGCCGGGGACCTGGCCGGCTACGCCGACGACCTGGACGCCGACCCGGTGCGCCTGGCCGCCGTCGAGGACCGCCGGGCCGTGCTGGCCCAGCTGCTGCGCAAGTACGGCGGCGAGGAGAACACCCTCGCCGAGGTGATCGCCTGGGCCGAGGTCGGGACCGCCCGGCTCACCGAACTCGACGGCGACGACGACCGGATCGACCGGCTCGGCGCCCAGGAGACCGAGCTGCGGACCGAGCTGGCCGAGCTGGCGGCCGAGGTGTCGGCCGCCCGGCGGGCTGCCGCCGGCCGCTTCGCCGAGGCCGTCTCCGCCGAACTCGCCGAACTGGCCATGCCGCACGCCCGGGTGACCTTCTCGATCACCCAGGTCGACGACCTGGCCGGGATCGAGGTCGACGGCCGCACCGTCACGTACGGGCCGCACGGCGTGGACGAGGTCGAGGTGCTGCTCGCCCCGCACCCGGGCGCCCAGCCGCGCCCGATCGCCAAGGGTGCCTCCGGCGGTGAGCTGTCCCGTGTGATGCTCGCCGTCGAGGTGGTCTTCGCGGGCGCCGACCCCGTCCCCACCTACCTGTTCGACGAGGTGGACGCAGGCGTCGGCGGCAAGGCCGCGGTCGAGATCGGCCGCCGACTGGCCAAACTGGCCGAAACCGCCCAGGTCGTGGTGGTCACCCACCTCCCGCAGGTCGCCGCCTTCGCTGACCGGCACCTGGTGGTGGAGAAGACCAGCGACGGCACCGTGACCCGCTCCGGCGTCAAGGTGCTGAACGACGAGGAGCGGGTGCGCGAACTCTCCCGGATGCTGGCCGGCCTGGAGGACTCGGAGCTGGGCCGCGCCCACGCCGAGGAGCTGCTGGCCACCGCCCGGGCCCCGCGCCAGCGTTAGAGCCTGTCCGGTGGGTTTCGTCGGACCCGGCGAGGATCCGCCGGACAGGCCCTGAGCCGGTCGCTCCGTCGGGTCCGGCGGCCCTCGCGGCACCACGACGCGCCCTGGTGGCGCCGACTGTCCAAGAGGGCCGCGGACCTGGCATGGTGGCGGCTGGACACTGGCTTTCCAGTCCCGAGTGCCGCCGGGCGGGCAATCCTCGCGAAGCGGCGCGCGAACCTGATCGAGTCGGATGCGAGACGACGTGGACCATTCCGCCGCCCGGGCCACCGCGGCCGCCCCGGAACCGGGGCAGCTGCGCGTGGTGCTCGTCCTGGCCGCCAGCACCGGCGGCATCGGTGCGCACGTGCGCTCCCTGGCCCAGGGCCTGGTCGCGCACGGGGTGATCGTCACGGTATGCGCGCCGGCGGGCACGGACGCGCTGTTCGGCTTCTCCCGCACCGGCGCCCGGTTCCACACCGTCGACATCACCCCCACCGCGGGCGCCCGCAGCGACGCCACCGCGATCGGCGAGCTGCGCCGGGCCTTCACCGGCGCCGACCTGGTGCACGCCCACGGGCTGCGCGCCGGGCTGCTCTCGGACCTCGCGCTGCGCACCGCCGGCCGCTTCCCGGGCCTGCGCCCGGAGACCCCGCTGGTGGTCACCTCGCACCACGCGCTGCTGGCCACCGGCATGGAGCGCCGGCTGCAGCGGCTGATGGAGCGCCGGGTGGCGCGCGCCGCCGACCTCGTCCTCGGCGCCTCCTCCGACCTGGTCGCCCGGGCCCGCGAACTGGGCGCCACCGACGCCCGGCTGGGCCCGGTGGCCGCCCCGCCGATGCCCGAGGGCCGGCTCGGCCGCCCCGAGGCGCGCGCCGCGCTGCTCGGCGACGGCCCGGACCGCCCGCTGGTGCTGGCGGTCGGCCGGCTCGTCCCGCAGAAGGCCTTCGGGCTGCTGCTGGACGCCGCCCGGGAGCTGTCCGCGCTGGACCCGGAGCCGCTGGTGCTGCTCGCCGGGGACGGCCCGGAGGCGGGCCCGCTGCGCGAGCGGGTGACCACCGAGAAACTGCCGGTGCGCCTGCTCGGCTACCGCACCGACGTGCCCGACCTGTTGGCCGCCGCCGACGTGGTGGTGGTCTCCAGCCGCTGGGAGGCCCGCTCGCTGGTGGTCCAGGAGGCGATGCGGGCCGGTGTGCCGGTGGTCGCCACCGCCGTCGGCGGCATCCCCGAGCTGGTCGGTGACGCCGCCGTGCTGGTGCCCCCGGGCGACCCGGCGGCGATCGGACGGGCGGTGCGCGGGGTGCTGGCCGACCCGGCCCGCCGCGAGCAGTTGGTGGCGGCGGGCCGGCAACAGGCCGAGACCTGGCCGGACGAGGCCGCCACCGTCGCGCAGGTGCTCAGCACCTACGACGAGTTGGTGCAGGGTTCCTAGACGGTCGCCTGCTCGACCCGGTCGGCGGCCGGGCCGTCCGGCTGGGCCGACAGGTAGGCGGCGCCGCAGGCGGTCAGCCGCAGGGCGGTGTCGATCAGCGGGACGTGGCTGAAGGCCTGCGGGAAGTTGCCGACCTGGCGCTTGAGCCGCGGGTCCCACTCCTCGGCCAGCAGCCCGAGGTCGTTGCGCAGCGAGAGCAGCTTGTCGAACAGCTCGCGGGCCTCCTGCACCCGGCCGATCATGGCCAGGTCGTCGGCCAGCCAGAACGAGCAGGCCAGGAAGGCGCCTTCGTGGCCGGACAGGCCGTCCACGTTGTTCCCCGACTCGTCGTGGGTCGGGTAGCGCAGGACGAACCCGTCCTCGGTGGACAGTTCGCGCTGGATCGCCTCGATGGTGCCGATCACCCGCTTGTCGTCCGGCGGCAGGAAGCCCACCTGCGGGATGAGCAGCAGCGAGGCGTCCAGCTCCTGGCCGCCGTAGTACTGGGTGAAGGTGTTGCGCTCGGGGTCGTAGCCCTTCTCGCAGACGTCCCGGTGGATGGTCTCGCGCAGTTCGTGCCAGCGCTCCAGGTGGCCGTCGGAGGGGGCGTCCTCGGGGGTCTGCTCCAGCAGCTTGATGGTGCGGTCGACGGCGACCCAGGCCATCACCTTGGAGTGGACGAAGTGCCGGCGCGGGCCTCGGACCTCCCAGATGCCCTCGTCGGGGTTCTGCCAGTGGTCCTCCAGGTACTCGATCAGGCGCAGCTGGAGGTGGTGGGCGTGGTCGTTGCGCACCAGGCCGGTCATGTGGGCCAGGTGCAGGGCCTCCACGACCTCGCCGTAGACGTCGAGTTGGAGCTGTCCGGCGGCGCCGTTGCCGACCCGGACGGGCTGGGAGCCCTCGTAGCCGGGCAGCCAGTCCAACGAGGACTCGGTGAGCTCGCGCTCGCCGGCGATGCCGTACATGATCTGCAGGTTCTCCGGGTCACCGGCCACCGCCCGCAGCAGCCACTCGCGCCAGGCGCGGGCCTCCTCGCGGTAGCCGGTGCGCAGCAGCGAGGAGAGGGTGATCGCGGCGTCGCGCAGCCAGGTGTAGCGGTAGTCCCAGTTGCGCTCGCCGCCGACGTCCTCCGGCAGGGAGGTGGTGGGGGCGGCGACGATGCCGCCGGTGGGGGCGTAGGTGAGGCCCTTGAGGGTGATCAGCGAGCGGATCACGGCCTCGCGGTAGGGGCCCTGGTAGGTGCACTGGTCGGCCCAGTCGTGCCAGAAGTCGGCGGTGGCGTCGAGCATCGCCTCGGCGTCCGGGACGGCCGGGGGGTCGAGGTGGGAGGCCTGCCAGGTGAGCGCGAAGGCGATCCGCTCGCCGGCCGTGACGGTGAAGTCGGCGTAGGTGGTGAGGTTGCGCCCGTAGGTGTCGGCCTCGCCGTCCAGCCAGACCGAGTCGGGCCCGGCGACGGCGACGGTGCGGTGGCCGCCGTCGGCCTGCTCGACCCGGTGCACCCAGGGGACGATCCGGCCGTACGAGAAGCGCATCCGCAGGGCCGAGCGCATTCGCACGGTGCCGGCCACGCCCTCGACGATCCGGATCACCTGGGGGACGGCGTCGCGGCCGGCCAGCGGGCGGGGCGGCATGAAGTCGATCACCCGGACGGTGCCGCCCTGGGCGTCCCACTCCTGCTCCAGGATCAGCGAGTCGCCCCGGTAGCGGCGCCGCTCGGCGGGTACGGCGGGGGCGGCGGCGGTGGCCGGGGGGACGCGCAGGTCGGCGTTGTCGGCGAAGCGGGTCCGGCCGTCGGCCCCGGCAGGTGCGGTGGCGGGAGCGGGGACCTCGGCCGCGACGGCTTCGGCCGGGCCGATCCGCCAGAAGCCGTGTTCATCGGTGCCGAGGAGGCCGGCGAACACCGCCGGCGAGTCGAAGCGGGGAAGGCAGAGCCAGTCCACCGCCCCGTCCCTGCTGACCAGGGCAGCGGTCTGCATGTCCCCGATGAGTGCGTAGTCCTCGATACGGCCGGCCACGTGGATCTCCAGTTCGCAATGTGGTCAGGGCATCGGCGAACGGGGGAGCGAGCGGTCTGCGGGGCCGGAGGTTCACCCCGGGACGTCCGGCCCGCCGGGGGGTGGTGGCGGGCCTTGCTGGAGTGTCCGCGCGGGGCTCGGTGGAGCCCCTGAGGTGGGTGGGGAGGAGCTGGAATACGGGGAGGTCCGGTCGCGCATCGGGGACCGGGAGTGTCCTGACGCTCCCACGCCCTCCGCGTGCTCGTGCTGTCGCGATGCGTCCGTGCAGCTTACGACGGACGAAAGGGGCGAAGCACGCGGACGCTGCCCCGTGTGGCGCCGCAATTCGGCGGAAATGCCGTGCATTGCGGAGGCGGGGCGCAGGATGGTCCGGAAGGATCACCTCCGGGTGGTCGTAACGGAGGAGCTGGCATGGCCCGGACGGATGCCGAGGGCTGGCCCGGTCCGGCCGGTCGTGCGACCGGTGTGACCCGTGCGGCTGATGGTGCGCCGGTGGTGCGCCAGGCGCACGCTCCCGGAGCGCCGCGCGGGCCGAACGGCATCCAGGCCAGGTCACTGATACCCTGGTATCCCGTGGACCGGCGGGATCAAACGCCCCGGACCAGCCGAACCGACGACCCTTCGAGCGCCGCGCACCGAGCCGGCCTCCCGTCGCCCGGCGGGCCGCGAGCCTCCCGCCCACGTCACCTTCGACACGCGACCCACGGGAGCCCCCTCTTGGCACAGCCCCACTCCGGCAAGGCAGCGAACGGCCGCGCCGTGACGACCAAGCACCTCTTCGTCACCGGGGGTGTCGCCTCTTCGCTCGGCAAGGGGCTGACCGCCTCCAGCCTCGGCGCGCTGCTCAAGGCCCGCGGCCTGCGCGTGACGATGCAGAAGCTCGACCCGTACCTCAACGTGGACCCGGGCACCATGAACCCGTTCCAGCACGGTGAGGTCTTCGTCACCGACGACGGTGCCGAGACGGACCTGGACATCGGTCACTACGAGCGGTTCCTGGACACCAACCTGCACGGCTCGGCGAACGTCACCACCGGCCAGGTGTACTCGACCGTCATCGCCAAGGAGCGCCGCGGCGAGTACCTGGGCGACACCGTCCAGGTCATCCCGCACATCACCAACGAGATCAAGTCCCGGATCCGCCGGATGGCGACCGAGGACGTCGACGTGGTGATCACCGAGGTCGGCGGCACCGTCGGCGACATCGAGTCGCTGCCGTTCCTGGAGGCCGTCCGCCAGGTCCGCCACGAGGTCGGCCGGGACAACGTGTTCTTCGTGCACGTCTCCCTGCTGCCGTACATCGGCCCCTCGGGCGAGCTGAAGACCAAGCCCACCCAGCACTCCGTCGCTGCGCTGCGCAACATCGGCATCCAGCCCGACGCGATCGTGCTGCGCGCCGACCGCGAGGTCCCGCAGGCGATCAAGCGCAAGATCTCGATGATGTGCGACGTGGACGAGGAGGCCGTGGTCGCGGCCATCGACGCCAAGTCGATCTACGACATCCCCAAGGTGCTGCACGGCGAGGGCCTGGACGCCTACGTGGTGCGCCGCCTCGACCTGCCGTTCCGCGACGTGGACTGGACCACCTGGGACGACCTGCTGCGCCGCGTCCACGAGCCGCAGCACATCGTCAGGGTCGCCCTGGTCGGCAAGTACATCGACCTGCCGGACGCCTACCTGTCGGTGACCGAGGCGCTGCGCGCCGGCGGCTTCGCCAACAACGCCCGGGTCGAGATCAAGTGGGTCACCTCGGACGACTGCGAGACGCCCGAGGGCGCCCAGGCGCAGCTCGGCGACGTGGACGCGATCTGCATCCCCGGCGGCTTCGGCGACCGCGGCGTCAACGGCAAGGTCGGCGCGATCACCTACGCCCGCGAGAACAAGGTCCCGCTGCTGGGCCTGTGCCTGGGCCTGCAGTGCGTGGTCATCGAGGCGGCCCGCAACCTGGCCGGCCTGCCCGAGGCCAACTCCACCGAGTTCGACGCCGCCGCCAAGCACCCGGTCATCTCCACCATGGCCGAGCAGCTGGCCATCGTCGACGGCAAGGGCGACCTGGGCGGCACCATGCGCCTGGGCCTGTACCCGGCCAAGCTCGCCGAGGGCTCGATCGTCCGCGAGGTCTACGGCGGCGAGCAGTACGTCGAGGAGCGCCACCGCCACCGCTACGAGGTCAACAACGCCTACCGCGCGGACCTGGAGAAGACCGGCCTGCAGTTCTCGGGCCTCTCGCCCAAGGGGGACCTGGTCGAGTACGTCGAGTACCCGCGCGAGGTGCACCCGTACCTGGTGGCCACCCAGGCCCACCCGGAGCTGAAGTCCCGCCCGACCCGCCCGCACCCGCTGTTCGCGGGCCTGGTCAAGGCCGCCATCGACATCAAGACCGCGGCTTCCGCGTAGTTTTCCTCTCTTCGGCCTCGGTCGTTCACCGGACGGCGGCCCCGCGATTCCCGCGGGGCCGCCGTCCGGCGTTAGATTGTGTCGCACTGACGAAAAGGGGAGAGCGATGGACGAGCAGAGCGACCAGGTGATCGCCGACGTGGCCGAGGAGTGGGAGGTCCGCGGCAGCGCGACGCCGTTCCAGGGCAAGGTCACCGGTGTGCGCAGCGAGGAGGTCCGGATGCCCGACGGCAGCTGGGCCCGGCGCGACTACCAGACCCACCCCGGCTCGGTCTCGGTGCTCGCGCTGGACGACAAGCAGCGGGTGCTGGTCCTGCGCCAGTACCGCCACCCGGTCCGCCAGCGGCTGTGGGAGCTGCCGGCCGGCCTGCTCGACGTGCCCGGCGAGAACCCGTGGCACGCCGCGCAGCGCGAGCTGTACGAGGAGGCGCACTGCAAGGCCGACACCTGGCGGATCCTCGCCGACTACTACACCTCCCCGGGCGGCACCGACGAGGCGCTGCGGATGTTCCTGGCCACCGACCTGTCGGCCGCCGAGGGCGAGCGCTACCAGGCCGAGGGCGAGGAGCAGGAGATCGAGGTCGCCTGGGTCCCGGTGCCCGAACTGATCCGGCTGATCCACGCCGGGCAGCTGCACAACCCGACCCTGATCACCGGCACCCTCGCCGTGCACGCCGCGCTCACCGCCCCGGACGGCCTGGATGGGCTGCGCCGGCCGGACTCGCCGTGGCCGGCCCGGCCCTTCGAGGCCTGAGCGCCTTTCGGGGCCTGAGCGCGTTTCGGGGCCTGGGCGTCCTTCGAGGGTGCAAGGCCGTTCGAGGTGTGGGCCGACCACCCGGGTTGATGCCTTGGGGTGATTTGCCGGTTCGTACGACCGGATGTCATCTCGGCTGAGCCGGACGGTCGAACTACGCTTCGCAGACGGGGCGCCCGTGCCGGGCCGCCTTCGCCGAGCGCCGGACGCTGACCAGCCGGACGCCGGGCGCGGGATGACGTCGGGAGTGGCACGGGTGGCGAGGAAGACGGCGACGACGGACCCCGGCCCCGACACGCCCGCGAGCGCCGTCCCCGGACTGGAGCGGCTGCCGGCCGGGCCCACGTTGTTCGTCGGGCGGCGCGCCGAACTGGCCGCGTTGCGGGCGGCCGCCGCCCGTCCGGTGAGCGGCCGCTGCCCGGTGCTGGTGCTGGCCGGGCGCCCCGGCTCCGGCCGGACCGCGCTCGCCGCCCGCTTCGCCCGTACCGTCGCCGCCGACTACCCGGACGGCGTGCTGTTCGCGCGGCTGTCCGCCCCCGACGGCGGGCGGGTGCAGCCGGGGCGCGCGGCCCGACTGCTGCTGGAGCAGCTCGACCCGCAGGCGGCCGTGCCGTTGCCCGGGGCGGTCGAGGACGGACGGGACGAGCCGGGTTGCGTGGCCCTGCGGGAGGCGCTGGCGGGGCTGCGCGTCCTGCTGGTGCTGGACGACGTGCGGGACGCCGGGCAGGTGTGGCCGCTGCTCGTCGACGAGCCCGGCTGCCTGGTGCTCGCCACCACCGCCGGGCCGCTCACCGGGATCGAGGACATCGACCCGGTGATCCTCGGCGGGCTGGACCGGCAGGCCTCCGGCGAACTGCTGGCCGACCTGGTCGGCGGCACGCGGATCTCCTGCGACCCGGTCGGCGGGGCCGACCTGGCCGAGGCCTGCGCCGCCCGGCCGGCCGCCCTGCGGCTGATGGCGGGGTGGCTGCGCGGCAACCCGGAGATCGCGGTCACGGACGCGGCGCGGGAGCTCAACCTGGTGGTGGGGGAGGAGTCGGCGGCCGCCGGTGGCAAGGGCGGCAAGGCGGGCAAGGCCGGCAGGACCGGTAGGGCCGGGGCTGCCGCCGAGGTGGGGAAGAAGAAGGAGGGCCCGCAGCAGCCGGCGGAGGACAAGGCCGCGGAACCCGCCGCCGTGCCCGAGCCGGCCGGTGACCCGTCGACCTGGGTCAGGCCGGAGCCCGAGCCGGCCGAGCCGGTGCCCGTACCCGACAACGACCCGCTGATCGGCGCGTTCACCCTGGTCTACCGCACCCTGTCGCGCGCCCAGGCGCGGATGCTGCGCACCCTCACCCTGGCCCCGGCGCAGACCGCCGACCCGCGCACCGCCTCCGCCCTGGTCGGCTGCCCGGCAGCGGAGGCCGCCGCGACGCTGGCCGCGCTCGCCGAGCGGGAGCTGCTCGGCGAGGAGGCGCCGGCCGGCGACGGCACCCCGCGCTACCGGGTGCCCGGACGGCTCTACCCGCGGCTGGTCCGGCTGCGCGAGCGGGAGGACCGGCCGGCCGAGACCGAGCTGGCCCGGGCCCGGCTGCTGGAGCGGCTGGTCCGGCTCACCGAGTCGGCCCGCGCCCTGCTCGACCCGGCGGGCGGCCCCGGGCCCGAGCCGCTGCCCGCCGCGCTGCGGCTGCGCTCGGCCGCGCACGCCCGGGACTGGCTGCTCGGCGAGCGGGAGCTGCTGCTCGGCGCGGTGGCCGACGCGATCGGCCAGGGCGACCTGGACGGATCGGCCGGGCGGCTGGTCACCGCGCTGCTGCGGTCGCTGCCGCTGACCGGCGCCGCCCCGGCCGACCTCTACCGGCTGCACGAGCTGGTGCGCACCGTCGCCGAGCGCAACGGCCGGCCCCGCCGGGCCTCGGCCGCGCTGCTCAACCTGGGGGACCTGCAGGTCGCGGCGGGCCGCTGGGAGCAGGCCGCCGCGCACTACCGGGCCGCCCTGGAGCACGCCCGTACGGTCGCGGACGAACCGCTCTGCGCCCGGGCCCTGGAGGGCGCGGCCGGTTGCCACCGGGCGCTCGGCGACGCGGTGCGCGCCGCCGACTGGTACGGGCGGGCGCTCGGGCTGCGGCAGTCGCTCGGGGACCACGCGGCGGAGGCCCGGCTGCTGGCGCGGGTGGCCGAGGCGCACACCGCGCAGCGCCGCTTCGAGGAGGCCGACCGGGAGTACCGGGCCGCGCTCGCGGTGCTGCGCCGGATCGGCGACGAACGGGGCCGGGAGGCCGTCGGGGTGGCCCTCGCGGACCTGCGGGAACGCGTCGACGCCGGGTGGTGAGGGCGCTTTCGGAGGTATCGTCGGAAGTGCCCGGTTACGACACCTAAGGCAGGTAAGCTCCGGCGGAAGCCTACGAACCTGCCAATGTGTTCGGCGAAATTATTCGATTTGGAAGGCTGACAGGCCGCCTGGGCTTCATTACACTCGAACTCAGTCGCGCAGCGATCCCCTGCCCCGGGCTGCCCGGAGGCTTCCCCACGTGCGCGTCGCCCACCGGTCTTCTCCGGTCGGGACCCCCATGGCAAGAGGACGTGTTTAGCCGTGAAGGTCGGCATCCCCCGCGAGGTCAAGAACCACGAGTACCGCGTGGCCATCACGCCCGCCGGCGTGCATGAGCTGGTCCGCAACGGACACGAGGTCTACATCGAGGACAACGCCGGTCTCGGCTCCTCGATCCCCAACGAGGAGTACGTGGCCGCCGGCGCCACCATCCTCCCCACCGCCGACGAGGTGTGGGCCACCGCCGACCTGCTGCTGAAGGTCAAGGAGCCCATCGCCTCCGAGTACCACCGGCTGCGCAAGGGGCAGACCCTCTTCACGTACCTGCACCTGGCGGCCGACCGGGCCGGTACCGACGCGCTGATCGCCTCGGGCACCACCGCCATCGCGTACGAGACCGTCCAGCTGGGCAACGGCGCGCTGCCGCTGCTCGCCCCGATGTCCGAGGTCGCCGGCCGCCTGGCCCCGCAGGTCGGCTCGTACCACCTGATGCGTCCGGCCGGCGGCCGCGGCGTGCTGCCCGGCGGCGTGCCCGGCACCCACCCGGCCAAGGCCGTCGTCATCGGCGGTGGCGTCTCCGGCTGGCACGCGGCCACCATCGCCATCGGCATGGGCTACGACGTGACCCTGCTCGACCGCGACATCAACAAGCTGCGCGAGGCCGACCGGATCTTCGGCACCAAGATCAAGGCCATCATGTCCAACTCCTTCGAGCTGGAGAAGGCCGTCCTGGACGCCGACCTGGTCATCGGCGCCGTGCTGATCCCGGGCGCCAAGGCCCCGAAGCTGGTCACCAACGAGCTGGTCTCCCGCATGAAGCCGGGCTCCGTGCTGGTCGACATCGCCATCGACCAGGGCGGCTGCTTCGAGGACTCGCACCCGACCACGCACGACGACCCGACCTTCCAGGTCCACAACTCGGTCTTCTACTGCGTGGCCAACATGCCGGGCGCCGTCCCGAACACCTCCACCTACGCGCTGACCAACGCCACCCTGCCGTACGTCATCGAGCTGGCGAACCGCGGGTGGAAGGAGGCGCTGCGTCGCGACGAGGCGCTCGCCAAGGGCCTCAACGTGCACGAGGGCCAGATCACCTTCCCGGCCGTGGCCGAGGCCTTCGGCCTGGAGTCGGTCACGCTGGAGAGCGTGCTCGCCTGAACCCCCTGACCGCTCGGCGGTCGTTCGCCCCCGACCCGATCACTTCGGGTCGGGGGCTTCGCCGTGCCCGTGAACGGTCGGTGGACCGGGCGGGTCGCTCTGTCGTCAATTCCCGTGGGTCGTGTCACTCGACCGCAGAAACGTTAGGGTCATAGGCCTACTCATCCCTTGACAGCAGCCCGCCCGATAGTCGACACATCGTGCCTACTACCGTGGATTGTGTTGCTGCGAACGCCTAGAACGGCCTAGAGTCGCAAACCGTCGGCGGCTGCCACGCTGACGAATCGACATAGAGTCCTGGATCCCCAAGGAGGTAAGACGACTTGTGAATGAGTCGACAATTGCTCCCGGGGGTGGTCAGCCAGGACTGGCGGAGCTCACCGCCGGCCAGCCGAGTGAGGAGTCCGGGGCCCGGCAGCCCACCGTGGGCTCGGCCGAGGTCGGCTCGGTCGCGCTCCGTACCTTCGAAGCACGTCAGAACACAGCACAGGTGACCACGGTGACCGATCACGACGCCGACTTGGCCGCCTACGGCCTGGCCTACGGCGAGTTCGCCTACGGCGCCTACGACGACCCGGACGCCGAGTACGAGCCGGACCCCGAGTACGCCGCCACGCTGGCCCCCGATGCCGCGCGCCAGCGCCGCGAGCGGGTCGGCCCGACCGGCCGTCCGCTGCCGTACTTCCCGATCCCCGCGCCGGTCGCCGAGCACGGCCCCGCCCAGATCATCGCCATGTGCAACCAGAAGGGCGGCGTCGGCAAGACCACGTCGACCATCAACCTGGGCGCGGCGCTGGCCGAGTACGGCCGCCGGGTGCTGCTCGTCGACTTCGACCCGCAGGGCGCGCTCTCGGTCGGACTGGGCGTCAACCCGATGGAGCTCGACGTCACCGTCTACAACCTGCTCATGGAGCGGGGCCTGACGGCCGATGAGGTGCTGCTGAAGACGGCCGTCCCGGGCATGGACCTGCTGCCCTCCAACATCGACCTCTCCGCCGCCGAGGTGCAGCTGGTCAGCGAGGTGGCCCGGGAGTCCGCGCTGGCGCGCGCCCTGAAGCCGCTGCTGCCCGACTACGACTACGTCATCATCGACTGCCAGCCCTCGCTGGGCCTGCTGACGGTCAATGCGCTGACGGCCGCTCACAGCGTGATCGTGCCGCTGGAGTGCGAGTTCTTCGCGCTGCGCGGTGTCGCGCTGCTGACCGAGACCATCGAGAAGGTGTGCGAGCGGCTCAACCCCGAGCTGCGCCTGGACGGCATCCTCGCGACCATGTACGACTCGCGCACCGTGCACAGCCGTGAGGTGCTGGCGCGGGTCGTCGAGGCGTTCGGCGAGCACGTCTTCCACACCGTCATCGGGCGGACCGTGCGCTTCCCGGAGACCACCGTCGCCGGCGAGCCCATCACGACGTACGCCACCAACTCGGTCGGTGCCGCCGCCTACCGCCAGCTCGCCAGGGAGGTGCTCGACCGGTGCCGCCCCGCCGAGTGAGTCTCCCGGGTGCCGACGAGCTGTTCCGGACCACCGGAGGGATGGCGCTGTCGCCGTCCCTCGCGCCGCGTCCGGCCGCCGAGGCATCCAGACCGGAGACCGCGCGGACCGTCAACGGCACGGACGGTGCCGAGGGCGCCCGGGACGACCGGCAGGGGCAGCAGCCGACCGGGGTGCCCTCGCCCGCGCAGCCGCCCGTCCAGCGGCAGGCCGGGGACCAGGGCGCCGCGCCGGGTGCAGGGTCGGCCGGGAAGGCCGTCTCCGGCGGCCGTGGCGCCGCAGCCGCCCCGGCGGGCCGGGCGCACGCGGGTGCCGCCGAGGAGCAGACCGGTGCCGCCGGGCGCGCCCGGCCGCGGGGACGCGCGCCGCGCCGCCCGAGCGGGCGCGAGCGGCACGACGAGAAGATCACCGTGTACGTCTCCGCCGAGGAGCTCATGGACCTGGAGCACACCCGGCTGGTGCTGCGCGGCGAGCACGGCCTGGCCGTGGACCGCGGGCGGATCGTCCGGGAGGCCATCGCGGTCGTCCTGGCGGACCTGGAACAGCGCGGCGAGGCCTCCATCCTGGTCCGGCGGCTGCGCGGCCGGTAGAACGGCGTCCAGGGCTGTCCGCCGGGCGCTGAGGCCGTCGGCCGGGCGACCGGGCGCTGAGGCCGTCGGCCGGGCGCTGAGGCCGTCGGCCGGGCCCTGGGGCCCGTCGGGCGGCGTGTCGACGGCCCCGCGGCGGGGTGGGCGGCGGGGCCGGGTGAAGATGGACCGCCATGCCGAGCACCGTCGAACCAGCCGCCACCGCCGTGAACCCCACCGAGGAGGAGTCCCGGGGCGGTTTCCGCGTACGGCTGGACAACTTCGAGGGCCCCTTCGACCTGCTGCTCAGCCTGATCGCCAAGCACAAGCTGGACGTCACCGAGGTGGCGCTGGCCACGGTGACGGACGACTTCATGGCGTACATCCGGGCGATGGGGCCGGACTGGGACCTGGACGCGGCGACCGAGTTCCTGGTCGTGGCCGCCACCCTGCTGGACCTCAAGGCCGCCCGGCTGCTGCCCGCGGCCGAGGTCGAGGACGAGGAGGACCTCGCGCTGCTGGAGGCGCGGGACCTGCTGTTCGCGCGGCTGCTGCAGTACCGGGCGTACAAGCGGGTGGCGGCGCTGTTCGGCGAGCGCTGGGCGGCCGAGCTGCTGCGACGGCCGCGGACCGTCGGGCTGGAGCCCCGGCACGCCGAGCTGCTGCCCGAGGTGGTGATCACCGTCGGGCCGGAGCGGCTGGCCCAGCTGGCGGCCAAGGCGATGGAGCCCAAACCGAAGCCCGTGGTGTACGTCGACCACATCCACACCCCGCCGGTCAGCGTGCGCGAGCAGGCCGGGCTGGTGGTCGACCTGCTCACCGGCCTAGGGGAGGCCTCCTTCCAGCAGCTCGTCGCGGACGCGCCGGACACCCTGGTGGTGGTCGCCCGGTTCCTGGCGCTGCTGGAGCTGTACCGGGAGCGGGTGCTCGCCTTCGAGCAGCCGGAGGCGCTCGGGGAGCTGCGGGTGCGCTGGGTGGCCGAGGAGGGCCGGGGCGCGGTCGAGGTGACGGACGAGTTCGACCGGCCGGCGGGCGAGGTCGTGGACGAGGTCTCGGGCGAGGTCTCGGGCGAGGTCTCGGGTGAGGCGAAGGAGGACGGGCGGAGATGAGTGCCGGGAACGACGGCGGGCGGCCGGTGCGGCGCCCGCTCGGGCTGCCGGGGCAGCCGCGGGCCGAGGAGTGGCTGGAGCCGGCCTTCGAGCTGCTGCCGGAGCCCGCGGCGGCGCCCGTGGCGGCGCCTGCGGCGGCTTCGGTGGGCACCGAGGCGCGGGTGGTGCACCAGAAGTCGGCCCCGCCGGCCTCCGACGTGCCGAGGAAGCCGGAGGAGCCGGCCGGGCCCGGGCTGCGGGCCGAGCTGGAGGCCGTCCTGATGGTCGTCGACGAGCCGGTCACCGAGGAGCGGCTGGCCGGGGTGCTGGAGCGGCCGCGGGCCGAGGTGGCCGCGGCGCTGCGCGAACTGTCCGCCGAGTACGAGGCGGCGGGCCGCGGTTTCGACCTGCGGCTGGTGGCCGGCGGCTGGCGGTTCTACAGCCGGGACAGCTGCGCCCGGGCCGTCGACCGCTTCCTGCTGGACGGCCAGCAGGCCCGGCTGACCCAGGCCGCGCTGGAGACCCTGGCCGTGGTCGCGTACCGGCAGCCGGTGTCCAGATCGCGGGTTTCCGCCGTCCGCGGTGTGAACTGTGACGGCGTGATGCGTACCCTGGTACAGCGAGGACTGGTGGAAGAGGCCGGATCCGAGCCCGAAACAGGTGCGATCCTGTATCGGACGACGAACTACTTCCTGGAACGGATGGGGCTCCGCGGCTTGGACGAGCTGCCGGAGCTCGCTCCCTTCCTGCCCGAGGTCGACGACGTGGAAGCGGAGTCCCTGGAGGGCACGATGATCGCGGAGGCGGTCGCCTCCGCTGCCGCACAGGCCGCGGACGGTAGTGGCGAGGCCGGTCGGGCAGCGCCTGATCGGTAGGGGGAGGTGAGGTCGGCCGAGACGACCGCACATCCCAGACGGTAACGACGTACGGACACTTTGATGCGTAGCAGTGGCAACGGCAGGAACGGCAGCGGCGGCGGCAGCGGTCGCGGCGGACAGGGCGGGGGCCGGGGCGGCTCCTACGGCGGCAGCGGCGGCGGCCGCGGCGGCTCGGGCTCGCGTGGGGGTTCGTACGGCGGCGGCTCGGGTTCGGGCTCGCGTGGGGGTTCGTACGGCGGTGGCTCGGGTTCGGGCTCGCGCGGCGGCTCGTACGGGCGGGACAGCCGCCGGGACGACCGGCGTGACGACCGCCGCTACCCGGACCGCCCGCTGCGGCCCGAGGAGCGCAAGTACGACCGCCCCGAGTACGGCGGCGGCCCCAACGCCACCCCGGCCCGCGGCGGCTTCGCCGGTCGGCGCCCCGGCCCGGCCCCGCGCCCGCGCCGTGAGGGCCAGGGCGCCCCGGGCGACCCGCGCCGCCAGCCGCAGCGCTCGCGCGAGCTGCAGGCCAAGATCGAGGACGCCGTCCTCGCCCGGCACGACAAGCCGGCCGTCAAGCTGCCCAAGACCTTCGGCGAGCCCGAGGGCGAGCGCCTGCAGAAGGTGCTGGCCCGGGCCGGCGTCGGCAGCCGCCGCGCCTGCGAGGAGCTGATCGAGCAGGGCCGGGTCGAGGTCAACGGCAAGCGCGTCACCGAGCAGGGCAAGCGGGTCGACCCCGACAAGGACGAGATCAAGGTCGACGGTCTGACCGTCGCCACCCAGTCCTACCTGTTCTTCGCGCTCAACAAGCCGGCCGGCGTGGTCTCCACCATGGAGGACCCGGACGGGCGCCAGTGCCTGGGTGACTACGTGACCAACCGGGAGACCCGGCTGTTCCACGTCGGCCGTCTGGACACCGAGACCGAGGGCATCATCCTGCTCACCAACCACGGCGAGCTGGCCCACCGCCTCACCCACCCGCGCTACGGCGTGACCAAGACCTACCTGGCCGCGATCCAGGGCCCGATCCCGCGCGACCTGGGCAAGCAGCTGGCCCAGGGCGTGGAGCTGGAGGACGGCTACGCGCGCGCCGACAGCTTCAAGGTGGTCTCCAACGTCGGCAAGAACTACCTGGTCGAGGTGACGCTGCACGAGGGCCGCAAGCACATCGTCCGCCGGATGCTGGCCGAGGTCGGCTTCCCGGTCGAGAAGCTGGTGCGTACCCACTTCGGCCCGATCGCGCTCGGCGACCAGAAGTCGGGCTGGCTGCGCCGTCTGACCAACCCGGAGGTCGGCCAGCTGATGCGCGAGGTCGGCCTGTAGGCCCTGGGGTCCGTCCCCCGGGTTCTCACCGGTCGCTCGTCGGAGGGTCCCCCGCCCGTGGTGGCGGGGGACCCTCCCGCGTGTATGTGAGTCGGGACGCAACCCCTGGTCACGGCCTTGTCAGCGCCATGATCCGTGGCCGAGGATGGCCATCGGACCACCGCCCCGCCCCGTGGCGGGACTGCGCCAGAACGGGCGCCGGTGGGGTGTGCGGGGCGAGCAGGGGGAGACGGCGTCGTGTCCGATGCAGTACTGGGGCGGTCGGCCGGACAGGCCCTCGGACCACTGGGGCTGGCCGAGCCGGACGGGCAGGTCTACGCGGCGCTGGTGGCCAATCCGCAGTCCACCGCGGAGGAGCTGGCCGAGAGCTGCGGCCTGACGCTCCAGCAGGGCGTGCGCGCGCTGGACCGGCTGGCACAGCAGGGCATGGCCACCCGCGCGCCGGTGGACCGGCAGCGCTTCCTGGCGGTCGCCCCGGACGTGGCGATCGGCACCCTGATCGGCCACCGGGAGTCCGAGCTGCGGCACGCCCGGGCCGAGATGCACCGGCTGATGGACGCCTTCCGGGAGGCCTCGCGCTACACCGACCCGGCGCACTCGGTGGAGGTGCTGACCGGCGGCGAGGCGATCGCCCAGCGGCTGGAGCACATCACCGAGACCAGCCAGTACCAGGTCCGCGGCTTCGACCGCCCGCCGTACATCCAGGACCCGGTGGCGCCGATGCCGTTGCAGCGGCGGCGGCTGCGGGAGGGGCTGAAGTTCCGGACCATCTACGACCGGGAGGCGGTGGCCTGGCCCGGCCGGCTGGAGAAGAACATCCTGGTCGGCGTCACGGACGGGGAGGAGGCCCGGGTACGGCCGACCCTGCCGATGAAGATGATCATCTCGGACGACCGGATGGCGATCATCCCGATCAGCGTCGGCGACAGCGTGCTGGACGCCGCGTACGTGATCCACCCCTCGGCGCTGCTCCAGGCGCTGGACACGCTGTTCGAGGCGGAGTGGGAGCGGGCCGTGCGGCTGCAGGCCGCGATCGGCACCGGGGACTCCTCGCCGGAGCCGGAGGCCGACCACCGCAAGCTGCTGGGCCTGCTGGCGGCGGGGCTGACCGACGAGTCGATCGCCCGCTCGCTGGGCTGGAGCGCCCGGACGACCCAGCGGCGGCTGCAGAGCCTGATGCGTTCGCTGGGGGCCACCACCCGCTTCCAGGCCGGGATGGCGGCCCGGGAGCGGGGATGGCTGTGAGCGTCCCGGAGCCGGTCAGCTCCAGGGGCTGAGCGAGACCCAGCGGCCGTCCGGGCCGCGCTCGACCTTCTCCAGGCCGACCACGGCGGAGCGGTTCAGCCGGCCGTAGATGTGCGGGAAGAGGATGCCCGGGGTGGCCCCGGGCGGTGGTGCGCCGTGCGGGGCCTCCCACTTGACCATCGGTTCCACCAGCGACTCCTCGATCAGCAACACCATCAGCGGGTCTGGGGTGTCGGCGAAGAAGGCATTGGCCACCGCGAGTGCCGTCTGCTCGTCTGCGGAGCAGTGGATGAACCCGTCGGTGAGCAGTGTCGCGGCGGCGTACGGGCGGCCGGGGTCGGC
Organism: Kitasatospora sp. NPDC023118; assembly: GCF_055560875.1. Lineage (NCBI taxonomy): Bacteria > Bacillati > Actinomycetota > Actinomycetes > Kitasatosporales > Streptomycetaceae > Kitasatospora > Kitasatospora sp. NPDC023118. Next base: position 29,507 of record NZ_JBVHHW010000029.1, read on the forward strand.
CAGCCAGTCGTCCAGGGGAGCGAGATGGAGGATCATGTTCCTTTTCTACCCGTTTCCGTCCTGAGTGGTCGTCACGAGCGGTCGGGCGTCATGGCCCGGCCGCCGGTCACAGCCCGGCCGCTTCGGTCACAGCCCGGCCACCTTGGCGGAGGCCGAGATCTCGTACACCAGGGTGAGGGTGCGGCGGGCGCCCGGACCGAGCGGGACGTCCCAGCGCACGATGCCCTCGGCGTCGAAGGAGTCCGGCGGCGGGGAGCACTCCTCCTTGCGCAGCCGCACCTCCACCGCCGCGACCTCGGAGACCGGCACCCGTTCGCGCAGCGTGACCAGCTGCTCGTCGTGCTCCTCCGGGCCGGAGAAGCGCGACAGGTGCAGCCGGACGGTGCGGGTGGTGGTCTGGCGGCCGGTCAGGGCGGCGGTGGTCTGGCGCTCCTCGGTCTCGCGGACGACCCGGTAGCCGTCCGAGCTGCCGAAGGACAGCTCGGCGTCGGCCCCGGCGGCGGTGAAGCGCAGCTCGCCGCGGCCGGTGAAGCCGCTGCCGCGGACCAGCTCGACCGGACCGGCCAGCAGCGGGTGACCGGCCGCGTTGCGGAACCGGACCACCTGGGTGACCAGTGGGGACAGCTCCGGGACGCAGGCGTACTCGCCGTTCGCCGGGCTGGTGAAGGCGCCCAGCGGGACCTTGTGCGCGCGGCCGTCCGAGGGGACGGTGGCCGGGGCGGGGGCGGGCAGCACCCGTACCTCGCCGCCGTCGTCCAGACCGGGGACGGCGGCGGTCGGGCCGAGGGTGCTGATCTCCTCCTCTCGCAGCTCGACCTCGACCGTGCGGCGCTCCTCGTCGGTGCGCTCGCGCAGCGTCAGCAGGTCCTCGGTGAGCGCGGGCGGGTCGGTGGCGAGGGCGGAGCGGGCGGTGGAGAAGGTGAGCCGGGCGCCGGTCCAGTCCTCGCCGGTACGCTGCCAGACCACCGCCTCCGACTCCAGGCGCAGGCTGCCGTCGTCGTCCAGGGTGGCCCGGTAGGACGGGCGCCAGAGCGCGCAGGGCACCAGGTGGCTGACGGTCAGCCGGGCCGGGCCGGGCCGCTCGGCCTCGACGGTCAGCTCCAGGTGGGCGACCAGCTCGGCGGGCTCCTGCTCGGCCTCGTCCAGGGCGATCAGGGCCTGGGAGCGCTCGTGGTCCAGGCGGCGCAGCCGGGAACGGGTGGCACGCAGTTCCTCGCCGTAGCGCTCGCGCTCGGCGTCCACCCGGTCCAGCTCGCGGGCCCAGCGGGTGCGCTCGATCTCGCCGACGCCGGCGCCCTCGCCGACCTCCCGCAGCAGGTCGGCGCTCAGCTGGGCGAGCAGGGCGAGGCGGGCCTCCAGCCGGGCCCGGGTCTGGTCCGCGAGGCGCGACTCGGCCTCCAGACCGTGCAGCCGGTGGCGCAGCGCGGAGTCCTCCGGGCCGGGCGGCAGCGGGGCGCGCGGGCTCCAGGTGCGGACCAGCCGGGCCTCCAGCACCCGGGTGCCGGGGGTGGCGGTCTCGGCGCGCAGGGTGCGGTCGACGGCGAGGGCGGTGAGCGGGCCGAGCCGTAGCCGCTGGACGCCCTCGGCGAGCTCGACGGTCACCGTGCGCTCGACCTGAGCGCGGTCCTCCAGGCAGGTGACGGCGGTGACGGGGAGGGGGGTCCCCTGAGGAGGCATGGGTGCTCCGGTCATCTGTCAGTTCCTCCGGTTTCCGCCCACGATGGCCTTTCCGGCCGGGATCTTGATCTGGTAGCCGCCGTCCAGCTCGGTGCGGCCGCCCGGTGGCAGGTCGACCCGCCAGAGCCGGGCACTGGGCGGGCAGTCCGGTGTCGGTTCGGTCGGGGCGTGCCAGTCGGCGCGCTCCTCGATCCGGATCTCGGCGTCGGAGGTGACCGGCACGCGCTCGCGGACCTCCACGGTGACGGTGCGGCCGAGCCGGTTCGCCAACTGGACGTGCACCCGGTGGTCGAGCACGGTGCTGTTGCCCTTCAGCATGCCCGTGGCGGACTCGCGCAGCTCGGTGCGGCGCGCCACCTCGATGCTCTCGGTGACGCCGATGCCCAGGCGCCGGGTGCCGCCGGGGGCGAGGGTGGGCAGGGCGGCGGTGAGCAGGAACTCCTCGTCCACGGTGACCTCGACCGGGCCGGCCAGCACGGCGCGGTCGGTGCGGTTGGCGAGCACCAGGGTCGCGTACACCTTCTCCTCGACGGCCGGGACGGTGACGTACTCGGGGCGGACGGAGAGCGGGATCTCGTCCACCGTGACGGTGTGCCAGGTGCCGTCGGACGGGATGTCGGCGGGGGCGGCGGCGTCGAAGCGGTGGTCGAAGGAGCCGGCCGACTCGCGGGGCGGGACGGCGTGGCGGGGGAGGGCGAGGTCGCGGAGCCGGCCGCCCTCGCGGCCGCCGGGGAGGAACTGTTCCAGCTGGTCGCGCTCGACCCGTGCGGGGTTCGGGCGCAGGGTGCCGCGGCGGTCGGCGGGGGCGTCGGGGCCGGTCAGGAGGAGGTCGGGGTAGTCGAGCAGGGTGGCGTCGGGGGAGAAGCCGGTGGCCGGGGGCGCGGTGGCGCGCGGGCTGCGGCGCCGCGCTCGGCGGGCCTCCTCCGGCATGGCGCCGCCGGGGGCCTGGGGCATCGGGGCGGACCTGGCGGCGACGGGTGCGGGTGTGGGTGCGGGTGCGGAGAGCGCGGGCGGGGCGCCGTAGCCGACGAAGCCGGGCGGCGGGGGCGCGGGCACTGCCCCGTGGGGTGGCGCCTGGGGCGGTTCCTGGCCCGGCTCCTGGACGCTCAACGAGCCGCCGCCGTACGGGCCTGCCGGCGCCGCCTCGTCCGCGAGCAGCTCGGGGCGGGCGCCGCCGGGACGGCCGGCCATCCGGACGGCCTTGGCGGCGACGGGGGCGGACACCGGGAGCGGGGCGTTGTGCTCGGCGGCGGCGCGGGTGGCGGTGGCCGCGTCGTAGCCGGTGAAGAGGTCGGACAGGCCGGCCGGGGGCTCGCGCCAGCCGGAGGGCGGCGGGGCGGGCTGGCTGCGGCCGATCCGCAGCGAGGTCAGCTTGGGCAGGTCGGTGCGGCGGTCGAGGTCGGCGGTGGACAGGCCGAGCCGGACGCCCGTCCAGTCCTCGCCGGTGTGCTGGGCGACGGCCGCGCGCAGGACGAGGTGGCCGGCGTCGGAGCCGGTGCGGTAGGAGAGGCGGTAGGCGGGCACCCAGCGGGCGGTGGGGACGCTGTACTCCAGCTCCAGCTCCAGCTCCAGTTCCGGCTCCCGGTCGGGCTTCGGCTCCCGGTCGGCCTGTTCGGTGTCGGCCGGGCCGGTGGTGTGCAGGGTGAGCAGCACGGTGTCGACGGTCTCGATCAGCGCGGTCCGCTCGGCGGTGGACTCCCGCTCCAGCCGGTCAGCCGCCAACTCGCGTTCGTGGTCGGCGAGTTCGATATCCCGGGTGAGCTGCTCGGCGCGCTCCTGGAGTCGGGCCAGCCGCTCGTCGACGAAGTCGGCGAGCTCCAGCCAGGCCTCGGCGGGGGTGCGGCGCAGCGGCTCGCCGTGGCGGCGCTGCGGCGGGGCGGCGCGCAGCGCGGCGGTCTCGGCGATCGCGGCCAGCACCAGCCGGTGGCGCTCGTTCAGTGCGCTCTGGCGCTCCATGGCCTCGTCCAACTCGCGTCGTAGAGTGGGGAGTTCGCCGGGTTCGAGGAGCTCGGCGAGGGTTTCGAGGCGGGCCTCGGTGACCGTCGTGCCGGCGGGGCCGGAGAGCACCCGGGCGCGCAGCGAGCTGCCGTCCATCGAGCCGGGCAGGCCGGTCAGCCGCAGCCGTCCGCCGGGCGGGACCGGGACGGTGGCCCGGCGGCGGCACACCGCGCCCTCGGCGTACACCACGACGGAGTCCAGCACCGACGGGTGCGCCGGTACGGTCGGCGGTTCCGACGGCCCGGTGTGACTGCTGTGCTGATCGTCCATGCGCAACCCCTTCGTTCGCGTCCGGTGCGGCGCGTCCCGCCGGGCGCCGTCGTGCCGCGTCGGCCCCCGGGCGGCCAGTCTGCCCCGGGTCGGGGCGGGCGTCGCCGGATTTCCCGGGGCGCGGCGTGTGCACTGTGTGGGACGGGGGCCGAGGCGCCGCGGTTGCCGCCGACGACGCCGCCGCCGGCGGGGACGGGGCCGCAGCCGGGGACGGGCGCGGCCGGGGTCCGGCGGGTGGGAGGATGGGCGCGGGTGCTCCCGGCCGGTCCCGGCACCCGGCGAGAATCGTCAGAGGATCGTCGAACCGTCGAGTCGAGAACCGTGATCGAGGAGAGCCACCCGCCATGCGCACTGCCGTCGTCGTCGGTACCGGACTGATCGGCACCTCCGCCGCCCTGGCCCTGTCCGCACGCGGGCTGACCGTCCATCTGGAGGACGCCGACCCGGACGCCGCCCGCACCGCCGAGTCGCTCGGCGCGGGCACCACCGAACCGGCCGAGGGCCCGGTCGACCTGGCGATCATCGCCGTCCCGCCCGCGCTGGTCGGCAAGGTGCTCGCCGACTGCCAGCGCCGCAACCTGGCGCACTGGTACACCGACGTGGCCAGCGTGAAGGCAGGCCCGGGCAGTGAGGTCGCGGCGCTCGGCTGCGACACCGTCCACTACATCGGTAGTCACCCGATGGCGGGCCGGGAGCGCTCCGGCCCGCTGGCCGCCCGCGCCGACCTGTTCGAGGGGCGCCCCTGGGTGCTCACCCCGACCGCCGACACCGACACCGACACGCTCAACGCCGCGCTGGAGCTGGTCGCGCTCTGCGGCGCCATGCCGATCGTGATGGACGCGACCCAGCACGACCGGGCCGTCGCCCTGGTCTCGCACGCCCCGCAGCTGGTGTCCTCGCTGGTCGCGGCACGGTTGGAGCACGCCGACGAGACGGCCATAAGGCTCTCCGGCCAGGGCGTGCGCGACGTGACCCGGATCGCCGCCTCCAGCCCCGCGATGTGGGTCGACATCCTGTCCGCCAACGCGGGCGCGGTCGCCGACGTGCTGGAGGAGGTCGCCGCCGACCTCGGCGAGACCGTCACCGCGCTGCGCGCCCTCGCGGCGGTCGAGGAGGGCCAACGCCGGGCCGGCGCCCAGGGCATCGAGGCGGTCATGCGGCGCGGCAACACCGGCCAGGCCCGCATCCCCGGCAAGCACGGCGCGCCGCCCACCCGGTACGAGACGGTCGCAGTGGTGCTCGGCGACCAGCCGGGCGAGCTGGGGCGGCTGTTCGGGGAGGTCGGCGACGCCGGGGTCAACATCGAGGACGTCGTCATCGAGCACTCGGACGGGAAGCAGGTCGGGTTCGTCCAGCTGGCGGTGGCGCCGACGGCGGTCAAGCGGCTCGCGGCGGCGCTGCGGGCGGGCGGGTGGAGCGTTCGGGACTGAGGCCGGTTGCGGGACCGAGGTAACGGCGGCGCGCGGGCCGGTCGACCAGGAGTTCTGGCGGTCCCTGGACAAGTGGGAGTCGGAGTCCGGCGGGGACTGCGTCTCCGGGTGGATCACCGCCTTCTTCGCCCACACCCAGGCCCTGTCGGGGCCGAAGGCGCGGACGGACTTCGGCTGGCGGGACGGGCGGACGCGGTTCACCGAGAACGCCTTCCCGTTACCTGTGTCGAAGGTGCCCTTCGACTGGCTGACGCCGGCCGGGACGTCGAAGACGGCCTTCGTCGGCGGGGTGCCGGGCATCGAGCGGGACGGCGAGTACGTACGGCCCCGGCTCGGGAACGCGGTGCTGCGGATCCTGCGGGAGGCCCCGGTTCCGGTCGCCGAGCAGGCCCGGCCGGCCGCGGAGCAGCTGCCGGAGGGGTGGACGGTCGAGCAGGTGCGGGACGTGACCGGGGTCGCGTTCGCCCGGCTGTTGGAGGCGGATCTGGAGGTTGTCCGGGAGGGGTCCGGTCGTGCCGAGCTGGGTGCCGTGATCAGGCTGGGTGCGGTGATCGAGCTCCACCCGCCGCTCTGCCTGGTCCGGCTGGACGAGGAGTGGTGGACGGGGCTCCTGATGCGCTGCCGCGGTGAGGTCGTCCCGGAGGTGCCGCAGGGGCCCGACCCGGAGGCCGCCCTTCGGCGGGTCCGCCCCTGGTGACCGGCCCGGGACGGGGTCCGGCGGCGGTCCATTAACCTTGAGGGAGACAAATCCCCGGCCGTCCGCCCGCGCAGGCGTCGGCTTCCATGCTCAGAGAGAGGTTCGCCCCCGTGGACACTGCCGACCGAGCGCACGCCCCGGTCGTCGTCGCCATCGACGGACCCTCCGGCTCCGGCAAGTCGACCGTCTCGCGGGCGGTCGCCGCCCGGCTGGGCCTGAGCTTCCTGGACACCGGCGCCATGTACAGGGCGATGACCTGGTGGATGCTGGCCAACGACGTCGACGTCAATGACGCGGAGGCGGTGGCCGTCGCGTGCGGCAAGCCGGTGATCGTGTCGGGCACGGATGCCGACGGCCCCACCATCACGGTGGACGGCCAGGACGTCTCCGGCCCGATCCGGGGCCCCGAGGTGACGGCACAGGTCAGCGCCGTGGCCGCGGTGCCGGCGGTGCGGGCCCGGCTGGTGGAGCTGCAGCGCGGCTGCGCCGGGGCCGCCGAGCGCGGCGTCGTCGCCGAGGGCCGGGACATGGGAACCGTGGTGTTCCCGGAGGCCACCGTCAAGGTCTTCCTGACCGCCTCCGAGCGGGCCCGGGCCGAGCGCCGGGCGGCCGAGCTGCGCGCCAAGGGCGTGGACGAGGCGACCATCACCGCGATGGCCGCCGACCTCGCCCGACGCGACGCCGCCGACTCCTCGCGCGAGACGGCGCCGCTGACCCAGGCCGGCGACGCGGTGCTGGTGGAGACCAGCGAGCTCACCCTGGAGCAGGTGATCGACCGGATCGCCGCGCTGGTGGAGGAACGGGCCGGGCTGTCCTCGGTCTGACCAGATGACCAGATGACCAGCTGACCATCCGGCCATCTGGTCATCCGACCACTGAATGAACCGCGGGCCGTCAAGGTGCCGCGGAGGAAACCATCGCGCTGCCCCGAGCGGGGCAGGTACGCACGGCTCGCCCCTGGGAAGGGCCGGGCCGGGAAACGGAACAGACGAACATGACCGCAGAGCACTCCGCCACCGGGCACGGTGAGCTGGACGCCGCCGACTACGCCGAGTTCATGGCCCTCGCCGCCGAGGAGGGCTTCGACTTCGACGGCTTCGACGGCGTGGACGGCGCCGAGCACGTCCGGCTGCCCGTGCTGGCCGTCGTCGGCCGCCCGAATGTCGGCAAGTCGACCCTGGTGAACCGCATCATCGGCCGCCGCGAGGCCGTCGTCGAGGACAAGCCGGGCGTCACCCGCGACCGGGTCACCTACGAGGCCAGCTGGAACGGCCGCCGCTTCAAGGTGGTCGACACCGGCGGCTGGGAGATCGACGTCCTCGGCATCGACGCCATGGTGGCCGCGCAGGCCGAGCTGGGCATCGAGCAGGCCGACGCGGTGCTGTTCGTCGTGGACGCCACCGTCGGCGCCACCGACACCGACGAGGCCCTGATCAAGATCATCCGCCGGGCGGGCAAGCCGACCGTCCTGTGCGCCAACAAGGTCGACGGCCCGTCCACCGAGGCCGAGGCCGCCTACCTGTGGTCGCTGGGCCTCGGCGAGCCGTACCCCGTCTCCGCCCTCCACGGCCGCGGCTCCGGCGACCTGCTGGACGCCGTCATGAACGCCCTGCCCGAGGCCCCGCCGCAGACCTTCGGCGACGCCGCCCCCGGCGGCCCGCGCCGGATCGCGCTGATCGGCCGCCCCAACGTCGGCAAGTCCAGCCTGCTGAACAAGGTCGCCGGCGAGGAGCGCGTCGTCGTCAACGAGCTGGCCGGCACCACCCGTGACCCGGTCGACGAGATGATCGAACTCGGCGGCAAGACCTGGAAGTTCGTGGACACCGCCGGTATCCGCCGCCGGGTCCACCTGACCGCCGGCGCCGACTTCTACGCCTCGCTGCGCACCGCCGCCGCGCTGGAGAAGGCCGAGGTCGCGGTCGTCCTGATCGACGCCAGCGAGACCCTCGCCGAGCAGGACACCCGGATCATCTCGATGGCCGTCGAGGCCGGGCGCGCCGTCGTCGTCGCCTACAACAAGTGGGACCAGCTGGACGAGGAGCGACGCTACTACCTGGAGCGCGAGATCGAGCGCGACCTCGTCCAGGTGCAGTGGGCCCCGCGCGTCAACGTCTCGGCCAAGACCGGCCGGCACATGGAGAAGCTCGTCCCGGCGATCGAGACCGCGCTGGAGGGCTGGGAGACCCGCATCCCCACCGCGCGCCTGAACGCCTTCCTCGGCGAGCTGGTGGCCGCCCACCCGCACCCGATCCGGGGCGGCAAGCAGCCGCGCATCCTGTTCGGCACCCAGGCGGGCATCCGTCCGCCGCGCTTCGTGCTGTTCGCCTCGGGCTTCCTGGAGGCGGGCTACCGGCGCTTCATCGAGCGCCGGCTGCGCGAGGAGTTCGGCTTCGTGGGGACGCCGATCTCGATCTCGGTGCGGGTGCGGGAGAAGCGCAAGAAGAAGTAGTGGTTCTCGGACCGCGCTGGAAGGGCTCCGTCACGGTGGTGGCGGGGCCCTTTCGGTTTTCCGGGTGCCGCTTCACGGGTGCCGTTGTTACGGGCGTCAGTGGTGGTCGCCGGTGCGGCCCGGGGGGAGGGACAGCATCTGGCGGTGGCGGCCGCCGGTGGACGGGGTGGCGGCGAGGCCGGCGGCCGTACCGAGCGTCGGGGAGGGGGCCGGGGGCGGCGTGGGCACGGCGTGCGGGACCGGGCCGAGGTAGCCGGCGGCGACCCAGCCCTGGCCGTTGGTGAACTGGGCGCCGGGCGGTGCGGCCGGGACGGCCTGGCCGAAGCCGTCGCTGGTGGGGGCGGTGGTAGGGACGGCGGGCTCGGGGTGGGGGTGCTGCTGCTGCTGGGGGTGCTGCTGCTGGGCCGGCATGAACTGGGGGAGGCCGGGCGGCTGGCCCGCGTAGGTGTGGAAGGACTGCTGCTGGGGCGGGTAGGAGCGCTGCTCGCCGAGCCGCGGATAGCCGTCGCGGACCGCGAAGCCGGTGAACTTCAGGTCCTCCTCGCCGGAGCGGTCGCCCGGCAGGGCGCGGAACAGCCGTCGGTACTCGGAGTACAGCTCGTCGTAGATCGGGGTCGTCGAGTGGGGGTGCTCCGCGTCGTACGACGGGCGCATGCCGGGGATTGAGCGGGGAGCGGTGGCGGACCGGCTGGAGGGCGCGGAGACGTCGTAGCTGTACACGTAGGGGCCAACGAGTGAGAGGCGGCGGGGATGCGGGGGCGTTCGGCGTACGGGGGCGGCGGTGAGGGTGCCCGGCGTACGGGATGGGGGTGAGGGGGCTCGGCGTACGGGATGGGGGTGAGGGGGCTCGGCGTACGGCGGCGGGCCTGGGGGTGTTCCCGGCGCCGGAGGCTGAACGGCGGGGACGGGCCGAGCCCCGGATGGTGGCCGCTGCCGGGTCGGTTCGGCAGCGGCCACCATCCGGCGCGCCGGAGCGGCCGATCAGGTGCCGGCGAGCGGGAGGGAGGCGGCGACCACCTGGCCCAGCGCCACCGCCCGCTCCAGCGCCTGGCGCAGCAGGTCCTCGCGGGGCTGGCGGCCCACCATGCCGGCCGGGACGGCGTACATCGTCACCTCGGAGAGCTGGCTGGCCGCCATCCGCCAGGCATCGGTGACCTGGAGCGGCTGGTGCGCCTGCCACCACCCGGTGCTGCCGCCGGCCGCGGCGGGCTGCAGGATCGCGTGCAGCTTGCCCATCGCGACCAGGACCGACCAGCCGGGCAGCTGGTCCGGGGTCTCGTCGAGGTCGGTGACCCGCTGGTAGCCGGCGTCCTGGAGGAGGTCGAGGAACTCGTCCTCGCCGGAGGTGCTGCCGGGGCGGCCGACCGGGCCGGTGGGCTCGACCACCAGCGAGGCGTGGCCGACCTTGCCGTGCAGGACCAGCCCGCAGGTGATGCCGAGGATGGCGGCCTGGCCGGGCGCGGTCGGCTGGGCCAGGGGCTCGGTGGGGGGTGCCGGGGCGGGGACGGCGAGGTCCGGGGCAGCGGCGGCGGGCTGGGTCTGGCTGATGCTGCGGACGGCGCCGGCCAGCTGCTCCTCGGAGACCGGGACCACCTGGGAGGGGATGCAGCGGGCGTGTGCGAAGGCGAGGACGGCCGTCTCCTCGCCGACGAACAGCACCGTGCTGGTGGGGTCCGCATGGGTGTCGCCGGGGGTGCGGCAGGAGGTGCATTCGTAACTGTCGGGGGCGCGGCCGCCGCCGAGTAGGCGGTCGGCCTCGTCGTCGCCGATCTCGGACCGGACCTCGTCGCTGACGTCGAGCATGCGCGGCACAGGGTCTCCTCGGGTGGATGCGGATGGGGTTCGGGGGCGGACACGGGGAGGTCGACATGCCCAACGGGCCCTTGTGTCAGGCGTCACGGGTGCTCGTCGAGGCTGACGGGAATTGCCCCGGATCCGACCGCGCCGCGTGGTCTCCTGGTCGCAATCTGTCGATGTCGGTGACAGGACTGCCGGAATGAAGCCGTGAGGTGAGTCACGCCATCTCGGTGTTTGATCTAGGAATCAATGGTCAAAGCGGACATTTCGGTCAAGATTGTGTGGCTATTACCACCGGTAACCCTTTGCTGAGCTGGGCAGACCGGTGGAGTTTTGGTTTCCCCGTCGACCGACTCGTAGCTTCTTGGGCGGCGCAACGAGCGCCACCCGGGCTCACCCCCGATGCACAGCCCCCCGGCTCAGGCCGGGCGCGGCAGGTGCCCGCCGACGCGACCGCTCGAACAGGTCGTCGGCGCGCGGCTGGGTGGCCGGGGCGGCAGCGGCACGTCCGACACGTGCACGGCCGCCCGACGGACGCGGCAAGCGAACGCGGCCCTCTCCAGGGCCTGGTTCCGCATGCCCGCCCGGGGCTGTCGAGAGGAACCTCATGACCTTCCGTAACGAGACCGCCGCTGCCACCATCTCCGCCGCCACCAAGCGCAACCGCGTTCGGATGGCCGTCGTGGCGGGCGCCGCTGTCGCGGCCCTGCCGGTGGCCGGCCTCGTCACGGCCACCTCGGCCTCCGCCGCCCCCGTCTCCACCTGGGACGCTGTCGCCCAGTGCGAGAGCGGCGGCAACTGGGCCATCAGCACCGGCAACGGTTTCTACGGCGGTCTGCAGTTCACCTCCAGCACCTGGGCCGCCTACGGCGGCACCGCCTACGCCGCGCAGGCCAACCAGGCCACCAAGGCGCAGCAGATCGCCGTCGCCGAGAAGGTCCTGGCCTCGCAGGGCCCCGGCGCCTGGCCGGTCTGCTCCGTCAAGGCGGGCCTGACCAAGGGCGGCGCCCCGGCCGCCGTCGACACCTCGGCGGGCTCCGGTGCCGCCGCCGCCAAGCCGGCGCAGACCCCGGCGCCGAAGGCTGCCGCGCCCAAGGCCGCCCCCAAGGCTGAGGCTGCGCCGAAGGCCGCCGCGCCGAAGGCTGACACCGCACCGAAGAATGACGCCGCCAAGTCCTGGACCGGCTCCAACGACGCCAAGCCGGCGGCCAAGGGCAGCTACACCGTCAAGTCCGGTGACACCCTGAGCTCCATCGCCGCCGCGCAGGGCCTGGACTGGCACGAGCTGTACAAGAACAACGCCAAGGTCGTCGGTGGCAACCCCGACCTGATCTTCCCCGGTCAGACCCTGAACATCTGAGGCTCGGGCTTCCAGGTGACTAGGCGACTTGTCGCCATGGGGCTTTCGCCGCTCGGGCTGTGATGCCCGGGCTTCGGCGCTCGGAATCTGACGGCCGCTTCTCCGCTGTGCGGGGGAGCGGCCGTCGGCGTTTTCGGCGCGTCGGGGTGGGTGGGGGTACGGGCTGTCTAGGGTCGGCTGCCGTGCCGGAATCGTCTGACGAGCGGGTTGGGGGAGTTGGGATACGGGTGGGGGTCGCTGTCGCGGTGGTGATGGTCGTCGCCGTGGCGGTGGTGATGGTCGTCGCCGTGGCGGTGGTGATGGTCGTCGTCTCGGGCGGCCTTCGGGGCCGGTGCGGCGATGCGGGTCGCCGACATGGTGTGGGACGGGCTCGCCGAGTGCGAGAGCGGCGGCAACTGGCAGGCGAACACCGGCAACGGCTTCTACGGCGGGGGCTGCAGATCCGGCGTCCACCTGGGAGGAGTCCGGGGGCCTGCACTTCGCGGACCGGCCCGACCGTGCGAGCCGGCGGGAGGGGGCGACGGTCGGGGAGGAGATCCTGCGGCAGCAGGGGTGGGAGGCCTGGCCGTCCTGCGCACGGGAGTTGGGGTTGATCGGCAGGGCGAAGGCGGGTGGGCCGCCGTCCGGGTGGGCTGCCGTCCGGGTGGTGGGGGAGGATGGTGGGGTGATCCAGGGCGAGCTGTACGGTGACCTGCCCGGGGACTCCGCCGTCCGGGAGCGCGTCGAGCCCGCGCCCGGGGCCGTGCTCCTGCCCGGCTGGCTGGACCCCGACGCGCAGCTGCGCCTGATCGCCGCCTGCCGGGAGTGGGCGCGCCCGCCGGCCGGGCTGCACGCGGTGCGGATGCCGACGGGCGGGGTGATGTCGGTGCGGATGGTCAGCCTCGGCTGGCACTGGTATCCGTACGGGTACGCGCGGATCGCCGAGGACGGCGCGCCGGTCAAGCCGTTCCCGCCGCTGCTCGGGGACCTGGCCCGGCGGGCAGTGGCGGACGCGTACGGGGAGCGGGTCGGCGAGATCGCGGGAGCGGCGGCGTACGAGCCGGACATCGCGATCGTCAACCACTACCCGCACGGCGCGAAGATGGGCCTCCACCAGGACCGCGACGAGCGGACGGACGCGCCGGTGGTCTCGCTCTCGCTCGGCGACGGCTGCGTGTTCAGGCTCGGGAACACCGAGACCAGGACTCGGCCGTGGACGGATCTGGAGCTGCGCAGCGGGGACCTGCTGGTGTTCGGCGGGCCGGTCCGGTTCGCGTACCACGGGGTGGTGCGGACGCTGCCGGGGACGGCGGGTCCGGGGCTGGGGCTGGTCGGGCGGCTCAACATCACGGTGCGGGAGTCGGGGTTGGTTGGGTAGGCGGCGGCCCTGCGGTGTCCCGGCGCGAAGCGTCCACGTCGCGAAGCGTCCGCGTCGTGAGGTGTCCGTTGCGAGTGTCCGTCATCTGTGCGCTTGATCGATTGCTCGTTCGAGTGAATTGGTCGTTCGGCCCCGGTGCGCGGGAATGACCCGGGTCGCCGGAGAATTCGATTGAGCTGGAGAATCGATCGAAGTCCTGAGAGGGAGCGCGCGCATGGGTACCCCCGTCGACGACCTTGTGGATCTGCTCGACCTGGAGCAGATCGAGCTGAACATCTTCCGGGGGCGCAGCCCCGAGGAGGCGCTGCAGCGCACCTTCGGCGGCCAGGTCGCCGGACAGGCGCTGGTCGCGGCGGGGCGCACGGTGGAGGGTGAGCGCCCCGTCCACTCGCTGCACGCGTACTTCCTGCGCCCCGGGGTGCCCGGCGTGCCGATCGTCTACCAGGTCGACCGCATCCGCGACGGCCGCTCCTTCACCACCCGTCGGGTGCTCGCCATCCAGGGCGGCCGGTCGATCTTCGCGCTCACCGCCGACTTCCACAGACCGGAGGAGGGCAGCATCGAGCACCAGTACCCGATGCCGGAGGTCCCCGCCCCCGAGGAGCTGCCCAGCGCCCTGGAGGAGGTCGGCTCCCGGCTCGGCGAGGTGCCCCCGTTCATCAGCCGCCACCAGCCCTTCGACATCCGCTACGTCGACCGGCTGCGCTGGAGCAAGGAGGAGCTGGCGGGCATGGAGGCGCGCAGCGGCGTGTGGCTGCGCACCAACGGCCCGCTGCCGGACGACCCGCTGATCCACGTCTGCGCCCTCACCTACGCCAGCGACATGACGCTGCTGGACGCGGTCCGCGCCCCCGTCGAGCCGCTGTGGGGCACCCGGCACTTCGACATGGCCTCGCTGGACCACGCGATGTGGTTCCACCAGCCGTTCCGGACCGACGACTGGCTGCTCTACCAGCAGGAGTCCCCGATAGCCCACGGCGCGCGCGGCCTCGCGCGCGGGCAGATCTTCGACCGGAACGGGCAGCTGGTGGTGTCGGTGGTGCAGGAGGGCCTGTTCCGGCCGCTGAAGGGCTGAGCTTCGGGTGTTGCCGCCGTATTGCAGTCCCCTTGCAGTCGCCTTGCAGTCTTCTTGCTTCTTGCAGTCTTCTTGCGGTATCGGCGGCTTCCCGGGAGCGGGGAATGATCCGCCCCGGCGGGCGGTGTTGTGGAGGATGAGGTTGTCGAGGATGACCGAGACGGACGGCTCGAACGGCGGGCCGTCCGCAGACCGGACCGGGAGGGTTGACCGATGACAGCGACGGCAGCGGAGGACTGGAAGCACTGGCGCGACAGTCGGGCGGCATCGGTGAGCGCGCCGCACGGCCAGCTCGCACTCACCGGCACGCACTGGCTGGAGCCCGAGCCCGCCGAGGTCCCGGGCCTGCCCGGGCACTGGTGGTCCGACGCCGAGGGCGTCCGGGTGCGGGCGGCCGCGGCCGACGGCATCAGCGTCGCGGGCGCGAACGGGCCGGTGGACGGCGAGGTGCTGCTGCGCCCGGACACCGACCGGGCCGCGGACACCGCCGTCCTCGGCGACCTGCTGCTCGTCCCGATCGAGCGTGAGGGCGAGCTCGCCCTGCGGGTATTCGACCCGGCCGCGCCCGGCCGGGCCGCCTTCGCGGGCATCTCCGCCTACCCCTACGCCCCCGAGTGGGCCGTACCCGCCGTCTACACCCCCTTCGACGACGAGACGCAGTCGGTCGTCGTCCCGAACGCGGACGGCAAGGACCGCCCGCTGGCCGTCACCGGGAAGATCGAGTTCACCGTGGCCGGCGAGCACCGCATGCTGACCGTCAGCCGCTCCGGCAAGCGCCTCAGCGGCGTGATCGCGGACGCGACCAGCGGCATCGACACCTACCGCTTCCGCTTCATCACCCTGCCGGCGCCGGACACGGAGGGCCGCACCGTTCTGGACTTCAACCGGGCCTACCTGCCGCCCTGCGCCTTCGCGGACCACTTCATCTGCCCGTTCCCGCCGCCGGGCAACCGGCTGGACTTCGCGGTGGAGGCGGGGGAGAAGCAGGTGCTGACGCGGTAGTCCGGCGGGGGTTCGGCGGGCCGGGGCACGGGGCGCGGGGCCGACCCGGTGTCGGCCCCGGTGTGGAGTGGGCGAGGGGCGGGGCGGAGCATGGGGGCTGTGTCGACCAATCATCCTGCCAATTCAGCCACCGATCCCGCCCCGTCCTCCGAACCCGCTCCAGCGTCCGATCCCGCTCTGCCCTCCGACCCCGTGCCGCCCCCCGGCCCCGTGCCGTCAGCCGATTCCGCTCCGTCGTCCGGACCGGCCTCTGTGGTGGTCGTGGGGCCCGCGCCCTGGTACCGACGGGCCTTCGCCGATCTCAGTCCGCTGCGCGACCACCCCGACTACCGCCGGGTCTGGTTCGGGCAGGTGGTGTCCTCCATAGGCCAGCAGATGACGGCCGTGGCCGTCTCCGTCCAGATCTACGCGATGACCGGCTCCGCCTTCGCGACCGGCCTGGTCGGGCTGTTCTCCTTCGTCCCGCTGGTCGCCTTCGGCCTGTACGGAGGCGCGATCGCCGACACCGTCGACCGACGCAAGCTGGGCCTGATCGGCTCGGCCGGCCTCGCCGCCGTCTCCGCCGTCCTCGCCGTCCAGGCTATCGCCGGGCTCGGCCTGGTCGCCGTCCTCTACGCGGCCGTCGCCGTCCAGGCCGGGTTCTTCGCGCTCAGCTCTCCCGCCCGCTCCGCGATGATCCCCCGGCTGGTCCCCAGCCACCAGCTCCCGGCGGCCAACGCTCTGGCCACCGTCAGCATGAACCTCGGCATGACCGTCGGCCCGATGCTCGGTGGCGTCCTGATCGGCGCCTACGGAGCCCAGGCCGCCTACCTGGTCGACACCGTCGCCTTCACCGGCACCCTCTACGCGATGTGGCGCCTGCCCGCCATGCGACCGCTCGGCGAACGCAAGGGCCGCGCCTCCGTCCTCGACGGGCTGCGCTTCCTGCGCGAGCAGCCCAACCTGCGCACCAGCTTCCTCGCCGACCTGGCCGCGATGATCTTCGGCCTGCCGCGCGCCCTCTTCCCGGCGATCGCCGTCACCTTCTACGGCGGCGACGCCCGCACCGTCGGCCTGCTGGTCGCCGCCCCCGCCGTCGGCGCCCTGATCGGCGCGCTGTTCTCCGGCTGGGTCAGCCGGGTCCACCGCCAGGGCGCCGCCGTCCTCGCCGCCGTCTCCGCCTGGGGCCTCGCCATCGCCGCCTTCGGCGCCCTCCACAACCTCTGGCTCGGGCTCCTGCTGCTCGCCGTGGCCGGTTGTGCGGACACCATCAGCATGATCTTCCGCAACACGATGATGCAGGTCGCCGCTCCCGACGAGATGCGCGGCCGCCTCCAGGGCATCTTCACCGTCGTCGTCGCCGGCGGACCTCGCCTCGGCGACTTCGAGTCCGGCGCCGTCGCCGCCCTCACCAGCCCCGCCACCTCCGTGATCACCGGCGGCCTCGCCTGCGTTGCCGCCGTCCTCCTCCTCGCCGCCCGCCGCCCCGCCTTCCTCACCTACGACGCCCGCCACCCGACCCCGTGACCCACCCCCCAAACCTGGCAGCGAGCACCCCCCGACGTGCTGTATTGTTTTCCACGTCGCCGGGACAACCGGAGACAAGGTCGGAAAGCCACCCGGCTGAGCCCCCCAGGCTCCGCCGCACGGCACGAGACCACGGGACGTGGCGCAGCTTGGTAGCGCACTTGACTGGGGGTCAAGGGGTCGCAGGTTCAAATCCTGTCGTCCCGACTGGGGTTCGCCCCATTGTCGCAGGTCAGAGGCCGTTTCCTCCTTCGTGAGGAAGCGGCCTTCGGCGTGCTCCGGGGCGTGCCTCTCATATCCGTCTCACGGTTTCACTGCCCTGCGCTGAGGCCTGATGCTGCTCGGGGTTGTGTACTGGTGACCCTATGCACGTATCCTTCCTGTATGCCCGATCTGTCTATCGCCAAAAATGGGATTGATGGTTGCCCATTGTGATCGCCGATTCCGGCCAAGGCGTTTGCACTTGACGCTTCATTCCGTCGATCAAGTGCGCGCCGACAGGCGCAACGGCTGCCCAAGAGTTGGATTCGGGCGAGGTGATGTGACCGTGGGCGCCTTCGTCGAAAGCGTGGCGTGATCTGCTTCCTGAAATTCCCGCTTGTTCTTGGACAGCGGGTTTCTGCGCGATGGGTGAAGCCGCGCTGCAGTCTGACCCAGGTTTCGAGCGGGGTCGGCGAGTGCGCAGGCAAATAGCCGTGGAGGGATAGCGGGGGAGGCACATTGCGGCGTGCCGACGCGTGGGGGAGGCGTACAGGGCCGGATGCGATACCGGGCGATTCCGATCCACCACGAGGCGAGGTGCACCTGTGTGTGGTCGGAGGGCTCAGGCTAGCTCCCGCGTGAGACCGCCGTCACGACCAGGCAGTCGGAACTCAGCCAGCGGCCCTCGTACACCGGGTTCACGGGCGGGGCGACCGGAGGGCGGAGGGCGGTCGTGAAGGTGCCCGTGGGGGACAGGAACAGGGTGGCGTCGCGGAAACCGAGCCAGATGCCGGTGGCCGGGTACCAGGCCTTGTAGGCAGCCTCCTTCGCGGAGAAGAAGATACGGTCCCAGGGCAGAGAGGGATTGGCCCGCACGAGGGCGTCCAGGTGGGCGAGTTCCACCGGGGAGGCGATCAGGCCGAGTACGCCCGTGGGGAGCGGGTCGGCCGGTTCCGCGTCGATGCCGAGAGCCGCCGCCGCGGAGGCCGGGGCGGCCACCGCGGCGCGGTACCCCTCGCAGTGGGTGATGCTGCCGACCACGCCCGACGGCCACCCGGGGGCGCCGCCCGGGCCCGGCAGCAGCGGGGCCGGTGGGTGGCCGAGTTCCGCAAGACAGCGGCGGGCGCAGGCGCGGGCCGTCGCGAACTGGGCGCGCCGGCGCGCCCGGCGGCCCTCCATCAGGGCTGCCTCGGCCGGAAAGAGTGGAGCGGGCGCCGCGTCGTCGAAGGCCTCCGACGACATGACGCCCGGCGGCAGGAGTTCCTCGATCACGGCCGGTCACTTCACCGCGAGGCGAGTTCGACAACCGCCGAGACCGCGAGCAGCGGGCGTTCGAGCGGCAGCATGTGGCCCGCGTGCGGGACCCGTTCGAAGCGGGCGCCGGGGATGACGCTCGCGAGTGTCTCCGCCAGGGCCGGGTCGATCACCTTGTCGGCCTCACCGTGCAGGACCACCGCCGGGACCGTAACGGACGCCAGCGCCGCACGGACGTCCCAGCCGCGGGTGCACCGGAAGAAGTCCGACCGGACCTGGGGGACCGTCGCGGCGAACAGCTGGCGGTTCACGTCCCGCACGACGGGATCCACACCCTTGCCCATGGTGGAGCCGAGCAGTTTCCGCCCGAGCCACGGCCGGTGGAGGGCCCTGGTGAAGAGGGTGCTGCCCATCATCTTCACCTCGCCGTCCGGGGTGTCCTGGCCGTGCGCCGCCGTGCCCAGCAGCACCAGCCCGCGCAGCTGGCCCGCCGACGGCGACGTGGTGGCGTACGACAGAGCGGCGAATCCGCCGCCCGAGTGGCCCACGACCACCGCCTCGTGCGCGCTCGTCTCCGCCAGCACGGCTGCCAGGTCGGCGCCCAGCCGTTCCACCGAGACCGGCGTACGGCCCAGGGTGGAGGCGCCGTGACCGCGCTGGTCGTACAGCACCACGCGGTGGCCTGCCCGGATCAGGCGGTCCGCGACCGTGCCCCACACCCGGCGTGCATGCGCCCACCCGTGCACCAGCACCACGTCGACGGCCGAAGGCGTGCCGGCCAGCGGGGCGAGGACGGTGACCGCGAGTCCGGCGCCGTCATCCGTACGGACCGTCAGCTCGCGAGTGAGGTCCTGGGCCGTCGTCACCGCGGTACCGCCGACAGCTGCCGGTCCAGCGACACGAAGGCGGCGAGGGTGCCCTTGGAGTGCTCCGCGCCCAGGTCCGCGACCTTGGCCAGCAGCTTCAGCCAGCCGTGCGGGCTACCGTCGAAGTGCATGGAGATCCGGGTACGGCCGTCCGCCAGGGGTTCGAGAAGGAAGGTGCTGGTGCCCCGGAAGACGCCGTCCACGTACTCGACCTCAAGGCGGCGGCCCGGCTCCACCGCGACGGTGCGCGAGGTGAACCGCAGCTTCAGCCCGCCCTTGTCGACACCCTTGGTGTGCACCGTCACGCTGACCCTGCCGCCCACGGCGTCGGGGGCGCCGGAGACCGTGGTGAACGTGTTGGCGGGGACCCACCACTTCCTCGCACCGCGGAACTCGGCGACGAGCGCGGACCAGACGGCGTCTGCCGGAGCGTCGATCACCGCCTCGTCGATCAGGTCGTACGTCGTCATGCCGAAGCCTCCAGTGGATACGGAAAAGGGCGGGGGCGGGGGCGGGGGCCCCGTCCCCGCCGCCGGGACTTCACGTCCGGCCGGGCCGCGCTCGGGTCGCGGTCAGGCGAAGAAGCCCTGGCCGGGAGTGAAGAGGTTCTTGGGGTCGTACTTCGCCTTGGCTGCGCGCAAGGCCGTCCAGCGGTTACCGAAGTGGGCCCTCCAGTCGGCCTGGGTCATGTTCGGTACCGCGCCCACCAGGTAGCGCTTGGCGCCCATGGCCACCGCAGTGTCGTACAGCCGGCGGTTCTGGTCGAGCATGCCCTGGATGTTCGGCTCACCCGGGTTGGGGAAGCGCAGCAGGTCGAAGAGATAGGCGACCGACTCGTTCGGCTGCATCGCCAGCGGCCGCCCGATCTTCGAGGTGACGTACGGGTAGAAGAGCAGGAACCCGCCCCCCAGCGAGGCCGGGGTCAGCTCCTGCTCGACCTGCTTCATGAAGGTCTTCACCTTCGACGCCGGCAGGAACATGCTCAGCCAGGGCTTGGGCCCTGGCCAGTAACCCGCCTGCTTCAGATACGCCTCGGCCGCGTCGATCCGGAACGCGTACGCCCGGTACGTCATATCCTCGATGACCGCGTCGGCCCGTACGTCCCTCAGGTCGGCCAGCAGCCCGTCGCGGTCCGGCGGGGTCGTGTCGTAGGCGGCACCGACCTCCATCTTGTAGCGCCAGCCTGAACCGTCCGGCTTCTGGAGCATCTCGCCGGCCTGGATCTCGAACCGGCCGTCCTCCATCACCTGCTCGGCGTCCGCGAGGTAGGTCTCCACGTCGTTGTAGAAGAGGCTGAAGAGGACCACCCGCGCCGGCGCCGGGATCAGCGCGACCGTTGCCCGGACGATGATGCCGACCTGGCCGCCGCCCGCCAGCGCCGCGTTGAACAGCTCCGACCGCACCGACGGGCTGGCCGTGACCAGCTTGCCGTCGCCCGTGACGATGTCGATGGACTGCACGGTGTCGCACTGCAGGCCGTACCTCTGTACGGTGCCGCCGATACCGCCGACGCTGATGGTGCCGCCGACCGACAGGTGCAGGTAGTCCGTCAGCGCGGGCGGGGTCTTGCCCAGCGCCAGGGCGGCGTCGGTCAGCTGGCCCCACGTCACACCGGCCTCGACCACGGCGTGGTCGCTGCCGATCGAGAGGATCTTCGACATGCCCTTGGCGTCGATGGAGATGCCGCCGGGGACCCGGGCCTGGCCGTACACGGAGTGCGACTCGAGGTCGGCGCCCCTACCGCCCTGCCCGTTGACCGCGACCTTGATGCCGTTCGCCCGGGCGTAGTTGACGATCGCGACGATGTCGTCGACCCCGCCCGGCCGAAGCACGGCCCACGGCCTGTTGCCCGCGGCGTCCCACAGGTGGCCGAAGTCCTTGCCGAAGGCCTCGACCGTGGCCGGCGCCGTCTCCAGCGTGCCGCTCAGTGGCGGCACCGGGACGACGCGCGCGTCGCCGGCGGCCTCGGCGGCCGTCGCCCAGGTCCGGTCGACCGCGTTCCAGCCGACCACGACAGCCGCGGCGGCGATGCCGCCGAGGAACTTGCGCCGCGACGGCTGCGCGACGGCGTCCTCGGAGGCCCCGGCGGCGGTTCTTGGGGTAGTGCTCATCTGAAGTCCGCCTCCCGATCGGCATGGCTTGCTACTGGTGAGGTACCGGCCTTGCTGGTGCGCACCTGCGAGGCGAGCTGGTACTCACTCAGGTCGAAGCGCTTGGTCTGGCTGCGGAAGCGCCAGGTGTACGTCGGCCAGATCGACGGATTGCGGCCGTTCGCGTCCAGGTACCAGCTCTTGCAGTTGCCCGCGTTCCACACGGTGCCGTCGAGCCTGGCATCGAGCGCCTTGTTGTAGGCGTCCTGCGCCTCCTGCCGGACCTCGACGCTGGCCAGGCCGCGCTTCTCGATCTGCTTCAGCGCGTCGAGGACGTAGGCGATCTGCGCCTCGATCATCACGACCTGGGAGGAGTGCCCCAACGTCGTGTTCGGGCCGAGCAGCATGAAGAGGTTGGGGAAGCCGGCGATGGTGGTGCCGCGGTGTGCGGACATGCCGTCTTTCCACGCCTCGCGCAGCTGCACGCCGCCCCGGCCCCAGATCCGGCGCGCCACCGGACGGTCGGTGGCCTGGAACCCGGTGCCGAGAATGATGGTGTCGACCTCGCGCTCGACCCCGTCCTTGCCGACGATCGACTTGGCGCGGACCTCCTCGATCCCATCGGTGATCAGCTCCACGTTGGGCTGCTGAAGCGCCGGGTACCAGGTGTTGGAGAAGAGCAGCCGCTTGCACGCCATGACGTAGTCGGGCGTGAGCTTGGCACGCAACGCCTCGTCCGGGACCGACTTCTTCAGATGGTCGCTCGCCATCTTCTGCATCTTCCCGGCGACCTTCGGGCGGGCCATCACGAAGGCCAGGACCTCCCGGCCCCACATGTTGAAGTTCCGCCGGAAGTTCTGGTAGCCGGGCACCGAGCGCAGCAGCTTGGCCTGGAGCGGGCTGGTGGGCTTGTCGTTCTTCGGGCCGACCCACGGAGGCGTGCGCTGGTAGAGGTCGAGCTGCCCGACCTCGGGCTGGATCTTCGGGACGAACTGGATGGCCGAGGCGCCCGTACCGATGACGGCGACCCGGCGGCCGGCGAGACCGTGGTCGTGGTCCCAGTTCGAGGAGTGGAAGATCTTCCCGTCGAAATCCGCCAGGCCCTTGATGTCCGGTACGGCCGCCTCACTGAGGTAGCCGGTGCCGGTGACCAGGATCTGCGCGGTGTAGTCGCCCTGCGAGGTCTCGATCTTCCAGTGCCTTTCGACGTCGTCCCAGCGAGCGGCCAGGAGTTCATGGCCGAACCGAATGTGTGGGCGCACGCCGAAGCGGTCGGCCGTCTCACGCAGGTACGCGTACAGCTCGTCGCGTTTGCCGAAGGTGGATTTCCAGTTCGGGTTCTGGGCGAACGAGAACGAGTAGAGGTGGGACATGACGTCGCACGCGCACCCCGGATAGCTGTTGTCGCGCCAGGTCCCGCCGACCTCGTCGGCCCGCTCGAACACCAGGAAGTCGTCGATGCCCGACTGCAGCAGCCGGATGGCGGTGCCCAGGCCCGAGAAGCCGGTGCCGATCACCGCGACCCGCAGATGCCGGGTCGGGCCGTGCCCGCCGGAGACCGTCCCGGTGCCCGTAGGTGCCCCGCCGTTCTTGGCCGGCTCGAGAATGCTCGTCACGTCGTCCTCCTCAGCGGCGGGTGATGGTGACGCGGAAGTTGTTGAAGAACTTGTCCTCGAGCGTGTACGCGAAGATGTCGAGGTAGCGCTCGAAGCGGTTGACGACCTCCTCGCCCTCCATGGCGACGGCCTCGTCCCGGCGCTCGGCCAGCAGGACCAGCCAGGCGCGGCAGGCCATCGCGAAGGACTCGCGCTCGTTGACGATCTCGTCGATCTCGAAGAGCCCCTCGGCAGCGGCGCTCAGCTCGCTCAGGTGCGGGATGTGGCAGCCCTCGAACTCGGAGCGCTGGAGGAACTTCAGGTCGTCGAGGAGCGCGCGGTTCATCGGCAGCGCCTCGGCGGTCATGGTGTGCAGTACGAACTTCGCGCCGGGGTTCAGGGCGTTCGCGACCTGCTGGAAGAAGAAGCGGTAGCGCTTGGTGCGCTCCTTCGGCGGCAGATTGGAGGAGACGAAGTGCTCTAGGGCGTTGATGCAGAACGCGGCGTCGTACTTCTCGCTGTCGTCCGCGACCTTGTAGTCCGCCCAGCTCTGGACCAGCGTGGTGATGCGCGGGTTGCCGAGGCCCGCGATGAAGGCCTCCTGGGTGCGGGACAGGGTCAGGCCGACGGCCTGCTCCGCGCCGTGCACGGTGGTCAGGCGGTTGAGCATGGTGCCCCAGCCGCAGCCGATGTCCAGAACGCGCTTGACGTCGCCGGTCGCCACGTTCGCGAGTTCGGCGAACTTGTCGAGCTTGCGCTCCTGGGCCTCGTCGAGGGCGGCGACCAGGTCCTCGCCGGCCTCCCAGTAGCCGCCGGAGTACATCATCGTGGGGCCCAGAAGGAGCCGGTAGAAATCGTTGCTGACCTCGTAGTGGTGCCTGATCGCATCGACCTCGGGGTCCACCGACTTGGGGGCGACCGTTGTCATCCTGAATCCTCGCTTCTGACTGTCCGCCGGGGCGTACTTCCGAACTCGCGTCCGAGAAAACCGGATGCACCGCAAGGCGTGCGCAAGACGGGGCGGATTCGCGGTACGGCCGGGACCGCGCTGCCACAGGAGTACCATCCCCGCCTGACAGCGCGAGCACCCCGCGGGGCCGTCGCGCCGGCCCCGCCGACCAACACATTCGAAGACGGCGAAGGCTCGGTCTTGCGCCTTCCTTGCGGGGGCGGGGATTTCATCACTCCCGAAATCGCACACACGCACTGTCGAGAGGACCGACCCCATGTCGCTGCCCACCATCGAAGAACTGGCGAGCCAGCTCGAGGCCGTTTCGGGTGCCGCAGAGGTGAGCCCCGACGCCCCGCTCCAGCACATCGCGGACGTCGACTCGCTGGACCTGATGGAGTGGCTGTACGGCTTCCAGACCCAGTACCCGCACATTCCGGCCGACGAGTCGCTCTTCGCCGACCTCGACGACACGACCACCCTGCGTGACGTGTACGCGAAGATCGTCCTGCTCGTCCCGGCTCAGGCGTAGCGAGGGCTGACGTGACCGGCTTTGACATCACGGGGTGGGGCATGGCGGTGCCCGAACGCATCGTCACCAGTGCCGAGCTCGCCGAGCGTTTCGGCGTCGACGAGCACTGGGTCGTCAGCCGCTGTGGCATCCGCGAGCGTCGGGCGGTCGGCCCGGGGCAGACCACCGCCTCCCTGGCCGCCGAGGCCGGCCGGCGCGCGCTGGAGAAGGCGGGCCTGACCGGCGCCGACATCGCCCACCTCATCGTCGCGACCGCCACTCCCGAACAGCCGTCCCCGGCGACGTCCGCGTTCGTCCACCACGAACTGGGCATCTCGGGGAGCGCGCACGACGTCAACTCCGAATGCGCGGGCTTCGTCTACGGGCTGGTGTCCGCGATGGCGCTGATCGCCATCGACCCCCGCCCGATCCTGTTGATCGGCTCCGACACCCATACCCTGACGGCCAACCCGGCCGACCGGGACCTGTCCATCCTCGTCGGCGACGGCGCGGGTGCGGTCGTCATCCAGCCGGCCACGGAGAACCGGGTCAAGGCATGGAACCTGGGTGCGGACGGCTCGTGCGCCGGCTCGCTCAAGGTGCTCGCTGGCGGGAGCCGGATGCCGACCACTGCGGAGACGGTGGCCGCGGGCCTCCACTACGCGCAGATCAACGGCAACGAGATCTACCTCAACGCCGTCCGCTACACCGTCCGCACGGTCCGCGAGACGTTGGAGAACGCCAAGGTGGACGCGGCGGACGTCGACCACGTCGTTCCGCACCAGGCCAACATCCGGATCATCAACTCGATCCTGGCACACACCGGGCTGCGGCAGGAGGCATTGGTCACCAACCTCGAGAAATACGGCAACACCGCCTCGGCGTCGATTCCGATCGCGCTGACGGAGGCCCTCGAAGCGGGCCGGATCAAGCCCGGCGACAAGGTCCTGCTGGCCGGCTTCGGGGCCGGCATGACGTGGGGTTCGATCCTGATGGAATGGGGCGGTGCCACCGCATGAGCAAGAACAGTACGGGTCAGTGCCCGGAGCACCCGGTCGCGCTCGTGACCGGTGCCTCGGGCGGCCTGGGCCAGGCGCTGGCACTGGAGCTGGACGCGCTCGGCTGCCGGGTCGCGGTCCACTACAACAGCTCCAGGGAGGCCGCCGAGGCCGTCCAGGAGAAGCTGACGAACCCGTCCGCCCTGGTGACGGGTGACGTCGGCTCGTGGGAGGCCACCCAGGCCCTCTACGAGCAGATCTCCATCGAGCTGGGCCCGGTGGACGTCCTCGTGAACAACGGGGCCATCCGCAAGGACAGCCTGATGGCGATGCAGAACCCGGCGGACTGGGCACAGGTGATCCAGACCAACCTGATCGGGTCCTTCCACACCGCGCGGGTCTCGGTGCCATACATGCTGCGGCAGCGGTGGGGCCGGGTGATCAACATCGTCTCCCCATCGGGCATCATCGCGACGGCCGGCCAGACGGCGTACTCGGCGTCCAAGGCAGGTCTGATCGGCCTCACACGCACCCTCGCGGCGGAGTGCGGCCGGCGCGGGGTGACGGTGAACGCGCTGTCGCCCGGCTTCATGATCACGGGTATGACGAAGACCCTCCCGGATCGCGTGATCGAGGGGATGGAGGACAAGGCTCCCATCCCCCGCTTCGTCACGGTCGAAGAAGTCGCCCGCAGTCTCGGGCTCTTCCTGGACCAGGACTGCATGACGGGCCAGGTCATCAGTATTGACAGCGGCGTGTCCATCACCTGACCGCCCCCGCTCGCCACCGTTTCGGCACACCGGGCCCCGTGTACGGCCGAGCGCCCGACTGGGCGCGTCCTCGCCCGGCGTTGCGTGGGTCTTGCGGGGTCTCCGCGATCCTCCTCATGGGCGTGCGCATGCCCGCGTACGTCTGACTCGTGCCGCCCTGGGCGGCCGCTGGGGGGAGGTCCCGTGGACTTGCACGACCTGCACGACTTGCGCGAATGGCTGCCGCACGCGCTCGGGGTGGCGGAACGGTGGGGCGGGCGGTTCGGCCCGTACGAGACCCACGACGCGCACCGCGTGCACCCCGACGCGTTCGCAGAGGCCTTCGAGCGCTTCGCCAAACGGATGGACCACAACTATCCGTTCTTCCACCCGCGTTACGCGGGACAGATGGTCAAGCCGCCCCACCCGGCGGCGGTCACCGGCTACCTCACCGCCATGCTCTTCAACCCCAACAACCACGCCGCCGAGGGCGGTCCAGCGACCACCGAGATGGAGCGTGAGGCGGTTGCGGAGCTGGCGGCCATGTTCGGCCTCGCCCAGTGCACCGGGCACCTCACCACCAGCGGCACGATCGCCAACCTGGAGGCCCTGTACGTCGCCCGGCAGCTGCACCCGCAACGCGGGATCGCGTACAGCAGCGAGTGCCACTACACCCATGAGCGGATGTGTCACGTCCTGGGCATGCAGGGCCACCGGATCCCGGCCGACGAGCACGGCCGCATCGACCTCGGTGCGCTGGAGTCGGCGCTACGCGGCGGGCGGATCGGCACGGTCGTCGTCACCACGGGCACGACCGGGCTCGGAGCGGTCGATCCGGTGCACGAGGTGCTGCCACTGGCGCGCCGCTACGGGGCGCGGGTGCACGTCGACGCCGCGTACGGCGGCTTCTACGCGGTCCTCGGCAGGGCGGGCGCCGCAGACATCGAAGCGGCGCCCTGGCGAGCGATCGCCGAATGCGACTCGGTGGTGGTGGACCCGCACAAGCAGGGGCTGCAACCGTACGGCTGCGGGGCGGTCCTCTTCCCGGACCCGCACGCGGGCCGGCACTTCGCGCACGACTCGCCGTACACCTACTTCACCGACTCGGACCTGCACCTCGGCGAGATCAGCCTGGAGTGCTCGCGGGCGGGCGCGGCGGCCGCCGGCCTGTGGCTGACCCTGCAACTGTTGCCGCTCACCCCGGACGGCTTCGGGCGGATCCTCTCCGCGAACCGCAGGGCCGCGCTGAGGTGGGCGGACCTGCTGACCGCGTCCGGCGAACTGGAGCTGTACCAGCACCCGGACCTCGACATCGTGACGTACTTCCCGGCGACCGCCGACGCCTCGCTGTCCTCGATCGACGCGGCGTCGCAGCGGCTGCTGCGAGACGCCATGACAGCGGAGGCGGACCCGGTGTTCCTGAGTGTGCTGCGCGCCGACGCCGGTGCGTTCACACGGCGTCACCCGCACGTGGCAGCGGACGCGGAGGCGGCGCGGGTGATGCGCAGCGTGCTGATCAAGCCGGAGTTCGAGCACTACCTACCGACCCTGCACGCTCGTGTGGAAGAGCTCGCCGCAGGCGTCCGCACGACGGCCTGAGCGCCCTCGCGCGATCCCTTCCCCTCTGAACGGAGGCCCTTGTCTTGACCACGACGGCTTCATCCTCCTCGAACCGGCTGAGTCGATCGACCGTCACCCATCTGTGTGCCCTGCTCTCCTCCAGCTTCCACGATGACGCGCTGACCCGCTGGCTGATCCCCGACGAGCGGCTGCGGGCCGAGCTGCTGCCGGGATTCTTCCGAGTGTTCGTCGAACTTTCCGCCGCCTACGACGGGGTGCTCACCACCCCTGACGGCGACGCGGTGCTGCTCTTCCTGCCGCCGGGCGCCGAACCGGACGAGGGAGCCCTGGACGCGGCCTTCGCCGGTGTCCTGGGCGAGCACACGGACGCACTGCGCACCATCACCCGCCTGCAGGCGCAGCGCCATCCGCAGGAACCGCCGCACTACTACATCTCGTTCGGCGCGGTCCGCGCTGAACGCCAGAAGGGCGGTCTGATCTCCGGGCTCGTCAGCGACCTGCTGGCCCGCGCGGACGCCGAAGCCGCGGGCGTCTACGCGGAAGCCAGCTCGCCGGGCGGCGAAGCCGTGAGCCGACGCGCCGGCTTCCGCCGTCTGGGCGGGGACATAGTCCTGCCCGGTGGCGGACCCACGCTCCGACCGATGTGGAGGGACCCCCGATGAGGGGAGACGACCTGATCCAGACGTGGACCGCCGGCCAGGTCGCCCGCGGCGAGGTGCCGGCCGATTCCTTGGGTCAGCTTCAGCAAGTACTCAGGTGGAGCGGGGACTTCCTGGTCTCCGGCCACCCCGAACTGGGCCGGACCGGTCCGGTGTGCCCGTACACCCAGCCTTCGCTGCGCAAGGACCTGTTCCACCTGGCCCTGCCGTCCGCCGACTGCGACGACCTGGCCTCGGCGGTCGACTCGCTGCGCACCCGCCATACGGCCCTGTCGGAGCCGCTGTCGCCGGAGGAGCGTGAACTCCTGGTCATCCTCCTGGTCCTGCCGGGCTTCGACCCCACGGACTCGGTGGAACTGGACGAGCTCCAGCGCAAGGCGAAGGACGAGTTCGTGGCGGACGGGCTGATGATCGGACAGTTCCACCCGGTGTGCGAGGAGCCGGGCCTCTACAACGAGGCCTTCCGCCCGCTGCGCGCCCCGCTGCCGCTGCTGGCGGTCCGCAAGCTCCTGGTCTTCGACCTTCCGTTCCTGGTGAGCGAGGAGTCGCACATGGACCACTATCTCCAGCGCTTCGCGCCGGAGATCCCAGCCCGGATCCGGGACCAGCTGGTGAGCCTGGTCGTGAACGCCTGACCACCCTTGTCGTCGGAGGCTGACCGCGCCCGTACCGTCAGGCGCGGTCAGCCGTCCGTCGTCATGCCGGCTGCCGTCGTGGCTTCCGTTGATGAAGAGCCGGCGGGCGTCGCGACGAAGGCGAGTACCCGGGCGCCGGTCGGTCGGCCGGGCGAGGTGCTGGGAGGGGTCGGCGGCGAAGGGGATGCCGAGTGCGCGTCATCCCTCGGTGTGGCGGACCATCGCCGCCGGGTCGTCGGATCGGTCGGGGCCGCGCGTCAGGACCGCGCGGCCAGCAGGCAGTCCTCAAGGAACGTCAGGACGCGCAGGTGGTAGGCGGTGGCCGTGTGGCCGAGGCTGATGTTGTGGCCCGCGGCGGGGAGGTGCTCCACGGTCACCCGCGGGGACGAGGCCAGGCGGGAGGTCATCGACGTCAGCGTGGGATCGTCCAGGCGCCACCAGGCCTCGTGCTCCGCGAAGGTGAGCCGGACCGGGACGCGCACGTTCGGGGCCAGGGCCTCGTACTGGGCGGGCCAGTGGACCGTCTCCGCCGACTCGCGCGGCGGGGTCGGGGAGAGCAGGGCGCGGCTGGCTCGGAAGGTGCCGTGAGGGTAGAGGCGCAGGGGGCCCCAGTTGAGCCCGATGGCCCCGCCGCCGAGGGTGGACGGCAGACGCAGGGCCTGCGGGTGGTACCGGTAGCCGACGCCCGAGACGTCCAGGCCCAGCAGCCGTACGCCGCCCTCCGCGGCGGCCGTGTGGAAGGCCACCTTGCCGCCGTCCGAGTGGCCCAGGAGGAGGACCCCCGCGCCGATGTCGTGCCCGCAGGCGTGCTCCTTCAGGGCCGCCTGGAGCGTTTCGGCCTGGTCGGCCAAGGTCTGGCCCTCGGGAAGCAGGTGTGCAGAGTCGCCGTACCCGGGGCGGTCGACGGCCAGTACCGCATGCCCGAGGCCGGTGGCGAGGGGGATGAAGGAGTTCCAGTACGCCGCCCGCATGCCCCGGCCGTGGATCGCCAGGATCGTGGACCGGGCCGCCCGGCCCTCCGGCAGCGCCAGGATCGCCGACAGCGGGACACCCGCCGCGTTCAGCTTGTACACGGGTATGCCGTCTTGGGCAGTCGTCATCGGACCGCCGGTCCCGTCCGCGCACCCGCCACCGCGTCCATCCACGCCGCCGGCGACCCGCTGCGCAGCAACGATGTGCCCACCAGCAGTCCGCCGAACCCGGCGTCCAGGAGTCCGGCGGCGGTGGCCGGGTCGTCGATGCCGCTCGCGCTCACCGGGCACGCGGTGCCGGTCGCACGGACCGCCGGGAGCAGGTCCAGGGAGCGGCCCGGGTCACCGGCGCCGCGTTCACGTGTCTTGATGTCCTTGTTGTTGACCGCGATCACACACTCGGCGGGATGGTGGACCGGTTCGAGCTCGGACTCCTTCGTTATCTCGACGAAGGGGGTGAGACCGGTCCGGAGGCACTCCGTCACCAGCGTGCGCATGCTCGACCCGGGCAGCAGGGCTGCTGTCAGCAGCACCGCCGTCGCGCCGAGATCCTTCGCTGTGCGGATCTGGTCCTTCCTGGTGATGAAGTCCTTCTGGAGGAGCGGCAGGCCGGTCAGCGCCGCCACGTCCCGCAGCAGGGCCGGCGAGCCGCCGAACCAGTGGCCCGTCACCACCGAGACACAGGGCGCGCCCGCCGTCTCGTACGCCCCGACGATCTCGGCCGGGGTCCTGCCGCCGAGCAGGTCGTACCCGTGTGCGTCGCGCCGTTTCACCTCCATCACCACGGGGGTCGGGGAGGCCAGGAGGGCCTCGAGGAACGGGAACTCGGTGCGGTTCCGCTTCGTCATCGCAACGGCTCCATCCGGGGGTGGTCGGGGACGCGGGTGTCCGTGCACCAGGCGCGAGCCAGGGCTGCGACCTCCGCCTTCCCGAAGCCACCGGTCGACGGGGCGCGCGCCGCAGTGTCCACGTCGATACCGCGGAACCCGGGGTGGCGTACGGTCTCCTCGTGTGCGGGGCGGCTGGCCGGGGTCAGGCCCCCGGCCAGCAGGAAGGGCCGGGACAGCCGGGGCAGCAGGTCCCTGACGCGGGCCGGGTCGAGGGTGCGGCCGGTGCTGCCGATCCGGCCGTCCTCGGTGGTGGTGTCGAGGAGGAAGAGGTCGGTGCCGGCCCGCTCGTACGCGCCGATCAGCGGGCGTTCCACACAGCCGCTGTGTTCCGCCACGTGCAGCACCTTGACGATGCCGACCTCTGCGGGCAGCGCCCCGCGCAGGGCCCGTACGACCGCCGGAGGCTGGTACGCGTGCAGCTGCACCCAGCCGACGCCGGTGCGCCGCACGATCTCGGTCAGCCGGTCCGGATCAGCCAGGAACGTGACCAGGACCGGCAGCAGGCCGACCGAACGGGCCGCCGAAGAGAGGGCGGCGAGCCCGTCCGGATCCAGTTCCGACGGGCCGCCGGATACGCCGTGCCACAGCCCGACGCAGTGCGCCCCGGCGGCCGCCGCCGCTTCGATGTCCTGCGGGGCCGTGGCCCCGCAGACCTTCAGCAGGGCCGGGGGCAGCGGGTGTTGGGTGCTCACTTGCCGAGTCCCAGCATCGAGGCGATGCGGTTGTACTGGATCTCGTTGGTGCCGGAGTAGATGGTGCCGCCGACGGCGCTGCGCACGTCCTGCTCCAGGCCGTACTCCGACATGTAGCCGTGGCCGCCGAAGATCTGCACGGCGGTGAGGCTGGTCGCCAGATTGCTCTCGCTCGTGACGAGCTTGGAGATGGCGAGGTCCACGGTGACGTCCTCGCCGGCTTCCAGCTTCTCGCCCGTGTCGTAGAGCCATTTGCGGGCGGTCTCCAGCTGGATCTTCGCGTCGACGATCTTGTTGGCGATGCTCTGGTACGAACCGATCGCCTTTCCGAACGACTTGCGCGTCGTCGCGTAGTCGACGCACCGGTCGAGGCGGTGCTGCATCTCGCCCACATTGACGATGAAGGAGAACAGGATCTCCCGCTTCATCACGTGGTCCAGGACCAGGAACCCGCCCCCGGCCCGGCCGAGCACCGCGCTCCTGTGCACCCGGACTTCGTCGAGGAACAGCTCGCTCAGCGGCGAGGTCCGCAGGCCCATCTTCTTGACGGGCCTGCCCACGGTCAGTCCGGGGGTGTTCCTGTCCACCAGGAACGCCGTCGTTCCGAGCGGGCCGCCGTCCGGATGGGTCCGGGCGTAGACCACGATCACGTCCGCGACCGGCCCGTTGCTGACGAACACCTTGCTGCCGTTGATGACGAAGTCGTCCCCGTCACGGACGGCCCTGGTGGTCATCGCCATGGCATCCGAGCCGCCCTCGGCCTCGGTGACGGCATGGGCGCCGATCATCTCGCCCGAGCAGATCCCGGGCAGGTAGCGCTCCTTCTGCTCCACGGTGCCGAACTGCTGGAGCGGGACTCCGGTGGAGCACATGGACGTGGTGACCGAGAAGCTGAGGCCCGAGTCGCGGTTGCACGCGCCCAGGCCCTCCAGCACGTACATGGTGGTGAGGAGGGACTGGCCGATGCCTCCGTAGTCCTCGTCGAAGGGCAGTCCGAGGATGCCGGTCTTCTGCACGACCTTCCACTTGTCCTGCGGGAAGGCGGACTGTTCGTCGAGCTCGATGTGGTCTGCGCTGAGTGCGTCCCCCCACCGTTCCAGGCCTTCGCGTAGATCTACCTGGTCGGTGTTCCAACGGAGCACGACGGACCCCTTTGATCGGACTGATGGTTCGGACGAGTGGCGCTTCGGGTGCGGTGCTCAGTAGGCGGAGGAGGTGTGCGCGTCCAGGTTGTGGACCTCGTCGCCGCGCAGGGCCGGCGAGAAGACGCAGACCAGGCGCAGGTCCTCGTGCGGGCCGGCGACGAGGTAGTGGGCATCGTGGTGGTCGAGGGCGTACATCCGGCCTGGGACTATCTCGTGCGAGGTGCCGTCGAGCTCGATGACCTCGCCGGAGCCCGCGATGCAGTAGCAGGCCTCCAGGTGGTTGACGTACTCCAGGCGGGACTTGGTGCCGGCCAGCACGGTGGTGTCGGTGAGCGAGTAGCCCATGCCGTCCTCGGCCACGAGGAAGCGGCGGCTGAGGCCGTTGCCCCACTCGACGGTCTTCACCGACTCGATGTCACGAATGATCACGGAAATCTCCTGTTCAGGATGGGTGGTGGAGCTCTTCGACTGGGAAAGGTTTCAGTGCGGCGGTACTGGCAGGACCGAGCGGACGAAGTCACGGAAGGCCTCGGTCACATCGAGGCCGGCTTCCTGCGCCCGCTCCACGGCGGCCACCGCGGCGGAGCCGATGATCGCGGCGTCGGCGCCACTGGCCCCCACGGCCTCCACGTCCTGCCGCGTGCTGACCCCGAAGCCGACGGCGATCGGGGAGCGTGTTTGCGCCCGGAGCCCGGTCACCGTCTGGGCCAGCGCGGCGTGGCCGGCGGCGGGTGCGGTCCCGCTGCGTCCGTAGTGGGCGACGAGATAGAGGTAGGCGGAGGCGTGCGCGGCGGCCTCGGCCTGGGTCTTGGGCGGGCTCTCGGCGTAGCAGGTGGTGACGATCGGGAGTCCGGCGGCCGCGGCGGACTCCCGGTGCGTCTCGCACAGGCGAGGGGGCAGCGCATGGATGAGCAGACCGTCCGCTCCCGCCGCGGCGATGTCCCGGGTGACGGCGGCCAGGTCCCGGTGGCCCAGGGAGTACCTCCAATCGGCGAGCAGCGCGATCCGGGTCCGGGTGAGCTGCGGCCGTACGCCTGCGAGGAAGGCGAGGACGTCGTCCAGCCCCACCCCGCCGTGGTCCATCGCCCGGCGCGCCGACCGCCGGACGACCGGCCCGTCGGTGACCGAATTGGGGAAGGGGACGGCCAGTTCCAGGCAGTCCACCCCCTCCTTGTCGAGCATGAGGACCAGGTCCCGCAGGACCGGCAGCGGCGGGTCGCCGGCGTTGAGGAACACCGCGAGTCCCGGGCCCCGGCCCGCAGCGCGGTGTGCGAAGAAGGGCGCGGGGGCCGATGTCGCTCCCGTGGAGGGGAGCGACCCCGTCCCGGCCGTGACGGTCCCGGTCGTCGTCGTGACCGCCGCAGGCCTACGCACGGGCCACCGCCCGCACGGCCCGCGCCAGGTCGTGAGCGGCGCCGGACCGGACCGCCTCCTCGGCCAGCGAGAACGCGGAGCGCCAGTCCGGGTGGGTGTCAGCGGCCACGGCCAGGGCGGCCGCACCCAGGCAGACCGTGCGGGTGGCCACCGCGCCCGCCGTGCCGGAGAGGACGGACAGGAAGTGGTCGACCGCTCCGGCGGGCTCGGCGGCGGGCCTCAGATCCTCGAAGGAGCCGTCGCCCGGGGTGAGTTCGCCCGGCCGGATGATCCGGCTCCGGGAGTCTTCCCCGTGGACGGTGTTGGTCACGAAGGGCAGCAGTTCGTCCGCGCCACTGTCGTTCGAGGCCAGCCAGATCCGGCGACCGGTCGTGGTCGCGGCGAGTTCACGCAGGGTGCCGAGGGGGGCGTTCGCCGAGACCCCGGTGACCTGGGCGGTCACCGGGAGGTCCGCGAGGAAGGGCCCCAGGGCGTTCAGGAAGCGGCCGAAGGGCTTCATGCTCAGCGGGGCCACGGTCCGTGCCAGCCGCGTCAGCTGTGCCGGGTAGACGAAGGGCCCTGCGAAGGCGATCCCGTACGTGGCGAGGGTGTCCTCGGTCTGGGCGTAGGAGGAGGTGAGACGGACGCCGAGCCGCTCCAGCAGATCGACGGAGCCGAGCGAGCTGGTGTAGGCCCGGGATCCGCTCTTGACGACCTTGACCCCGGTGGCCGCGGCGACGAACGCCGAGGCGGTGGAGATGTTGAAGGTCCTGGGACCGCCCCCGGTGCCGACGACGTTGACGGTGCCGTCCCAACGGGCGGGCACCGTGTTCGCCGTCCGGCGCTCGGCGAGCGAGTCCACCAGGTGGCGCAGGGTCCGGTGGTCGGGGAGCCGGCTGCCCAGAGCGGCCAGCAGGGCGACGGCCTCGGCCCTGTCGAGACTGCCGTCGCCGAGCTGGTCCCACCAGGACCGCCAGGTTTCGCGGCCGACCGGGGCCTGCTGCTTCAGCAGGCCGGTGAGTGCGTCATGCACGGTCGGGCTCCTTCTCATCTCCGTCGGGGATGAATCAGGGATGAAGGGGTGGGCGGTGCTACGCGTCCGCCGTGCGGCGGGACTCGGTGATGAAAGCGTCGATCGCCGCGACGCTGCGGAAGTTGTCGGGGTTCAGGTCGGTGTCGCCGATGACGAGCTCGAAGCGGTCCTCGACCCAGGCGATCAGCTTGAGGACCCCCAGGCTGTCGATGACCCCGTCGTTGAGCAGGTCGTGGTCGGTCGAGAGCTCGTCGGCCGCGGTGCCCGGGAGGAACTCGGTGATGATGAAGTTCTTGATGGTGTCGATGTTGCTCATGACGCGATTCCTTCGGCGAGAGGTACGGCGACGGGCGTGGTGGTGGAGGAGCTCGGCTGGTCGAGGTGGTCGAGCGCGTTGCGGTCGACCTTTCCGGTGGCCGTCTTCGGCAACGGCGCGTCGGTGATGGTGAGCCGGTTGGGCACGGCGGCCCTGGGCAGGCGCCGGGCACAGTGTTTGCGCAGTTCCAGGCCGGTCAGGGCGGAACCGGGGGCGCGCTGGACGCCGGCGACGAGCGTCCTGCCGGCGATCGGGTCGGGCCGGGCGGCGACGCCCGCCTCCAGTACACCGGGGTGTTCCAGCAGGACCCTCTCGATCTCGGCGGTGTTGACGGCGACTCCGCGTACCTTGACCTGGAAGTCGGTACGTCCGGTCAGATGCAGGGTGCCGGCGGCGTCGCGCCGTACGAGGTCGCCGGTGCGGAACCAGCGGCGGTCGTCGAGGCCGAGCGGGTGGGCGGTGAACTTGTCGGCGTGCCGGACGCGGTCGAGATAGCCGAGAGCCTGGAAAGGCGTGGAGACGAAGAGTTCTCCGCTGCCGGGCCCTTCGACGACGATGTTGGTGTCGGGGTCGAGGACGAGGGCCCGCACACCGGGCAGCGGCCGGCCGATGGGTACGGCCGCGAAGGAGGCGGCCCGCGTGTCGACCTCGTGGACGAAGCTGTCGTTGGTCTCGGTGCAGCCGTAGATGTTGTGGACGCGGGCCCCGGGGAACAGGGCGGGCAGGGCGGCGAGGGTCCGGTCGGGGATGGCGTCGCCCGTGAACATCACGTGCTCGACCCCGGGGAAGTTGTCACCGCTCTTGTCCGCCGCGGCCTTCAGGAGCCCGAAGGCCATTGGGACGGCCTGGACGACCTGGACGCCGTGGCGCAGGATCAGGTCGCTCAGGTGGTGGCCGTGGGCGGCCAGCGCCGGGTCGACGAGCACCACGCTCGCGCCGCGGGCGAGGCTGGTCCAGACGTCGAGCAGGCACAGGTCGAAGTTGAGGGGGGCGTAGTTGAGGACGGTACGGCCGGGGCCGATCCCGAAGGCCGGGCCGGCCCACTGGATGAACCGGTCCACGGCGTCCATGCCCAGCGGGACGATCTTCGGCAGGCTGGTGGAGCCGGACGTGGTGAGCATGAAGGCCACGCCGGCGGCCTCCTCCGCCGGCAACGGCTGGGCCGCGACCGCCGCGTTGGGCGTGACCCTGGCGGGCTCCCCGCCGGGTGCGAGGACATGGGTGCAGCCGGCCTGTGCGAAGAGGTCGGCGAGTAGGGTGTCGGCGAGGGCAGGGGACGGGAGCATCACCGGCCGCCGGGCCAGCAAGCAGGCGAGTACGAGCGCCACGGCACCGGGCGACTTGTCGGCCAGGACACCGACCGGCACCCCCGGAGCGAGATCCAGGCACGCGAGCCGCCCGCGTTCCTGCCCGGCGAGCTCGTACAGCTCGCGGTAGCTGGTTTCCGCCGCGTTGAAGACGAGAGCGGTGGCGTCCGGCCGCGTCTTGACCTGCGTGAGGAACCCCCCGATGATGCCGAGCTCTTCGGAGCCGGCGGCCGAGCCCAGGGGCGCACTGCCGGGCGTGGGCTCGGTCATCGGGGACCGCCTTCCGCCGGGGCGGCGAACTCGATCCAGCCCGATTTCACGGCCGCGCCCTTCGGCGTCCTGCAGGTGAAACGGACGACGCCGGCTTCGGCGTCGGGCTGGAAGACGATCTCCAGTGGCACGTCGGGAGGCACAGGGGCCGAGAAGCGGCAGCCGAGGCCGCGCACCCTGGAGGAGTCGCCGGCCACGAAGCGGTCCACGGCCTCCTCCACCGCGAGGGCGACGACGCTCATGCCGTGCGCGATGACGGTGTCGAACCCGGACCCGCGGGCCGCCTCCGCGTCAAGGTGGATGGGGTTCAGATCGCCGGAGGCGTGGGCGTACGCACGGATCCAGTCAGTGGTCAGCGTGTGCACCGCGGTCTGCGGTTCGCCGCTCCCCACCGCGGCGGGGGCGGCGGGGCCGCCCGCGACGGTGCCGAACGGCTCCAGCAGGGTCGCGCCCACCAGCAGGGCGGAGATGACCAGTTCCGCGAAAGGGCTCGGGCCGTCCTCGCCGACGAGCTCGACCCCGAGCTCGACCCGCGCGCCGCGCGGCTCCTTGCGGATGCCGAGCACGTCCAGCCGTACGGTCACCTGCTCGGCGGGCCGGACGGGCCGGACGGTGCGGATGCTCTGGCCGAGGTGGACCACGGACACCGGGCCCGGCTCGGCTGCGGTCAGCGCGGCGACGGTTTCCTCGGCCACGGTGTGGGCGAGGACGAAGGCGTGGACGGGAGAGGCCTGGCCCGGCGCAGCATCCGGCAGCCCTCGCCGGGCGGCGCGGCGGAACCCGGTGATCCCGGGCTCGGTGACGGTGACCGTCCGGACCCGGGAGGGGATCGGGGGGACCGAGGGGGGCGACAGGAGCGTCATGCCGGTGTCACCACGAGGGAGGAGTTGTGGCCGCCGAAACCGAACGAGTTCGTGATCGCGGGTCCCGAGCGCACGGCGCGGGGCGCGCCGTGGACGACGTCGATGTCCATTCCTGGCTCCAGCTGTTCATGGTTGGCGGTGGGCGGTACCTCGCGGCTGCGCATGGCCTGCACGGTGGCGATGAGTTCGACGGCACCGGCGGCGCCGATGAGGTGGCCGATGACCGACTTGGGGGCCGTGACCGGCGGCTGAGAGGTGCCGAAGACCTTGGCGAGAGCGGTGGCCTCGGACCGGTCGTTGTGCGGGGTGGAGGTGCCGTGGGCGTTGACGTGCACGATGTCGCCGGGGTCGAGACCGGCGTCGGCGATGGCTCCGGCCATGGCGGCCGCGGCTCCCGCGCCGTCGGGCAGCGGCATCGAGAGGTGGTGGGCGTCGGCGGTGGCCGCGTACCCGGCGACCAGCCCGTACGTCTTCGCACCGCGCGCCCGGGCGTCCTGCAGCCGTTCCATGACGACGAATCCGGCGCCCTCGCCCATCACGAAGCCGTCGCGGTCCTTGTCGAAGGGGCGCGAGGCGTGCTCCGGGTCGTCGTTGCGCAGCGAAACGGCGTTGAGGTTGCCGAAACCGGCCAGGGTGACCGGAGTGAGTGTGTGCTCGCAGCCGCCCGCGATGACGAGGTCGGCGCGGCCGGTCTGGAGCAGCATCAGGGCGTGGCCGACGGCGTCGGCGCCGCTGGCGCAGGTGTTGGCGACGGTCAGGGCGGGGCCGGTCCAGCCGAGCCGGATGGCGATCTGGGCGGCGGCCGCGTTGGGCATCGTCATCAGCGGCATCAGCGGGTTGACCTTGGCCGGTCCGCCCTCGGTGAAGTGGGCGGACTCCAAGTCGCTGGTGGCGCGGCCGCCGACGGCATTGCCGACAATGACGGCGGTGCGGCCGGCTTCGGCGGTGGGCGATCCCGCGTCGCGGTGGGCGCTGAGGGCCGCGGCCGTGCCGTAGTGGGCGAAGGGGTCCATCCGGCGGACGTCCTTGGCCGGCACGAGCCCGTCGAGGCCGTCGAGGCCGCGGACCCGGCAGCCGATCCGTACCCGGTGGCGGCTGAGGTCGAAATGGGTGAGTTCGGTGGCGGTGGACCGGCCGGCCCGCAGCGCGTTCCACAGCTCGTCCGGGGTGCACCCGCCGGGGGTGACCACGCCCATGCCGGTGATGGCCACGGGCGGCTGCGCCGAACTGCCCCTCGGCGATCGAGGCATGTCTGCTCCCTGAGGCGTAAGAGGCGTAAAAGGGACCGTCGTGACGGCGCTCAGATGATCCGGCACTCGCGGGCCGACGTGATGAAGGCCTCGGCGGCGAAGTCGATGTCGGCCGTGGTGTGGGCGGCGGTGATGGCGATGCGCAGCCGGGCCAGGTCGTTGGGGACGGCCGGGGTGACCACGGGGAGGCCGATGACACCGTTCTTGCGGCAGACGGTGGCGTAGTCGTAGGCGGCGGTGTCGGATCCGGCGATCACCGGGACGACAGCGGTCTCACTGTCCACGGTGCTCATGCCGGCCTCGTGGAGGACGGAGCGGAAGCGGGCGGACTCGCGCTGGATGAACTCCACGCGGCCCGGCTCGCGCTGGAGGATCCGCAGGGACTCCAGGGCGGCGGCGGTCTGGGCGGGACCCAGGGCGGCGGAGAAGAGGAACGGGCGGGCCGCGTACTTGAGGTGGTGGATGAGTTCGGAGGAACCGGCGACCCAGCCGCCCATGGAGGGGATGGCCTTTGACAGGGTGCCGAGCTTGACATCGACCTTCACCTCGTAACCGAAGTGCTCCTCGATGCCCTTGCCGGTGTCGCCGATGACGCCGAGCGCGTGGGCCTCGTCCACCATCAGCAGCGCGTTGTGGGCGTCGCAGACCTTGCGCAGGTCGGGGAGGGGGGCGATGTCGCCGTCCATCGAGTAGACGCTGTCGACGATGACCAGGCGGACGCCGGTGTCGGGGGCGGCGTTGAGGCGCCGCTCCAGGTGGGCGACGTCGTTGTGGCGGAAGCGGGTGACGGTGGCGCCGGAGAGCTTGCAGCCGTCGACGATGCTGGCATGGTCGTACTTGTCGATGAAGACGGTGTCGCCGGGGCCGACGATGGCGCCGACGGTGCCGACGTTCGCCGCGTAGCCGGAGCCGAAGACGAGGGCCTGCTCACGGCCGGCGAACTGGGCGACCTCGGCCTCCAGTTCCTCATGCAGCGGCGTGGAGCCGGCCAGCGCGCGGACCCCGTGGTTGCCGGTGCCGTAGCGGTCGACGGCGGCCTTGGCGGCCGAGACGACGCGCTCGTCCCCGGCCAGGCCGAGGTAGCTGTATCCGGACATCATCAGCAGGCGCCGGCCATCCTGGTCCGCGTACGCCGAGTCGCGCTCGACGGTGTACGCGACGAAGCTGTTCTTCCGGGCGGGCTCGTACTCGAGGGACCGCACCCGGTCACGGAAGTACGACAGCTTCGGTGCGAGGCGGTCCCAGGCAGCGGATACGGTCACGTACTTCTCCTCGTCGCGAGCGTCCGGCGGATCCGGAACCCCATCGGTGACCTGGCGTTCTTTCGGCCGGGCCCTGATGGAACTCCATTAATGCCCGCCGGGCGCAATAGCGGCGCAAGGTCGCTACGAAGCAGGGGCGGCCCTGTGCCGGCGTACGGGTGTTCGCTATCAAGGTTGACATCCGTAGAGAGCCCGTACATATCCTCTGGGCGGCACGAGCTAGGGGGAAGCTATGCACGAGCTAGGGGGAAGCTATGCATGAAGCTATGCACGAGCTAGGGGGAAGCTATGCACGAGCTAGGGGGAAGCTATAGTGATGATCAGGCTCATCGGTCTAGTCATGGTCGAGCCGGATGGGGGACCGCCGCAGCACCTTTCGAGCGCCCAGGCACAGGTGGCGTTCGCGCGGCTGCTTATCGAGCGGAATAGCGGTACGGACCGCCACCAATTAGCGGAAACGGTATGGCCCGACGGTCTTCCGGACACCTGGGCGTCGGCATTGCGGAGTGTCGTGAGCCGTGTGCGCACATTTGTCACGACTTCGCAAGACCAGCCCGGGGTCACTCCGCTGGTGTCGCAGGGCGGCCGTTACGTCCTGCGGATGCCGCAGGACGCGGTCGTGGACGTGGAGTGCGCGGAAGCCGCGGTGACCGAAGCCGCCGATGCGTTCGCGAACGGTGCGTACGCGGTGGCCCAGCAGCTCGCGGCCGGCGCGGTGACGAACCTGCGCGGTTCGTTCCTTCCCTCGCGCGAGGGCGAGTGGGTCAACACGATGCGTGAACAGCTCGAAGAACTCCGCCTCAGGGCGCTGGAGATCGCGAGCCTGTCCTCGTCCAACCTCGGCATCGAGCACCACGCGCTGCGCTACGCGGAGGAGGCGGTCCGCCGCGCCCCGTTCCGGGAGAGCGCTTACCGCTGCCGGATGACGGCTCACACCCGGGCAGGCAACCGCGCCGAGGCGATCAGGAGCTACCAGCAGCTGCGCGAGGTGCTGGCGGAGGAACTGGGCATCAGCCCGGCGCCCGAGACGGAGGCGGCGTACCTGGAACTGCTGCGCGCCCAGGAACCCCGGCGGGCCCCGCGCCTCTTCACCGCCCTGGAGCCGGTCCTGACGGCGGTCGCCGAAGGCAACCACAGCGCGTCCGCCCACCGCAGGGGCTCCCTGGCCGAGCACAGCCGCGCCACGCACCGCGTACCGGACTCCCCCGGCGCCTGATCCGTCCACACGACGGCTGCCGCCGCTGACCCGCAGCGGCGGCAGCCGCATGCCCGGCTACCCGCAGCGCCCGGCGCTGTCTCTCGGGTACCCGCGCACACCCCGTCCTTCCGAGGAGGAAGACCATGGTCACGAGACGCCGTGTGCTCGGCGCCATAGCCACGACCGGAGCGGGCCTGCTCGGCGTGGGTGGACTGCTCGGTGCCCAGTCCACGCGGGCCACCGGCACCGCGACCGGCGCCGCCGGGACGAGCCCGGTCGCCGTCCCACCGCCCTTCACCGTACGGATGTCGACGCTGACGCAGCTCGCGCCGATATCCCGGCAAGAAGGCCAGGACACCTACGCCGTCGCCATCGAGGAGGTGGCGCGGGAGATCATCCCGGGCGTCCAGACGAAAGTCCTCACCTACGACGGCCACTTCCCGGGGCCGGTACTGCGGGCGCGCAGCGGGCGGACGGTGGTGATCCGGCACCGCAACACCCTCTCCACGCCGGTCTCGGTCCACCTGCACGGCGGCAGCGTCTCGCCCGAGAACGACGGCGGCCCGATGGACACTTTCGAGCCGAACACCTCGCGCACGTACACCTACCCGAACGCGCAGCCGGCCGCCGCCCTCTGGTTCCATGACCATGCGCACCACATGGAGTCCGAGCACGTCTTCCGTGGCCTGTCAGCCACCTACCTGCTCTCGGACGATGACGAGCGGTCCCTGCCGCTGCCGTCCGGCCAGTACGAGGTCCCCATCGCGCTGCGCGACGCCCGCTTCGACGAGGCCGGACAGCTGGTCTACGTCATGGACGACGCCTTCGGCCGGACCACCATCCTCGCCAACGGCCGCCCCAGCCCGTACTTCGAGGTGGCCGCTCGCAAGTACCGCTTCCGGCTGCTCAACTCCTCCAACATGCGCTTCTTCCAGCTGCGCCTGTCGGACGGCGGCCAGATGATCCAGATCGGCACGGACGGCGGACTGCTGGAACGCCCCTTCACGACGGACACCGTCGGACTGTCCCCGGCGGAGCGGGCCGATGTGGTCATCGACTTCTCCCGCTACCCGGTCGGTACGAAGATCGTCCTGGAGAACACCCTGGGCCCCGGAACGCCGGACCAGGTGGGCAAGGTGCTGCGCTTCGACGTCGTGCGGGAGGCCTACGACCCCAGCTTCGTGCCGGACGTGCTGCGCGTGCTGCCGGACATGCCGGAGGCGACGGTCCAGCGGAACATCGTCCTCAGCATGGACGAGGACGGCCGCCCGGAGCCGCGGGGGCTCATCGACGGCCAGGTGTGGGACGCCCAGCGCATCGACCAGACCATTGCGTACGGCAGCTCGGAGATCTGGACCGTCACGAATGCGAATAAAGTCATCCCGCACAACTTCCACATGCACCTGGTCCAGTTCCGGGTGTTGGAGCGCAACGGGGTTGCGGCGGGCCCGGCCGAGTCCGGGCTGAAGGACACGGTCCGCCTCTTCCCCGGCGAGACGGTGAAGCTGCATGCCACCTTCGACACCTATAAAGGGACTTATGTCTACCATTGCCACCTCCTGGACCATTCGGCGATGGGAATGATGGGCAACTTCAGAATCCGCTAAGGTCGGTCGAGGATCGACGGGAAGGAGCTCAGCATTCCTGCCAAGCGGCTGATTTGTGAAGTGGCTAGCCCGGTTCCGATTAGTGCCTCCGGTGTTTCGTACGGCCCGATACCGTGGAATGACGCGATCGGATGCCTGCACCGAGGGCAAGCAATTTCTCCCACCATCCCAGATGAGGACGTGCCATGAACCGCAATCCGGCCGGTAGCCACCAGCAGTACCCCGGCGGCGGCCCGGGTCCGTACACGGCCCTGTCCAGGTCGGCGACCGCCGGGAGCAGCAAGGTGGCGACCGCCCTCCTCCTGGTCTCGACGATCTTCATAGGCTTGATGGCGGGTCTCTTCTTCGCCTTCGACGTCTCCGTGATGCCGGGTCTGGCGGCGGGCGACCAGCACACGTACGTCACCGCGATGCAGGCCTTCAACAAGGCGATCGACGGCAACGGGCTCTTCGGCATGGTGTTCGTGCTCGCGCTGCTGACGTCCGCGGCCTCGGCGGTCATCGAGTTCCGCAAGGGGCGCCGCGGTGTGGCGGTCTGGGTGGGGGCGGCGGCCGTGGCCTACCTCATCGTCCTGATGATCACCTTCTCCGTGAACATCCCGCTGAACAACGAGCTGGCCGACGCAGGCGACGCGGCCAAGATGACGGACTTCTCGATCGTCGACAAGTTCAAGGGCACCTGGGTCTCCACCAACATCATGCGCACCCTGCTGTGCACCGTTGCCCTGACGGCCCTCTCCCGCGCCCTCGTCCTCTACGGACGTGCCACCCGCTGAAGCCGCTGAACCCCGTGGTACGCAGAAAGTCCCCCGGCCGCCGGGGGACTTCCTGCGTACCACCCGGCGCTCAGCGCACGCTGCCGTGTAGGTACAAGGCCCAGGCCAGGAAACCGACCGAGGCCGTGCATAGCACGGTGCGCCAGACGTTGGCGCGCACCCAGGGACCCTCGAAGGCGCGGCGAACGGCGGCCGGTTCGCTGATGGCCGCGACCGGGCCGGCCTTCTCAAGGGCGTTGTTCAGGGGGATGTTCACCTTGTTCGTGATGCCCATCGAGACGGTGTAGCAGACCAGGGCCGCGATCAGTGCAGGCAGCACGTCGCGGCCGTCGGACGGGACGTGCAGGGCCAGGGCCAGGGCGGTGAAGACGAACGCGCCGAGGTAGCCGAGGATGAACCACCCGTTGAGGATGGCCGCGTTGACGCGCTGCATGACCTCGATGACCGTACGGTCGTCGGTGCGTTTCAGACCCGGCATCACGGAGATGGAGAAGCCGTAGAACAGGCCGCTGACCAGGCCCATCGTGACAGTGGCGGCTATGAGTGAGGCCAGGCGCGCGGTTTCCATCGTGTCCCCCTGCTCGTACGTCCTCGGAGGTCCCCGGTCACAGGACCTTCGGGAACAGATCGTGGAATCGTCAAGTCGCCGCGATCATACGGGCGCAGGTGGCCCGGGCCTCCCGTTTCCGGTTCCTTGGACGCACGCGTATGAACCTGAGCTTCGTGGACATGGCGACTCTCGCGGGACTGGACTTGACTGCATTCATGACTCAGAACACGCGGATCACCCTCGTCATCGGCGGTCACGGCAAGACCGGTCGACGTGTCGCCCAGAAGCTCTCCGCCCAGGGCCGTCAGGTCCGGATCGGTTCCCGCACCGGCGAGCCCGCCTTCGACTGGAACAACTCCGCCACCTGGGGGCCGGCGCTGGAGGGCGTCGACCGGGCGTACGTGACCTACCACCCCGACCTTGCCTTCCCGGGGGCCGCGGAGCAGG
The DNA here is from genome assembly GCF_055560875.1 of Kitasatospora sp. NPDC023118. Lineage (NCBI taxonomy): Bacteria > Bacillati > Actinomycetota > Actinomycetes > Kitasatosporales > Streptomycetaceae > Kitasatospora > Kitasatospora sp. NPDC023118. The sequence goes on from NZ_JBVHHW010000029.1 coordinate 74,143, forward strand.
TCGGCGAGTTTTCCAGGACGGCCGTGGCGAACGGCGTGCGCCGCCTGGTGCTGCTGTCGGGGCGCGGCGAGGAAGCCGCACAGGTCAGCGAGAACAACCTGAAGGCCTCCGGTGCCGACTGGACCATCGTGCGCTCCAGCTGGTTCAACCAGAACTTCTCCGAGAGCTTCTTCCTGGATCCCGTACTGGCCGGCGAGCTCGCCCTGCCGACCGGGGACGCCGTGGAGGCCTTCGTCGACGCCGACGACATCGCCGACGTCGTGGTGGCCGCGCTGACCGACGACAAGCACATCGGGAAGACCTACGAGCTGTCCGGCCCGCGCTTGATCAGCTACAGCGACGCGGTCGCCGAGATCTCGAAGGCCACCGGGCGCGAGATCACGTACATCCCGGTCACGAGTGAGGCGTACCGCGCGGTGCTGCGCGAGAACAACCTCCCTGAGGAGTGGGCCGACCTGTTCACCATGGTCCTGGACGGACGCAACGCGCATCTGGTGCACGGTGTGGAGGAGGCCCTGGGCCGCAAGCCCAAGGACTTCGCGGACTTCGCCCGCGACGCGGCGGCCACCGGAGTCTGGAACGTCTGACGTGACCGGTACGACGAAGGAGTCCGTGACCCTGGTGGCGGCGACGGTGGGCACCGGCCTGATGGCCGGCCTCTACTTCGCGTTCGACATTTCGGTCATGCCGGGTCTGCGTCGCGGCGACGACCAGACCTACGTGACCGCCATGCGCAATATCAACGAGGCGATCGACAATGGACTGTTCGGCCTGCTCTTCCTGGGCACCTTCCTGGCGACCGGGCTGGCAGCCTCGCAGCAGCAGCGCGGCGGCCGCCCGAACGCGGCGCGCTGGGGCTGGCTGGCCTTCGCACTGTACGGCCTGTCGATGGCCGTGACCGCGATGGTGAACGTCCCCCTCAACAACCAGCTCGCGCGGGTCGGGGCCGACGCCTCGGCGGCCCGCTCCCGCTTCGGCAGCCGCTGGAGCTCCGGCAACCTCGTCCGTACGGTGGCCTGTACGGCGGCCCTGGCCGCGCTAGGCCGCGTACTGACGCTGCACGGCCGGGCGGCAGCGGCATAGGCCCTGCCGCACAACCTGTTCCACCTCCCTCCCGGAACTGCGCCCGCTCTCTCGAAATCCCCCGAGGGAGAGCGGGCGCTTCCCCGTGCTGTTTGGAAGGATGTACGGATGGACTCGCTGACCGGCCTCCTCGAAGCTCCCAAGGCCCGGGGCGCCTTCCTTCTCAAGTCCGTCTTCAACCCGCCCTGGTCACTGCGCGTCGAGGACCGGGCCCCGCTGTCCATCGTGACGATGGTGCACGGCGACGCGTGGCTGATACCCGACCACGGCACACCGATCCTGATCCGCCCGGGCGACATGGCCGTCTTGCGGGGCCCCGAGCCGTACACCGTCGCGGACGCTCTGGACACGCCGGTCCAGATCACCGTCGGCCCGCAGCAGCGGTGCAGCACGTACGAGGGCGAGGACGTCACCGAGCGGATGGCGCTCGGCGTACGCACCTGGGGCGACGGCTTCCAGGACGCCGGATCGGCGGTGATGCTGAGCGGCACCTACCAGACGCCGAGTGAGATCGGCCGCCGGCTGCTGACCGCGCTGCCGGCCATCCTGGTCCGCCCGGCGGAGGCCGCCGACGACACCCTGGTGCCCTTGCTGACCTCGGAGATCTCCAAGGACGAACCGGGCCAGGAGATCGTCCTGGACCGGCTTCTGGACCTGCTGCTGGTCGGCGTCCTGCGCACCTGGCTCGCGGCACCCGACAGCGGGTCCCCGTCCTGGTACCGCGCCCAGAGCGACCCGGTGGTCGGTCTGGCCCTGCGGCTGCTCCACGAGAACCCCGCCCACGGCTGGACCGTCGGGGAACTCGCCGTCAAGACCGGCGTCTCGCGGGCCTCCATGGCCCGCCGCTTCACCGACATCGTGGGCGAGCCGCCGATGGCCTACCTGACCGGCTGGCGCCTGGCCGTCGCGGCCGACCTGCTGCGCGATCGCGACGCCACGATCGCGACGGTGGCCCGCCGGGTGGGCTACAGCTCGGCCTTCGCCCTCTCGACGGCCTTCAAACGCGTCCGCGGCATCAGCCCCCAGGAATTCCGCACGGGCACCACCTCCGCCACCCCGGCCCAGACCCCCCAGCCGCCACGCACGGTCGTCCTGTCCACGCCCTCGTGATCCTGCCTGCCGTCGACTTTCGACGTCTTCGCAGGCCGGGGTGCGGGCCGCTCGGGCGGGTGATGTGGCTGCACGGCCTGCTCCGGGTCAGACCCGGGCAGCCGACCGTGGCGTAGCTGAGGACGAGCGCGGGAGGGCGGGTGGTGTCGGCGAGGGGTAGAAACGTCCCCCGCGGATGAGCAGGGACCGCATCCGGGCGGCGCGTACGACCGAGTCCTCGTCGAGTTCGGTGGGCAGTTCGATGTATGCCTGCAGCCCGCCGTCGCCGCCGAGCAGTCGGGCCCCCGGAAGGTGAAGTGATGTCTGTTGCCGGACCACCGCGCGGCGCTTGTGGAACTCGGCGCGCAGTCTGCGCTGATGGCGGTCGAGGGCTCCGGTGTCGATGAAGTGTGCGAAGGCGAGCTGTTCAGACCCTGGCCTGCGCCCGGCCGGGGACCCCGGCCGGGCGCAGGCATGCTGACGGCGGAACAGGCATACCTGACCGCCGTGGATCAGGAGCGCGCAGACCCTCACGGGACACGCCCGGTGTCCGCACCGCCAGGTCATCGCCGAGGCGGCCGAGGCGCAGTGGCCTGCAGGGGGCGACGGCCACCGGTCCTCCAGACCACGCTGCGGGGAGGTGTGCAGCAGGTGATCGTGGGCGGAGCGAGTCCTGCAATGGGGTTGTGAGGCAAATCACTCTCGAACTCCCCCTTGCTGGCCGCCTCTCACGCGCCTCTCACGGACTGGGCGTCATGAGGTGTCATCGGGCGTCATGCGCCGCGGACGAGGTGGGCCCTGACCTGCGGGATTCGGACTCACAAGCACAAGTCGGACGCCCTTTCGACCGCTGGGGGTCAAGGGGTCGCAGGTTCAAATCCTGTCGTCCCGACAGTATGTCGGAAGGCCGTTGGCCGGGAGAAATCCCAGGTCAGCGGCCTTTTGCGTTGGCAGGTTGTTGGTGCCTGCGCCCTCTGCGCCGGGCCTCAGGAGACCTTGCCAGGGACCAGCGAGGGACCACGATGTCGTACGGGTGCCGGCTGGTGTCACGCTGAGGAAGACGAATTGGGTAGAGCTCCGTCGGGGAACGGGGTAGCGCGAGGGGCGGACTGAAGATGATGATCGATTACAACGTCAGCGATCATTGGTCCGCTGACGATCCGGACTGGCTGAAGTCCCTTGTCTCGTCGCTCGACCGTGGCCACGGCGTCAGCACCGTTCTGCCGCTCACCGTGATCGTAGAGGAGATCTTGGAGTGGCTTGAGCTTGCCAGCGGTGTCGATGCTTGGAAGAAAGCCGCCAATCGAACGTCGCTGCGTCAGGACCTCGACGAGTCCGTTGATGCGCTCGGAGCTTCCCTCCGGGCACACATCGTCGCACCGCTCGCACAATTCCAAGCTGCCTTCTCGCAGCTTGACCGTAGCCCCGCGGCGGTTTTGACGCAGCCACCGGGGACCCGCACCGACACCGTCTGGACCGACGTTGCCGCGGCCTCGAAGGATCTCCTCGGAGCGCTTGACGCGGACGAAGCAGTTCGCGCCAGCTGGGATGACCTCGTGGCTACGGCGCAAGACCGCACCCTGGTAGGTCGGGAGTACCGCCCGATCGCTGAACTGCTCTTCGACCAGTTGGGCAGGCGCGGCGTCAATGCAAAGATGGCTTTTCGCGACCTTGTCTCGGTGGTCGCGTTCGGCCGTGAGCCCCAGGACATTCCCATCGGTTCGACGAATGTACCGCTGGAGAAGCGGATCGCGAGCGCCCGAACCTATGTTGGCACTCCCGCGGAAGCCCAGTCGATCGTGGTGTGGCTTGGCTACCAGGGCCGGGCTTTCCCGCGTCTCTCCGCTGGGGGCGTGTCCTTCATGGATGCCCATTGGGCGGTGCCCAACGCCGAGCCCGAGGGGCAAAACTTCGAGCACAAGGCAGAGCTGTGGGAACTAGTACGGGGTGGGGGCCACTTTAAGGTCGCAAAGCTGGTCGACGAGAAGTCTGATGTGGACTTCCTGGTTCGCGTTGACCTTGGCAGGACCACGGCGGCCGGAGCGTTGGACCGTGCTGTTCGCACCGTGAACACCATCCTCAACGTCTCGATCCACAACTCTGGCGGGATCCGCCCACACCTCGTCCAGCACGGGCTCCTGCGCTCCGGTCGGGTCAGCTCATTTGGCTTCCAGGCATCGTCGCGCGAGATGAGCATCCCTGACGATCACTATGGTGCGGACATCACCAGGAGAGCGATCGAGGAACACGGCCCGCGCATCGCCTTGGCTATGGCTCGTGAAGAGCTTCCCCGATTTCTCGCGGCCGCACTCGAAGTGCAGACCGCAGCCGACCATCCGTTCAGCCGCGACATGATGATGCGCAAGCCTTCCGAGGCAGACATCAGCAGCGTGATCCCTCTCTCGGACCGTGTGGTGCAACACGTGGCAGCGCACGCAGCGCTCGCCCCCAATGAGTTGTTCGATCTCCTCGGCGAGCGTTGGCCGCACGCTCGGTGGCTTTCCGATGTGCAGCGAGCCGTTCGTATGTGTCTGCTTGGCGGTGGAGAGCAGGATGAACTGTGCCAGGAGCTGACCTGCGAGTTGTTCTCGAGCAATTCGTTGAGTCCATGGATGCTGTTCGTCGCCGACCGTTCTAGTGATCTATTCTCGCTCTGCCGCATCGAGTCTGAGCGTGCCTGGATCAGGCGGATGTTTGAGAGTGTGAGCGACCACGCCAAGTACCTTGCCCTGATTGAGTACTACACCGCCGAAGGTTCCGTGTTGGAGGCCAGGCGTCGCCGTCTTCGGAACGCTTTGGTGCACGGCAATCCCGCGAGCTTCCCGATTGTTGAGTCCGTGCGCGAGTATGCCGAGTTCCTGAGTGGTAGCGCACTCAGCCTCGGCCTCGAGTCCTACGTCGAGGGCACGGAGCCTGCTGCCGCGCTCGCGAAGCGGACTGATGAGTTCAGCGGGATGCAGGCGGGTCAGGACGCTGCCAGCTACTGGCGCGCTCGAATCGCTGCCAACGCTGCACCGAGCGTGTCCTCGGCGTAGGCGCCGGCTTCGGCACAGCGACGCTACCTGGCTGGCCGCCCAGCCGAAGGTGGCGGATGGCTGTTGCATCGGCCTGGCTCAGGAGAGGTCCGCGTTCGACTTCACATGAGGTCGCCGGCCTGCCAGCCCGGGGGGACCTTGGGCAGCCCGATCAGGGCGTCGATGCTCAGGTGTTCGGCGAGCAGGGCCTTGAGGTTGCGGCCGTCGATGAGGCGGAGGCGGCCGTTGCGGTGGGCGAAGTCGTAGCTGTCTTTGCCGAACCACGAGGTGGTGACGACGATGCCGTAGCCGGCGTCCTTGTCCTGCATGACGCCGGCTAGGGCGCGGACGGTGTTCACCGGTACCGCGTTCTTGGAGCGCTTGGCCTGGATGGCGAAGATGGTGGATCCGGTCGGGTCGGCCAATGTCGCGACAGCGTCCACGCCGTCGTCGCGGGAGCCCTGGGTGCGCCAGGTCTCGTAGCCCATGGCTTCGAAGAGTTCACGCACCAGGCGCTCGAAGTCGTAGGGGTTCATCTGGAGCAGGTCGGGCCGGCTGTCCAGGGTGGCGACCACGGCGGTGTCGGTGATGATGCGGTAGCGGGACAGGTCCGCCTCGACGATGGGTGTGACCGGTTCCAGGTCGTGGGGGTGCTTGGAGACGGTGGCGCCGAGGCGGTGGAGGCACTGCTGGGGGTCGAGCCTGGGCTCGTCCAGGACCAGTTCGGCGAAGTCCTTGCGCTCGGCGACGACGCTGACGACGCAGGCCCGGACGGTCTGGCCGGTCGCCCGGTCGGTGGTGTTGACGCGGCCGTTGAGGATGACGGTCTCCACGAACGTGGCCGGGATGGCGGAGAACGCCTCGTCCAGCGCGCGCAGGGCCAGGCGGGCCACCAGTCGGGCGTAGGCCTCGTGGATCTCGGCCTGCTTGGCGGGCTGGGGGATGACCTTGGCCTGCTGCGCGACGTAGCGGTAGGAGGCCACCGTGGGGACGATCTCGTGGTTGGGCAGCTCGACGTCGATCAGGAGCTGTTGGGCCTCGGGGACGTAGACCGCCTGGGCCGCGGTCCGGCAGCCCGGGGGGACAGGGGAGCGCTGGAGCAGGTCTTCGATCCGCTCCGCGACGCCCTGAGGGCCATCGTGGGCGAAGGCCTCTTCGATGTGAGGGTGCCACGCCTCCAGGCCTTCGGGGCGCAGCAGCAGGACTGATTCCAGTTCCTCGCGGCGCCGGTTGCACTCGGCGGTGCTCTCCTCGGCCTGGGTTTTGAGTCGGGCCGTCTCGGCTTGCCGGGCTTGCCGTTGGGCTTCCTTCTCGGCCAGGGCGTTCGCGCGCTTCCTCGCCTCCTCCTCCCGGCGCCGAGCCGTCTGGCGCTTGGCCAACTCGGCTTCCACACGGGCGGCTTCCTTGGCGCGGGCGGCCTCCTCGCGTTGGAGGTGCTTCTCGCCGGCGGCCAGGAGCCGGGCGTGTTCGACAGCGGGGTCCACCTTCCGCTTCCTGGGACGGGGTTGAGCCGCCGCGGCGGCAGCGCGGCCGGTCGGCTGTTGGGCCCCGCCCTGCGCCTGCGCGGCTCGCGCCTGCTGCTTCAAGCGGTACGCCTCGGCGAGGATCTCCGGCACCGTCTTTCGACGTGCCACCCAGTCCACCCCCTGGTCCACGGCAGCGCGGACCCGCATGGGGGTCCGCGCTGCCTGCGCGATATGCCAGCAGCCCTACCCGGCTGGGGCCACCGGAAATCCGCCGCGCGGTCCGAGCGAAGGCCGGACCAAGCGGCCCAGGGGCGCAACGTGCGGGCACCGCCGAGGAGATGGAACGCTCATTCGGGCAGGAGCTGGGAGGAGCCAGCGTTGTGCGTCTCCACAGGGAGGTTGCACCGGTCGAGGACGGCGTCCAGCGACACGGTGATTCCAGAGGCTCGGAGGCTGCCATGGATGTTGCGCGCCGTCTGCTCGCGGCGCAGCAACCGGTCCCAGGGTTGCGTACCTTCGTCATCGTCTTTCACAAACCACTTCTACAGCAGGGTGGTTGACGATGACAGGATCGCTGCTGTGCGGCGCTGGTCAGTGGGGACTTCCGATGGATGCCGGTTGAGGACGTCTACTGGACGAGACGCAGATGGCGCACTGGCTCTTCTACGGCCGCCGATGGGTTGTGCCGGTCCGCCGACAGGTGCCTGCTGAGGGTCTGGCCGGCCTTCTCGATGGAGCTCTTGTCCGGGTGAAGGTAGCGCTGGGTGGTGGTGATGTGTCCGTGCCCGGCGATCTTCTGGAGGACGTGGATGGGGACGCCGGCGTCGGCGAACCAGGTCAGGCCGGTGTGTCGTAGGTCGTGTCGGCGCAGGTACTCGTAGCCGAGGCCGACGACGACTTCGTCCCAGTGGGTGGCGTCTCGCAGGATCGCGGTGGTGATGCGTCCGCCGCGTGGTCCGGTGAACAGGCGGGCCATGGGGTCGTTGCCGACCACGGTTATGCGCCAGTTCACGAGGTCGCGGATCTCTTCGATGATGGGGACGGTGCGGCGCCGCTTGCCTTTGGTGCCTTTGTCGATGAGGCCGCCGGGGCCGGTTGTGGTCTGGCGGCACAGGTCCCAGGTCCAGTCGAAGCGGTTGATGTCCTTGACGCGGACGCCGGAGACTTCGCCGATGCGGGCGGCGGTGCAGGCGGCGAAGCGGACGATGTCGCCCCAGCCGCGGTAGCGGGTGTGGGAGCGCTCGACCAGGGCGTTGGCGAGTTCGTCGAGGGCATCCCAGTCGGCGAGGGCGAGGGAGCGGGGGTCGTCGAGTTCGTCCTCGGCCTTCTTGTAGAGGCGCTGCCAGCCGCTCATGCGTGAGGGGTTGAAGTCGATGAGGCCGTCGCGGACGGCTTGCTCCATGACGCGGACGAGCGGGGCGAGGCTGTTCTTGACGGAGGAGATGCTGAGGCCGTCGGCGATCCAGGAGTGGAGGGCCCGGTCGGTGATGCCGTTGGTGATGCTGGTGACGGGTATGTGGCCGAGGACCGGGGTAACGCGCAGCTTCCAGCCGGCGGTGTAGGGGTCGAGGGTGGTGGTCTCCAGGCCGCGCATCGCCAGGTCCCAATTCTCGTCGCCGTACTCGGCGAGGGTCATGGTGAGGGTCTTGGGGGTGATGCCGCGTGCCGCGGCCCGTTGCATGCGGGCGATCCAGGCCTTGGCTTCCTCCTCCGTGGGGACGGAGGAGGAAGCCGACTTGCGGCCGCCGCCGTTGGGGTCCGTCCAGCGTACGCGGGCGCGGTAGCGGAACTGCGGGCGGCGGTCGGGGCGGTGCTCGATGTCGGTGGTGAGGTCGACACCCATGGGGATGAGCGGGGTGTGGTCGGGCATTCAGGCTGCCTCGGATGGGTTGGTGCGCTTCTGGGCGAGCCACAGCTGGGTGTCGGGGATGCTGTAGAGGTAGAGGCGGGGCGCGATCTGGACGAAGGGCGGGTCCTGCGGGGGAGTGGCGGAGCGCCAGCGCCGCAGGGTCGAGGGGGCGACCTTCAGCAGGGTCGCGAGTTCCTCGGTCGAGTACCAGCCGCTGTGCAAGAGGTCGAACTCCGTTGCCGGATCGGCCTCGTACGCGGGGGCTGCGGCGACGGCCGGGGTCGGAGCCGAAAGTCAGCTTGCGGCGGGAACGTGGGGTCGGGCGTGCATGGTCTCCCTCTGGTGGGGTGGTGGAGCCGCTCGGGCTCGGCTGGGCACGCCCACAGTCACCTGGCCGCCTGGACGGGCGGAACAGGGTTTGGCGTGCTGAACGGGGCAGACCGTACGCACGTGTCGTTCTGCGAAGCGCGTCGAGACCTGGCGGGCACGCCGGGTGGAAGGCGACCTGACGTCTGCGACCGCTGACGAGGGCCTGCTGTCACGGGGAGTCTGTGCAGGTCGCCTTGGGAGGAGGGGCAGTTCTCGGCGTCGGCGGCGATGCGCGCCGTAAATGGCGTTCTTGCCCAGTGGGTCGCGGCCGGAGCGTCGCGCGATGGCCCGGAGTACCCTGAAAGTGACGGCAGACGGGGGGATGGCAGCTACGTTCTGTGACGAACGTAAGGAGTCCAGGGCTGCCGGTCCCCTACGTCGCGCCGACGCTAACTCAAGAGCTGCGGACTTTTAATCCGCAGGTCTGCCGATTTCGTTCGGGGATCACTTTTCGGTCCGCCATCCCTTGTGACCTGGCCTTTCTTGCGCCTGCAATGATGCGACCGGGCGGGCGGCTTGTTTTCGATGGGTCGCGAGTGGGTCGCTCGTGGGGCACCGGAGTCAGGCGACGGGCCGTCAAATTCTTACGCTGAGCTACGCATCCCTCTGTTCGGCGAGGCGCCCGGCCGGGCCTTCGCGCGCCGCCTGTGCGGCCTCGGTTGGTACCGGATGCCCCGGGAGAGCTTTCGGGCCGCATCGATGACCACTCGGGCTGTCGCCTCGGCGCTGAGATGGGCCGTCTCGGGGAGGATCGAGGTGTAGGTGTCGGCGGTGGTCATGATCGTAGAGTGCCCCAACTGGGCTTGGATGACCTTGAGATCGGATCCGCCGGTCAAGGCGAGACTGGCCGCACCGTGACGCAGGTCGTGGAGCCGGACTGGCGGTAGGTCACTTCTGCGTACCATGTTCTGGAAGACATGGCCGATGTGGTCCGGGCGCAGTGGACGTCCGTAAGCATCGGTGAAAATGTAATCGGACTCATTCCAACTAATTCCCGCGGCCAGTTTCTCCTTTCTCTGCTGGCTACGGTGTGTGTTCAGCACGTGGATGGTGTTTCCGTCGAGGGCGATCGTCCGTTCGCCGGCGCGCGTCTTCACGGGGCAGACCTCCAGCCGTCCGTTCTCCCGTTGCTGTAGTTGCCGTGCGACCGTGAGTGTGCGGCCCGAGGCGTCGAAGTCCGACCAGCGGAGGCCCGCGCCTTCCCCGCGGCGCAGCCCCCCTCAAGGCGTACAGGTGATAGATGGCGTACAAGCGATGATCGCTCGCGTACGCCAGGAACGCAGCTGTCTGGGTGGGTGTCCAGACCGCGACGGGTGGGTGCTCGCCCGTCCGTCTCCACTCCGCCACACGGTTGTCTGTCCAGACCACCGGGTGCGGTCGCGGCGCCCGCGGGAGATCCAGGTTCCGGGCGGGGTTGGCCGCCAGAAGGCCGTTGCGCACCGCATGGTTCAAAGCGGCACGAAGTGTCGCCTGCACGCGATGCAAAGTGCTGGCGCTGATCGGTCGGCTGGCGCTTTGGTGTCGGCGAACGATGGTGCTGAAGGCCTGCTGTACCGAGTTGTTGGTCAGCTCGCAAAGCAGTTCGCGGCCGAGCAGCGGCAAGAGGTACTGCTCCAGGTGCTGGCGATAGCCGCGGGCGGTCAACGGCCGGAGATGGGGCTCGACGATGTCGTACCAGCGCTGTAGCCACTGGCCGGTTGTGAGCAGTCCGCCCTGGTGGGTGAGGTTGGGGTCGCGCAGGCGCTTGAGCGCGCGCTCGGCCTCAGCCCGCGTACGGTAGCCGCCCCGGCGCAGCCGGGAGCGGTGATCGTCGACGGCCGCGTGTCGTGGCATCGCGAGATACCAGGAACCGTGGCCACGGCGGTGGAGGCGTGGGCAAAGACTTCCAAGCTGCCGGCCGGTGCGGGAGTCCCGGCAGCCGCACCGCTTGTAGATCGTTCCAGTGCCACGCATGACGTCCTCCCTCTGAATCAGCAGATGAACGTATGGCCAGCATGTACCTGTGGCGCCGCGAGATCGCCCTGTTCCGGAGGTCAACTGGCGAGGTTCTTGAAACGGCGTTCGGAAGCGACAGGCGTGGTGAGGTGTACGGCCAAACCGCTGCCCTCAGCAGATCGACTCGGGACAAGATCGAACCCGCAAGCGGTATCTGCCGGAGACCCCTCACATCAGCGTTGCCGCGGGATGGGCAGGGGCTCATGGCGGTGCCAGATCAGTGATCGATCTTCGCGGCGAAGCTCCGCAGATCCCCATTCCAGGCGGATCACGCCGTCGGCCAGGGAGCAGGCGTAGGCGACGAGTACAACCTTGGTGTCCGGCGAGAGGCGCGCGAGATCCGCATGCGGCTCGTCCTCGTCCGGCAGTTCGATGCCGAGATCCAGCTCTCCCTGACGCGGGTCGGGACCATGCCTGCGGATGAGGTCGGCGCGAAGCCCTGACGTGCTGCGGAGTCTGGCAGCGGTCACGGGCACGTCCTTCTTCGCGTACCGGTAGGGGTAGACGACATGGTTGGCGACCACGGCGACGGTCCGCGCCTGGAGGCGCACCAGCTCAACGCCGGGAAGCTGCGAGAGGCCGGCCGACAGTTCCTCGTACTGTGCGGCGTAGAGCCCGTGTCCGTATGCCTCGAGCGTCTGCGTGTGGACGCCTTCGTGGCCGCCTTGGGCGCGTTCGTGGGCGCGGACAAGGCACGCGGGCACGATAGCTGCGACATCGGCGGCGAGGGGGCCGAAGACCGTGCGCGCCCACGGACTGGCCGAGTTTTCTTCCGACATGAGAATCCCCCGATCAATCGTCCTATGACCAACCTCAGGGTCCGACAGTCCGCTGATCGGCACGGTGGATCAAGGGCGCATTGGGGGATCTCAGGGTGCACGGAGCAGGGAGTGCTACGTGGTGAGAGTGGGGATTGGTCCGGGGATCCCCGGGAGGAGTTCGGGACCATCCCGTGGACGGCGCCGACGCCAGGACGAGGCTCTGCGGGGACTCGAGGCTGTGGTCATGTCGGTCTGCCGGAATACGCTGGGCGGCCATGGACTGGCTGGAGCGGGTGGCGAAGCTGAGACGGTGGACGAACAACGACGTTCGAGCGCCGCACAAACCGCTGTTGCTGTTGTACGCGCTGGGCAGCTTCCAGCGCGATGCCGACGGCGAACTGCGGTACAGCGCCGTCGAGGAAGAGCTGAGGCGACTGCTCGAAGAGTACGGGCCGTCTCATCCGACAACTCCCGCGTACCCGTTCCATCATCTGGTCAGTGACGGCGTGTGGGAGGTCAGGACCGACCGGGGGCCGGGGAGCCCTGGAAGTGGGGTGCGAGTCCTCCGCGCCAGCGGTGCGGCCGGAAGGCTCGCGCCCGAACTGCGGACGGCGCTGAGGAAGGAGCCGACGCTCCTGGGGCGGCTGGCGCGGGTGCTCCTGGACTTCCACTTCCCGCCGTCCCTGCATACCGACCTGTGCGAGGCCGTCGGTCTCGACCTGGACTTGGTCGAGACCGAGGGTGTGACCGGAGCCCCGGGACGAGCAGAGCGGGCAGCGCGACGCCGGCGGGACCGTCGGATGCGTGAACTGGTCCTGACTGCCTATGAGTTTCAGTGCGCCTTCTGCGGCTACGACGGGATGCTGGGTGCGAGCACGGTCGGCCTGGAAGCAGCTCATGTGCGTTGGTGGTCCTACGACGGGCCGGATGAGGTCGACAACGGCCTGTGCCTGTGCTCCCTCCATCACAAGCTCTTCGACAAGGGCGTCCTGGGCCTGGGGGAGGAGCGCCGCATACTCGTCTCACAGCGCTTCGTCGGACGAAGCGAGGCCAGCAAGCAGCATGTGCTCGCGTTGGCCGGACGGCTGGTCCTCGGCCCGCAAGCGGGGACTCCATCGGTCGCCGGCCGACACCGGCAGTGGCACGCCGAACAGGTCTTCCGGGGCGAGCCCCGAGAGCCCCTGAGCTCGGTGTATGCGGGCTGACGGAGGCTCGATCGCTGACCCGTCAGCGTTGACCACGTGCCGTCCGGGCTGAACGGCCAGGAACAAGCCGTGCAGCCCGGACGGCACCAGGCGCCCCACGGGAGACCAGTGAGTGGTTGTCAGCCGCGGCGGCCGTGCCTTACCGCGATCTTTCCGGCCTGCTGCCCGGTGACCAGCTCCCGCAGCTTCGCGCGCGCCTCCGGATCCGTCGAGTACACCACCGTACCGATCATTCCTCGCGTCAGCAGCACCTTGTAGGTGTTGCGGATCAGGCGGTCGATGTCGGCAACGGTGGTGGCCTTGCGGAAGACGGGGTCCTTGGACGCCGTCCGGTCGGTGACCCACCGATCGGTCCGCCAGACGAGGTCGGGCCCGACGATGACGCCGCTCCAGTCGTACTCGAAGCCCTGGACGGTGTACACGCAGCCGACCTAGCCGAAGCCGGCCAGGTCGGTGGCCCACAGCGCTGCCGGCGGAGCGCCGGCGATCGAGCGGTCGCCGTACACGTTCCACGGGCGGGCCCACGGGCCAGCGGCGTTGGCGCCGGTAGGGACGAGGTGGACGCCCTATGCCGAGGCAAGGCCGACCCGCGTGCCGGACACGGGGCGCAGCCCAACCGCGATCCAAACGAGGCTGTACTGGCGACCTGATGCGGCGCATCATAAAAGCTCAACGGCTAGGGTGCGGTAGCGTGCTGGACGGATGCACAGCCTGAACCGTGTATCGCCCGCGGAGGCCCCGGCCAACTGCAATGGCCGGGGCCTCCGTTCATGGCTGAGGGCCCAGGGCTGCTCAGCCTGCGGCAACTACTTGAGCGCCGCGATGACGACCCCGGCCACAGCCGCCAGTGCCGCGATGACGGCCGCATTGCGCCGCAGCCACCGTCCGACGCCACGGGTAGCGATCGTCCTGCCGCTCTTCACCATGAGTGCCTCGCATCCTCACAGGGTCCAGACCTCCATTGGCTCTGGACTGACTTGTACTGAGAACGGAGGCATCGCAGTGTGGCGACAAGAGAGAAGGGTACAGATCTATTTGAATCCTCTTCACGGAGAGAATCATCGGCTCCGCAGGCGTTCGCAGCATTAGTGAGGTTAGGTGCAGCTTCTGCGCCTACCAAAGATTAGCTCGAACTAGTGAAGTGCTTCTGATTGACGACCCTTCATCAGCATGTGGTGACTAGAGTCAGGTGCCTCCGAAGTCGCGCATGAAACGCGTCGGCACCATCGAAGAGCAGCCTGGGTCAGGTTGGACCAGACTGTGATGTGATCCCTCTCCGCAGTCAGAAACTGCCTGCGGCACCGTTGAGCCGTTCGACGTCGCAGTACTGGGTGTAAGCCGCCGTCCTGTGGCGTCGACGGTGGATCACTGAACAGCCTTCAGTAGGCGAGGGGTGGGATTGGCTGCCGTGATGCGGCGGGCCGAGATCGATGGAGCTGCGGATGTGGTGCCCAAGAGGCGCTCGGAGGCCTCGGGGGGCGTAACCATCTCCAGCGCACGGCCGTCCGACTAGCGCTTTAGGGTGCCTATGCCCCGTTCTTTCCCCCCGGGGCGCCATGGGGCGCGGCTTGAGGCTACGGTGCGCTGTGATCCTTCGAGGAAATATTCGAATTGGCCGTGCGAGTCGATTCCCGAGAATGCGGCTCCGGCGTGGCGCGGGTGAGACGGGCAGCGCACTATATCGCTTTCCCATGAATCTGGAATTCCACGTGGCAGGGATTCACTCGAATGAGTGATGGCTGTCGGTGGGGGCTGCTTCGATGCGAACTGTCCGAGAGGTTCTGCCCAAGGAGGTTTTCATGGAGGCGTTGTACGAGCGGCTGGCCGGGGCGGCGAGCGGGCTGTCGGTGGACGGCGCGATCCGGGTCACGGCGCAGTACGAGCCGGTGGCCGGGGTGGGGGCGCCGGTGGCGCCGCCGACGGTGAAGCTCAAGGAGAGCGACGGTCCGGGCCAGTTGTTCGAGGACCGGTGGGTCGGGGGGCAGCGCACGAGGGTGGTGCTGCTGGACCAGCGGCAGTCGCAGGCGAACCGCTGTGAGACGGCCCTGCTGGAGGCCGTCGACCTGGGAGAGGCGGTGGTGCCGCATCTGGCGCTGCACGTGACTGCGGAAGGTCGGGCGCTGCGGATGACGAACCTGGATGCGCCGCACCGTTCCCGCGACGCCTACTTCCGGGACGCGTTGGACGAGTCCGGTGTGAAGTTCGACGAGACGGACACGGGCCGGGCACTGCGTGAAACCGGGACGGGGGACGTGCGGGCCTTCCTGGAGTCGGCGCCGTCGGACCTGGTGTACGGGCTGTGGGATTCGCACCGCAAGCGGCGCGTGCAGTTGAAGGTGCCGCGCACTTACACCTCGGAGATGGTGGGGTTGGATCCGCTGCGGGGGGTGCGGGCGGCGGGGCGTTTCGACAAGTGGAACTTCCCCGGGGACAACGTGGAGCTGACCTCCGATGGCTGGAGGCCGGTGGAGGGCACCGGGAAGAAGAGCGGCAAGGGAAAGACGCTCAGGGCGTCGGCGGTCGGGCACGGCATGGTCCCGCCGGTCGAGGGCATGGGCGGGGTGACGGTGCAGGCGATCGAGCGGAACGCGACGCTGGCCATGGCCGGCCTGAGGGCGTTGCGCTTCGGCGACGCTCCGAAGGAGTACGTGCGGGCAGGGAGGGCCCTGCTGGCGGCGCTGGCGCTGCTGGGCGACCGGCTGGCTTTCGCGGCGCCGGCGGTGCGGCTGCGCTCGGGCTGCGACCTGCTGCTGGTGTCGGAGCGGATCGAGTGGGTCGGCCGCGGGCGTGAGGGCGTGGCGGCGACGGAGCCGCTGGAGCTGGAGACGGCGGCGCAGGCCTTGGAGCTGTTCGAGTTCGCGCGCTCGCGGGCCGAGGAGGCGGGCCTCAAGTGGTCGAAGGAGCCGGTGCGGCTACGGCCGAACGCGCAGGTGCAGCAGGCGATCGAGCGCTCCTTCCGCTTGGAGGGCATCGGCGAGGCGGAAGGCGAGTAGAGCGTCATGCCTTTCCACATCTCGGTGGAGCTGCTGGAGCCGCTCTACCAGGCGACCGCCATGGACGGTGAGCAGGCCGAGTGGCCGCCCCACCCGGCTCGCCTGTTCTGTGCGCTGGTCGCGCATGCGGACCTCGAGGACGCCGCGCACCGGATGGCGCTGACGTGGCTGGAGGCGCAGGAGCCGCCGGTAGTCACGGTGCCGGCCAGACCGCTGGAGGCGGATCACCCGCGCGCGGCATGGGTGGTGACCAACATCGTGGACCCGAAGAAGGTCACCCACGGCCTTCTTCCAGGGCGCACCGCCGGTGGGGTGCCGCGGACGTGGGCGCAGAAGACACTGTCCGGTACGCGGATGGTGTTCAGCTGGGCCGCGGAGCCTGGGGAGGAGCTTGCCCCGGTGCTGAAGGAACTGGCTTTTCGGGTGCCGTACTTCGGGCGCTCGACCGGGACGGGGCTGCTGGACGCCTGGTGCGGCCCCGACGAGCCCGGCAACGGCGATGGGTGGCGGCAGCGCTGGCTGCCGGCCCCCGCGGGCGAGTACCCGAAGGGCTCGCGGCCGATCCGTGTCCCCTACCGCGGCTATCTGGCATGGCTGGAGGAGGCGTTCGAGGAGCAGCGGCCGGCCTGGAGCCAGTCGCTCACCCACCACTACCTCGACCCCGAGCACGATGACCGGCCCGAAAGGCAGGTCGTGGAGGGGCCGTTCTCTGATCTGCTGGCGTTCTCGTTCGCGCCGGGTGTGGCGCTGGACCCGCGATGGACGCTGGAGCTGACCGGCCGGCTGCGGGGCGCGGTGATGAGCACCCTGGAAGCGATGGGCCACGACGTCGAAGCGATGACCACGGTCCACGGCCACAAGAACAGCCCGGACGACCCGCGGCCGGTCGCCTACCTCGCTCTGCCGTTCGCCGGCCACCACCACGCCGACGGGATGCTGCGCGGCCTGGGCATCGCCCTTCCCCAAGAGATGCCCCGACAGGACCGCAAGGCACTGCTCACCGCCCTGCTCAGCCACGACGGAGGGCTGCGCCGGATCCGACTGGCGGACGGGGAACCACTGGACCTGGTACGGGTCAGTCCCGCCGACACGGACTCGTGGCCGCAGACCGTCCAACCGGGGACGTGGCAGAGGCCCTCGACGGTGTGGACCACGGTGCTGCCGATGGTCCTCGACCGCTTCCCCAAGAAGTACGAGGAAGCCGCGTGGGAGGACTCGGTCACGGCCAGCTGCACCGCGGCTGGCCTGCCGGAACCCGCGCAGGTGCAGGTGAGCCCGCGCGGCGGCCTCGTACCCGGGGCGCGAGACGCTAACCGGTTCCCGGTGCGCCGCAAAGACGGGGAGCGGCCGCTGCCGAGCTGCCACGTGCGCCTGACCTTCCCGGGCCCGGTGACGGGGCCGGTGGTGCTGGGCAGCAAGAAGAACTTCGGCCTGGGCCTGTGCCGACCGGAGCCGCACTTTCAGGAGGACGACCAGTGACGGGCACCGAGCGGCTGCCGGCGATCGAGGTGGTCGAGTTCCCGACCTTCTTCCGGGAGGTCCACCACCACACCCACTGCCCCGACGGAGCCGCGACCGCGGTGTGCGACGGGTGCGAGGGCTGGGCGCCGTTCCCATGGCAAAGCGCCTACCTGGACGCCGTGGCCGACGGCACCGACTGGCCCGACCTCGACGTCCCCACCGCCCTGGGCAAGACCACGTTCATCGACATCTGGCTCTTCCTTCTGGCCTGGGAACACGCCCGCGGGCTGGGCCGCGAGCACCGGACGGTGCCGCTGCGGCTGTTCTTCTGCGTCGACCGACGTCTCGTGGTCGACCAGGCCCACCAGCACTCCACGGAACTGGCCGCGGCGCTCGCAGGGGCGCCGTCCGGCTCGGTGCGGGCGAAGGTCGCTGCCGCGCTGCGCGACCTTAGCGGCGGCGAGTCTCCGCTGGAGGTGGTGCGGATGCGCGGCGGCACCCGCTGGGAGTCGAACTGGGTGCGCAGTCCGGCCCAGCCGCTGGTGGTGACCTCGACCGTGGACCAGTACGGCAGCCGCCTGCTGTTCCGCGGCTACCACACCTCCCCCCAGCGCGCTCCGATCGACGCCGCCCTGACCGGGCACGACGCCCTGCTCGCCCTGGACGAGGCCCACCTGTCGAAGGCCCTGCTCGCGACCGCCGCCGACACCGCGCTCTACCAGCAGACTGCGGCGCGCCATGAGTTGGCGGCGCGGGCGCTTCGGGTGGTGAGCCTGTCGGCGACCAGCGCCACCAGCGGCCGGCCCCGCCTGGGCATCGGTGAAGCCGACCGCACCCATCCGATCGCCGGGCGCCGGATCGCGGCCGAGCGCCACGTGACGCTTCTGGACGCCGCCGGCTGCTCGAAGAAGCCCGCGGAGGCGTTCGCGCTCGCGGCCGAGACCGGCCTGGATGCCGTCCTGCCTATCCTGCGGCTGCCCGCGATCGCGGTGATCGCCAACACCATCACCCACGCCCGCGCCGCCCACGAAGCGCTGGCCCGGCGCACCGACGTGGACGTGCTGCTGCTGACCGGCCGCTGCCGGCCCGCGGAGCGCGACCTGCTCGTCACCGGCCCGCTGGCCGAACTCCTTACCGGCATCGACCCGCACCGCGAACGCCCCCTCGTCGTGGTCAGCACCCAGACCCTCGAAGTCGGGATCGACTGCACCTTCGGCGCGATGGTCAGCGAATGCGGCGACTGGGCCTCCGCCCTGCAACGCCTCGGACGCCTCGACCGCAGAGGCGAACTCGGCACCGTGCCCGCGATCCTCGTACGCACCCACAACCCCGAGGAACCCGACCGCATCCCCGTCTACGGTCCGGCCGCCGCCCACACCTGGCAGTGGCTCACCCAGCACACCACGCCGTACGACAGCCAGGATCCCGCCGAGCTGACCCCCCACCTCCTCGACGGCCTGGTCCTCAACCCCGCCACCCTGCCCGGTCTGCTGGAGGGTACCGACACCACACCGCTCACCCGCGCCGGCGGTCACATCCCGCCACTTCACCAGGTGCGCCTGGATGCCTTGGCCCGCACCAGCCCCATCCCCGTCCCCGACGAATCCCCCGCCCCCTTCCTCCACGGCCTCGACACCGGCCAGCCCGAAGTCCAACTCCTGTGGCGCGCCGACCTCCCCACCGACACCACCGACCCCGAGACCCTCGCCGAACACATCCGCACCACCCCCGTCCACACCGCCGAAACCCTCGCCCTACCCCTCGCCACCGTGCGCCGCTTCCTCACCCAACCCCGCGCTACCCCCGACACCAGCGACCTCGAAGGCCCCAACGCCGACACCACCCCCGAACCCCGCAACCCACCCACCCGCCTGCGCACCACCGTCCTCCAACGCGAAACCGACGGCACCTGGACCACCCCACGCCTAATCCAGGACCTCAAGCCCGGCGCCACCCTCGTCCTGCCCACCACCGCCGGCGGCCACGACGCCCACGGCTGGACCGCCGACCCCGACACCCCCGTCCCCGACCTCGGCGACCACCCCACCGACAACACCCGCACCCCGCTACGCCTGGACCCGGCCGTCCTAGCCAGCACCACCGGCACAGCCCCCGAGCACTTCACCCCGATCATCAAACAGGCCCACACCGACCTCACCACAGACCCCGACGACCCGGAAACCCCGAGCACGACCGACACAGTCCGCGCCGCGATCACCCGGCTGCTCGCCGCCCTGCCCACCGACACCGCACACAACGGTCCCTCCAGGCACACCCCCCTGCTGCGCCAGCACCTGGAGACCCTGCTGGAGGTCACCGAGTGGCGCACCGGACGGGAGGCTACGACCGGGGTGGTGCTGATCGACCACGGTGGTCCGGGCCGGATCGCCCTCCTCCCGCCCCGGCTCGCCGACGCCGGCCGCTACCGGATCGCCGCGGACGACGAGGACCCGGACAGCAGCAGCCTCACCCGCACCGTCACCCTCAAGCACCACCACCAGCAGGTTGGCGAACGCGCCCGCGACTACGCCCGGGCCGTCGGCCTGCCCGACGACCTGGTCGAAGCCGTCGTGCTGGCGGCCAGGGCCCACGACTGTGGGAAGTTCCACCCGCGGTTCCAGTGCATGCTCTGCTCCGGTGACCGCCTGTTCGCCGAGTCCCTGCCCGAACCCCTCGCCAAGTCCGGCATGGACCCCGCCGACCGCGCCGCCCGCCGACGCGCCGCCCGCGTGGCCAACTGGTCCAAGGACCTGCGCCACGAAGCCCTCAGCGCCGCCGCCGTCCACACCTGGCTCGCCACCGACCCCGCCACCGCCCGAGGACTCGACCACGACCTCGTCACCCACCTCGTCGCCGCCCACCACGGCTACGCCCGCCCGATGCTGCCCGCGTTCACCGACCCCGAGCCCGTCCTCGTCGAGTGCACCATGCCCGACGACACCACCGTCACCGTCTCCAGCACGGTGATCGGCACCGACTGGATGGGCCCACGCCGCTTCCGCGCGCTCAACCGGCGCTACGGCTTCTGGGGCCTGGCCATGCTCGAAGCCATCGTCCGCCTCGCTGACATCGCCTGCTCCGAAGAAGGCAGCTGACCATGCACCAGCTCGAACTCCCCGCCCTGCGCTCCGACGACCCGCTCGGCTTCCTTGCCGCCCTCGGCATCCTCGAACTCAGCACCGTCGCCCTGCCCACCGAGCCCCTACTCCACTGGAAGGGCCCGGCCGGCCCAGCAGTCCTCACCACCGACCAGCCCCTCACTCTCGACACCCTCACCGAGTTCCTCGCCAGCCGCCTCCCGCCCATGCCCGCCAAGGCAGCCCGCACCGCCGGGGAGCCCGCGGACAGCGCCGAGACGGAGGACAGCGAGGGTGGGGACGCCGATGCGGCCGGCGCGGAGGGTGAAATCTGGGACTCCTTCCCGCACGTTCCCGGGCTCCTGACCCGGCCACGCGAGGACGCCACCGCCCCCAACGAAGCCCTGCGCATGCGCGTCGACACCGCGCACCAGACGCTGCGCGAACTCGCCCGCTCCGAACGCGAAACGGGCGACCTCCACGCCCGTTGGTTCGCCTCCCTGGCCAACGTCATGTGCTTCGAAGACACCAAACCCAAGACCGGCAGGCACGACCCGGAACCTGCGGAAGGAGCACATCCCGCCACGGTGCGGCGTACCCCCGTCACCCCGCTGATCGCCGCCGCCGGCCAGATGACCATCACCGGCCTGATGCAGAAAGCCGTCCTCGGCTGCCACAAGGACCCGAGGCAGATCCGCTCGGCCCTGGACGGCTGGCGCCGCATCCCCGACTACGCCTCCGCCAACTTCGACCACCGCTCCCTCGGCGACGCCCACACCAACTCCGAAGGCAAGGCCTACCAGCGCGGAGCCCCCGGCCCCACCTGGCTCGCCCTCCACGCCCTCGCCACCTTCCGCCTCACCGCCACCGGCCGCACCCAAGCCGCCACCAGCTGGGACACCACCGACAGCCGCGGCGCCCTACGCTGGCCCGCCTGGACACCCCCACTCACCACCACCGACGTGACCGTCCTCCTCGAACACCCCGCCGTCCGCGCTACTGAACCCGGCACCACCCGTAAGGCCAGAATGCTGACCAACCTCGGCGTCACCGCCCTCTACACCGCACCCCGAACCGGCCTCAAACAATCCAACGGTCCCCTCGCCGCCAGCCGCCGCCTCTGGCCCTGAACCCCACCCCCGGCCACCCCTTCAACACCCGCTCCTTGACAACTCCACAGCGCCGACACGCAGAACGAGACCCCGGCCGAACACGACTTCGGAACCACAAGCACACGGAAACACCCCACCGTACAGAAGCAACAAGTCCGGATTGCCCCGAAGAAGGCCCCGGCAGGCACGGCAACGGGTTCCCCGAACTGCCAAACCAGCAGCTCAGCTCGTCGCTCCGCACCATCGTGGTGCGGCACCATCGCAGCGTCCACTACGACGGCGCGTCCCCGGTCACCCGCACATCGCTCCGCACCACCCCGGTGCGGCACCATCACAGCGTTCCGGTGCCCATCTTCTGCGTCGACCCGATCAGTACTCTCTCCGCACTGTCCTGGTGCGGCACCATCGAAGCTACCCGGCCGGTGCCAGCTCGGTGGGAGATCCGGCGGTCGCCGTCCCGGTACGGCACCATCGCAGCAGGATCGGCCCGACGATCGGCGGGGTGATGTCACCAGGTCGCTCCGCACCGTCCCGGTGCGGCACCATCGCAGGTGGCGGTAGAAGATGGCCACCCCGGCGTCCGCGAGTCGCTCCGCACTACCCCGGTGCGGCACTATCGCAGCTAGCCGGCGAGTGCCAGCGCGCGCACTTCCCCGGGTCGCTCCGCACCAGCACGGTGCGGCACCATCACAGCACGAAGTAGTCCGTGCCCTTGGTAGAGAGGTTGAAGTCCCTCCGTACCGTTCCGGTGCGGCACCATCGCAGCTCCACGGGGGTAGTCTGGCCTCGACAGCGATCAAAAACCTTTGCGCACCGTTCTGGTGCGGCGTCACCATCGCTGCTGCACGAGCGACACGAAGAGCGCGGTCAGCCGGGACGTCCCCCCGCCACTGCCCGGGTGTGGCACCATCGCCGCTCGGAAACCACGGCCTCCGTGAACGTCTTGCGGTCGTCCCTCCGCACCCCTTTGGTGGGGCACCATCGCAGCTCCGCAAGCGAGGCCACCACCCTCAAGGGGCAGATTGTCGCCCCGCACCATCCCGATGCGGCACCATCGCAGCATCCAGTGCTGGAAGCAGCGAACCGCCAGGACGGCAATGTCCCTCTGCATCTTGTCGGTGCTTCATGGGCGCAGCACCTCCCGCTGGACCACCGCGGCTACTTCCTTTGGCGGATCGCTCGGCACCACCCTGGTGCGGCACCATCGCAACGTGCCCAGCCAGACGCTCTCGTCCAAGCTCATCCCGTCACCGCTCTGCACCCTCCGGGTGCGTCACCACCGCAGCCCCTGAGCGTCGGTGGAGGCCGGCTGCCAGTAGCTCGTCGCTCCGCACCATCCCGGTGCGGCACCATCGCAGCAGGTGCCCGGCAGAGGTGACGAGCGCGGCGTGCAGCACTCCCTCCGCGCCATCCTGGTACGGCACCCGTTACAGGGGAACCCCTTACCTCGTCCTCGCAGAAGGTGACCGGTCGCTCCGCACCACCTCGGTGCGGCACCATCGCAGTCCCGGGGTCGAGCGGTCGCTGACCCAGCTGGGCTCGGGTCACTCCGCACCATCTCGGTGCGGCACCGCTGCAGGGGCAAGCCAGCCTTGAGTGCCATGATTGCACTCGCGTTCCTCCGTACCCTGTCGGTGCGGCATCGCCGCCGTGTCCAGTTGGAGGCCGCTTGCGTCGTCGGCCCGGCAGCCCCGCCGTACACTGCAGTGTGGCACCACCGCAGGTACCTCAGCTCCCGAGGCGCCAGCGAGGGCTGAGGCGCTCCCTTCGCACCCTGCCAGTGCGGCATCATCGCGGCCTCAGCCAGCGCAGGGCCACGGACCTGGACGGCTTCGGGCTCCTCCACGCCTCACCAGTGCGGCACCATCGCAGGGTCTTGCCTGCGGCCTCCGTGGCAATCGAGGCGTTGTCTCTCCGCATCTTCCCGGTGTGGCACCGTCGCAGCACGATCGGCACGTTGCGGTACGTCGGCACGTTCAGGTTTCGCTCCGCACCCACCTGGTGCGGCACCATCACAGCGTGCCGCCGACCATGTTGGCGAGAGAGCCGATGTAGTCGCTCCGCACCACCTCGGTGTGGCACCATCGCAGGCCCGCCTCGGTACGCGCCGTGCTGCCGTCCCTGTCGTCGCTCCGTACCGCGTTGGTGCGTCACATCGCAGGACCGTCACGGTCTTGCCCAAGCACTACGGCTCCCACCTGGTTGCTCTGCACGACCTCGGTGCGGCACCATCGCAGCGCACAGATCAGCAGGCGCATCTTCCACCCGCGCAGCCTCCCTCCGCACCGTCCCGGTGCGGCACCGTCGCAGCACCGCCCAGCTCTCCATCAGGTAGCCCTCCTGCGGGTCTCTCCGCACCATCCTGGTGCGGCGCAGGAGCTCGGCGTCGCGGAAGATCACACGGTGCCGGGGGTCGCTCCGCACCACCCCGGTGCGGCACCATCGCAGCGCGTGGGACCGGGAGACCTCGAAGACAGTCATCGGTAGTTGCTCCGCACCCCCGGTGCGGCACCATCTCAGGAGCACGACGGTCTTCGCGTCGCGCTTGCACAGGCCTGTCGCTTCGCATCGCTCGGTGCGGCACCATCGCAGGAGGCTTTTGCAGGTCAGAGGGGCGGCGAGCAGGGCGGTCGCTCAGCACCCTGCCGGTGCGGCACCATCGCAGCTCCTGGAACGCGAAGTGGATGACGCCGTCCTCGTCGCGCCTCCGCACTACTTCGGTGCGGCACCATCGCAGCATCACCACTGCCGCCGAAGGCGCCGAGGGCTGGATGCTCCTCCGCACCGGGGGCGGTGCTCCGCACCATCCCGGTGTGGCACCATCGCAGCGACATCATGGAGCTGACCATCTTCGGGATGCTCTGCATGTCGCTCCGCACTCTCCTGGTGCGGCATCATCGAGCGCGTCCTCAAACCGCGGGACATGCCCTTCCGCTCCGCACTGTCCCATGCGGCACCATCGCAGCATCCGTCAACTGATAAAGGGCAACCCCGCCGATCGCTTCGCTCCGCCTCATCCCGGTGCGGCACTGTCGCAGCGACTGCTCTTCCTTGGCCCAAAACGCGCGGTGGCCGTTCCTTCGTACCTAGTGCCGCATCAGGCAACGTTCGCCTCGCTGTGACGTGTCGTCCGGTTGCTGCGCTGGGCGACACGGAACCATCAGAATGATCACGTGGCTGAACGCGTGCAGGTCCGTGAGATCGATGACGATGAGGGCAGACGACTTCTGCGGATCGTCCGCCGGGGCACTGGGTCGGTGGTGACCTGGCGGCGGGCCCAGATGGTGCTTCTGTCCGCCCAGCACATGCCCGTGGCGAAGATCGCCGAGGTCACGTTCACCAGCTCGGACCGGGTCCGCGATGTGATCCACAACTTCAACTCCGACGGCTTCGACTCGCTCTATCCGAAGTACAGGGGCGGGCGACCACGGACGTTTACGCTGCCCGAGCGCCGGGAGATCAAGAAGATCGCCAAGTCCAAGCCGGTCGAGCACGGCCTGCCCTTCTCGACCTGGAGCCTGGCCAAGCTGGCCGACTTCCTGGTCGCCGAGGGGGTGGTCGACGACATCAGCCACGAGGGCCTTCGGGTCCTGCTCCGAGAGGAGGGCGTCTCCTTTCAACGCGTGAAGACCTGGAAGACCTCCCGCGACCCCGACTACGCCGCCAAGAAGGCCCGCGTCGAACACCTCTACGCGATCGCCGACGACGAGGTCATACCCGAGGAGGGCGAACCCGAAGTCATCTTCTGCATGGACGAGTTCGGGCCACTCAACCTCCAGCCGCACCCCGGCCGACAGTGGGCCGAACGCGGCGGCAGGCACAAGGACCCCGACCGCGCGCCCCGGCCCCGCAGACGGGCGACCTACACCCGACCGCACGGGGTCCGGCACCTGTTCGCCGCCTACGACCTCGCCAAGGACAAACTCTACGGCCACATCAAGAAGACCAAGAACCGGACGAAGTTCCTGGAGTTCTGCCGCTACCTGCGCTCGCTGCACCCGGTCGAGGTGCGGATCGCCATCGTCTGCGACAACTATTCTCCGCACCTGACGACGAAGCGATGCCAGCGGGTCGGGGCGTGGGCGGCGGCGAACAATGTCGAGATCGCCTACACCCTGACCAACTCCTCCTGGCTGAACCGGATCGAGGCGCAGTTCACCGCCCTGCGCTACTTCACCCTGGACGGCACTGACCATGCCAGCCACAAGGAGCAGGGCAGCATGATCCGCCGCTACATCATCTGGCGGAACAAGCACGCCCAGGACGAGCGCCTACGTGAGGTCGTCAGCAGGGCAAACGTTGCCTGATCCGGCACTAGCAGGTGCGGCACCGTTGCAGGAGGTCTTGCTGCTGCGCGCCAGCCACCACGTCGGTGTTGCTCCGCATGAGTCCGGTGCGGCACCATCGCAGCACGCGCTCGGCCAGGGTTTGGAAGTCCCGGATGGTGTCGCTCCGCGCCACCTCGGTGCGGCACAATCGCAGCATTGGTCCGGGCCGGTAGAACCGCCTGAACCCTTTGTCGCTCCGCGCCGTCCCCGTGCGGCACCATCGCAGCCACGGAGCCGAGGGCTTGACCGTTCTCAAGGTCGCCAGTTGCTCCGCACCATCCTGGTGCGGCACCATCGCAGTCACGGGCGGTCCAGCTCGGCGTGCCGGAGTTCGGAGGCGTCGCTCCGCGCCGTCCCGGTGCGGCACCATCGGAGCTCGAACGTGACGCCCGCGTCGGTGGCGTTGGAGCGCAGTCGTTCTGCATCATTCTGGTGCGGCACCATCACAGTGAGTTCGGCGAGTACGACCTGTGGATGAGTATTCCGAGCCCCACTCCTCTGTATGCGGTTGCACGCCAAGCGTGACTGAGGGGTGCAGCCGGAAGGGTATCGGTGAGGGATTTGCCGGGGACCACGCGCCGTTCACCACCGTCTCTGAGGTGCGCTTCGGCGAACGAACAGCGCGGGTTGTCTACCGTCTGACGTGCAGCGATGGCTATCCCCGGGCGACTGGGGGTCAAGGGGTCGCAGGTTCAAATCCTGTCGTCCCGACGTAAAGTCGCAGGTCAGAGGCGGTCTTCGCCTGACGGTGCGACAGCGTCGATGTTAGCCTCTCACAACTTCTCACAATGGCCTCCACTTGATCACGTCAAGTGGAGGCCATTCGCGTCGAGGCCGTGGAGCGAGACGATTGAGGCGCGCATCTCCACGCGAGGCACGAGGCGATCCTGGACGCCACCCGCGGTGCTGGTGGCCTGGTAGGGCTTGGCGCAGGCGACATGCCGGTCGATCCCGGTCAGCAGAGCGTCCCGGCCGTGGTGGTGAATTTTTACTGGACCTGAGCTTGGCGTTTAACCTCGCTGTGCTTGGTGTTCCTTGATCGAATCGGCGCGTTTCACGGTCTTTCCGACGTCGTGGTGCTTGGCGCGGTTCTTG
>NZ_JBVHHW010000030.1:0-84757 GCF_055560875.1 Kitasatospora sp. NPDC023118
GCGGTCGAGTCGGTGGCGGCGCGTCCGGCGCGCACCGCGGGCACGGTCGTCAAGGACGAGGGCGAGGGCGGCAAGCAGCTCGCCGGCTTCCTCGCCGACCAGAAGTTCATCTAGTCCCACCCGTCAGCGCATCCAACGATCGATCAGGAGCAACGAATCATGGCTGAGATCCTGGTTCTGGTGGACCACGCCGACGGTGTGGTCCGCAAGCCGGCCCTCGAACTGCTGACCCTGGCCCGCCGCATCGGCGAGCCGTCCGCCGTCGTCCTCGGCGCCGGTGCCGCCGCGGCCGACATCGCCGCCAAGGCCGGCGAGTACGGCGCCGCCAAGGTGTACGTCGCCGACGGCGCCGAGTTCACCGACCAGCTGGTCGTCCCCAAGGTGGACGCCCTGGCCCAGATCGCCAAGACGGTCGCCCCGGCCGCCGTCCTGGTCACCTCCTCCGGAGAGGGCAAGGAGGTCGCCGCCCGCGTCGCGCTGCGGATCGGCTCCGGCATCATCACCGACGCCGTCGACCTGGAGGCCGGCGACGGCGGTCCGGTCGCCACCCAGTCGGTGTTCGCCGCCTCCTTCCAGGTGAAGTCCAAGGTCACCAAGGGCGCCCCGGTCATCACCGTCAAGCCGAACGCCGTCGCCCCGGAGGCCGCCCCGGCCGCCGGCGCGGTCGAGAACGTGTCGGTGGAGTTCACCGGCAACGCCGCCAAGGTCACCTCGCGCACCCCGCGCGTCTCCACCGGCCGCCCCGAGCTGACCGAGGCCGCCATCGTGGTCTCCGGCGGCCGCGGCGTCGGTGCTGCCGAGGGTTTCGGCGTGGTCGAGGAGCTCGCGGACGCGCTCGGCGCGGCCGTCGGCGCCTCGCGTGCCGCCGTCGACGCCGGCTGGTACCCGCACAGCAACCAGGTCGGCCAGACCGGCAAGCAGGTCTCCCCGCAGCTCTACATCGCGGCGGGCATCTCGGGTGCCATCCAGCACCGGGCCGGCATGCAGACCTCGAAGACCATCGTGGCCGTCAACAAGGACCCCGAGGCCCCGATCTTCGAGCTGGTCGACTATGGCGTGGTCGGCGACCTCTTCCAGGTCCTGCCGCAGCTCACCGCCGAGGTGAAGGCTCGCAAGGCCTGATCCCGCGGACAGACCGCGGAGGGCGTGGCACCGGGTGCTCGGTGCCACGCCCTCCGTCGTTCGCCCCGGTCCGCAGGCGCCGGAGCGGTGGCCCGTAGAGTCGGCCCGACAGCGCGGGATGCGGCGGCGCACGGCATGACCGGGTTCGGCGGGTTCGGCGCGACCAGGGTGAGACGAGGGCGAGGGCGGAAGCATGGCACTGCTGACGGCACTTCAGGGTGACTACGGCGACGCGGCGGACGCGCTGCGGATCGACGGTCGGGCGCTCTCCCGGGAGGACCTGCTGGGCGCGGCGACCGCCGTGGCCGACCGGGTGGCGGGCGCCCCCGCGCTCGCCGTGCTCGCCCGGCCCACCGTGGAGACGGTCACCGCAGTGGTCGGCGGCCTGCTGGCGGGTGTGCCGGTGGTGCCGCTGCCGCCAGACTCGGGGCCGAAGGAGCGTGAGCACATCCTGCGCGACTCCGGCGCGGCGCTGCTCGCGCACGCCGCCGGGGAGGCCGCGCCGGAGGGTGCTTCGGTGGAGGCCCTGCCGGTCGACCCCGCCGAGCGCTCCGCCACCGGTTACGCCGAGCCGGCCGCCGACGCGACCGCCTTCGTGCTGTACACCTCGGGCACCACCGGCGCGCCCAAGGGCGCGGTGATCCGGCGGGAGGCGATCGCCGCCGACCTGGAGGCGCTGGCCGCGGCCTGGCAGTGGACCGCCGGGGACACCCTCGTGCACGGCCTGCCGCTGTTCCACGTGCACGGGCTGCTGCTCGGCGTGCTCGGCGCCCTGCGCACCGGCAGTCGGCTGGTGCACACCGGGCGGCCCACCCCGGAGGGGTACGCGGCGGCGGGCGGCAGCCTGTACTTCGGCGTGCCCACCGTCTGGTCCCGGCTGGCGGCGGACCCCGCGGCGGCCGCCCGGCTGGCCTCGGCCCGGCTGCTGGTCTCCGGCAGCGCGCCGCTGCCCGTACCGGTGTTCGAGAGGCTGGCGGCGCTCACCGGGCACGCCCCGATCGAGCGCTACGGGATGACCGAGTCACTGATCACCGTCAGCACCCGGGCGGACGGAGAGCGGCGCCCCGGCAGTGTCGGGCTGCCGCTGGAGGGGGTGCGCACCCGGCTGGTCGGCGAGGCCGGCGAGCCGCTGCCGTACGACGGGGAGAGCGTCGGTGAGCTGCAGGTTTCCGGTCCGACCCTGTTCAGCGGCTACCTCAACCGGCCGGACGCCGACGCCGAGGCCTGGACGGCGGACGGGTGGTTCCGCACCGGGGACGTCGCGGTGATCGGGCCGGACGGCTTCCACCGGATCGTCGGCCGCGCCTCGGTGGACCTGATCAAGAGCGGCGGCTACCGGATCGGCGCGGGCGAGGTGGAGGCCGCGCTGCGCGACCACCCGGCGGTCGCCGACGCGGCGGTGGTCGGCGCACCGGACGAGGACCTCGGACAGGCGATCGTCGCGTACGTCATCCCGGACGGCGCCGTGACGGGGGAACAGCTGACGGCCTTTGTGGCCGAGCGGCTCTCGGTGCACAAGCGGCCGCGCCGGGTCGTGCTGGTACCCGAACTGCCCAGGAACGCACTGGGAAAGGTGCTGAAGAAGCAGTTGCTCGCGGAGGCCGAGGGCCGCTGATGACGGGGCGTCGGCCGACCTCCCGCTGACGGGTGCTCACCCTGACGCCCCGTCGGTTGCCACCGCCCGGGAAACCTTCCTTTGGCGCACTCCAGTGCGCGCCGTGAGCGAACGCGTGCTTAACGTGACACACAGGCAGAACTGATCTGCCGAGCGGACGGACCGGCGATCCCGGGGCCTACCGCGTGTCCGCAGCAGTTTCCGCAGCCGCCCGTCCGGCGGCCGTTCGCAACAGTGCGTTCGAAGCAGCGAAGGAAGTCAGCAGGATGACCACCGCCAATACCAGCGTGCCGGATGCCGCCGACGAAGCGACCGGGCAGCACGCCCCCGCCACCGCCGACCGCTCCGGCGGACCCGCCCGTCCCTCGCGGGCCGCGCGGGTCCGCCGGGGGATCGCGATGGCGGCCGTGGTCGCGGTCGGGACCGGGGTGATCGGCCTCGGCACCGGCGTGAGCCCCGCGGCCGCGGAGCGGGCGCCGGCGCACGCCGGGTGGGACGGCTCGCGGTACTGGTTCAAGAACGCCCAGGGCGAGTGGCGCTGGACCACCCACTACGACATCTACCTGGCGCGGACCAGCGGCGCGACGTCCTCGCCGACGTCGTCCGCGAAGTCGACCGGGGGGATCAAGCAGGGCTGGGACGGTTCCCGGTACTGGTTCAAGAACGCCCAGGGCGAGTGGCGCTGGACCACCCACTACGACATCTACCTGGCGCGGACCGGCGGGTCCTCGTCCTCCTCCGGCGCCCCGTCCTCCTCCGGCTCCTCGGGCTCGTCCCATGACTCGGTGGCGGGGGACCGCAACGTCGAGGCCGCCGTGCAGTTCGCGCTCGCGCAGGTCGGCAAGCCGTTCATGACGGCGGGCAACGGTCCGGACGGGTACGACTGCTCGGGCCTGGTGCAGCAGTCCTTCCGGCGCGGCGGCATCGAGCTGCCGCGGATCGCCAACGACCAGTACGCGGCGACCACGCCGATCAGCGCGAGCCAGCTGCGCCGGGGCGACCTGCTGTTCTGGTCGCCGGACGGTACCCGGCGCGGGATCCAGCACGTGGCGATCTACCTGGGCAACAACCAGTACGTCGAGGCCGCGCGGCCCGGGACGAAGATCCGGATCTCGGGGATCAGCAAGGGGTACTACCCGGCGTACATGGGACGGCCGTAGCGGGGTCGCCGGTTCGGGCGCCGAGGGAGCCGGTGTTCGGCTCGGTGCCTCTGGCGTGCGTCCGTGTGCCGGACTCCAGGGGGCGGTCGGTGACGTGCGTTCACGCGCGGGAGCTCAGAGGTCGGCCGGGCGGGGGAGGGCGCCGCGGGCGCCGAGCGCGGTGACGGCGAAGGCGCCGGCGGCCACGGCGGTGGCGGCCGCCCCGGGGAGGGCGGCGCCGCGGGCCAGCCCGGCGGCGAGGGCGCCGCAGAAGACGTCGCCGGCGCCGGTGGTATCGACCACCCGTACGGCGGGCGCGGGCAGCCTGGCGAGTTCCTCCCCGGTGACGACCAGGGCGCCTTCGCCGCCGAGGGTGACCACCGCCCCCTCGGCGTGGCGGGCGAGGGCGCGGGCGGCTTCGGTGACGGTCGCCGCGCCGGTGAGCTGGCGGGCCTCGACGGCGTTGGCGACCACCAGGGGTCGGCGGCCGCCGGGACCGGGATCGGGCAGTGCCCCGGCCGGGGCGGTGTTGTGCAGCCAGCGGGTGCCGCCGTTCGGGCCCGCGGTGGGGAGGGCGGCGGCGGTGGCGCGGATGCACTCCGCGGGGACCTCGTTGCTGGTGAGGACCACGTCGACCGGGAGCAGGTGGAGCCGGGCCAGGGCGGCGGTGACCTCCTCCGGGGTCAGTTCGGCGTTGGCGCCCGGGACGACCACGATGCTGTTCTCGCCCGACGGGTCGACCATCACGATCGCCTGACCCGTGGGCGCATCAGGGTGCGTGAGCACGGCGCCCGTCTGGACCTCCGCGCCGCGCAGATCGGCGAGCGCCGCCTCGCCGTCGGCGTCGCGCCCGATCTTGGCGATCAGGTGGGTCGCCGCGCCCATCAGGGCCGCCGCCACCGCCTGGTTGGCGCCCTTGCCGCCGAAGCCCTGGCCGGCGGAGGTGGTCAGGACGGTCTCGCCGGGGGACGGGAGCACGGGGCAGCGGAGGATCCGGTCGGTGTTGACCGAGCCGATGACGACGACCCGGCCGGCGGGAAGCAGCTTCATCGTTCCTCTGTACGCGCCGGGGTGCGGGCGGCGCAAGAGGCACTCGCGGAGGCGGGCAGGGGAGACCGGGGGCGGGAGGTCGCAGGGGCGGCGCGCACGGCGTACGGGTGGGGCGCGCGGCGGAAGTCGGCCGGTCCGACTTCCTGTGCGCACGGCGTACTGTCAGCGGGCGGCTTTGCGGTCGAACGGTCTGCATGCCTCCTGGCCCAGGCCCCTGGCCTGGGCACATGCCTCTGTCAAGGGGCGGGCCGGGGCGCGTGGGCGGGCGCGGCGGGCAGGTATGGGGAGCGGCGTGGCGCGGGTACCACCTCGGGTGGCGCTGGTTCGGTCGACGGGGGCGCTGCCCGGTGCGTACGGCATCGGGGCAAGTCGAGGGCAGGGGACGTTGTGATCGTCTGGGTCAATGGCACATTCGGGGCGGGCAAGACGAGTGCCTGCCGCGAGCTGGTGGAACTGCTGCCCGGGAGCGTGCTCTTCGATCCCGAGCTGGTGGGCTTCGGTCTGCGCCGGATGCTTCCGGCCGACCGGCTGGCTGCGGTGTCCGACTTCCAGGACCTGGCGGCCTGGCGCCGGCTCGTCCCCGAGACGGCGGCCGCGCTGCTCGGCGAGGTCGGCGGCCCGCTGGTGGTCCCGATGACCCTGCTCAGAGAGGACTACCGGGACGAGATCTTCGGCGACCTCGCCGCCCACGGGATCGCGGTGCACCACTTCGTCCTGGACCCAGAAGAAACGATCCTGCGCGACCGCATCACGCAACGCGAGGAGTGCCCGGGCGATCCGGAGGCCAGCGAGCGGGTCCGCAACTGGTGCCTGGAACACCTGCCCCGTTACCGGGCCGCCCGCCGCTGGCTGGTCGGCGACGCTCGGATGCTCGACACCAGCCAGCTCACCCCGCGCGAGACCGCGCACCGGATCGCCGAACTGGTCCGGGTCGGCGCCGCGCGCTGCCCGATCGTCCAGAGCCCCGACCCGACCGGGGACACCGTGGCCTCGGCGGTGCTGTTCTTCGACGAGCAGGACCGGGTGCTGCTGGTCGACCCGGTCTACAAGCCCGACTGGGACTTCCCCGGCGGCGTGGTCGAACGCGGCGAGGCCCCCACCGACGCCGCCCTGCGCGAGATCGCCGAGGAACTGGGGCTGCGGCTCGACCCCGCCATCCTGCGGCTGCTCGCCGTCGACTGGGAGCCGCGCACCGGCCCGCGCCGCGGCGGCCTGCGGCTGATGTACGACGGCGGGCTGCTCGACGACGAGGGCCGGCAGAACCTGCTGCTGCAGCAGGAGGAGCTGCGCGGCTGGCGGTTCGTCACCCTGGACGAGGCGGCCGACCTGCTGCCGCCGAGCCGCTACCGGCGCCTGGCCGCGGCGCTGGAGGCGCGGCGGATCGGGGAGCTGCGGTACCTGGAGGCGGGGAGCCG
The DNA here is from genome assembly GCF_055560875.1 of Kitasatospora sp. NPDC023118. Lineage (NCBI taxonomy): Bacteria > Bacillati > Actinomycetota > Actinomycetes > Kitasatosporales > Streptomycetaceae > Kitasatospora > Kitasatospora sp. NPDC023118. The sequence continues at coordinate 6,342 of NZ_JBVHHW010000030.1, forward strand.
GGTGGCGCTCGGGCTGGCCAGTACGGCGGACGCCGCGTAGGGCTGCGGTGGTCGGCGGGTGGGCCTGTCGTGGTCGGTGGCTGGGGCGGCTGCGGACCGGGCCGACCTCGGTTGGCCCGGCGAGCGGTGCGGGCGTCAGGATGGGGGCATGCCGTTCACGTTCAGTCATCCCGCCGCCGTCCTGCCCCTGCTGCGTGCCGCCGGGGAGCGAGGGCCCCTGGTGGCCTCGGCGCTGGTGGCCGGGTCGATGGCGCCCGATGTGCCGTTCTTCGCCGAGTCGCTGCTGCCCGGGGTCTACGAGCACGGCGGGCTGCTGCACCGCTGGTGGGCGGTGCCGACGGTCGACGTGGCGGTCGCCGCCGCGCTGGTCGCGGGGTGGCACGGGCTGCTGCGGGCGCCGCTGGTGGGGCTGCTGCCCGAGCGGTGGGCCGGCGGCGCCGAGGCGCTGACGGTCCGCCGGGCCGGTGGCGGCGGCAGCCGGGGGACGGACGCGGCGTGGTTCCTTGGGTCGGCGGCGATCGGCGCGGCCACCCACGTCGGCTGGGACGCGTTCACCCACGGTGATCGGCTGGGCGTACGGCTGCTGCCCGTACTGGAGCGGAAGGTGGCCGGGGTCCCGCTCTACGAGGCGCTGCAGTACGGGACTTCGGTGCTCGGTCTGGCCGCGATGGCCGGCTGGGCGGCGCGTACGGTGCGGGCGGTCGAGCCGGTGCGCCCCGACGTCCGGCCTGCGGCCCGGACCCGGCGGGTGGCCGTCGCGGCGCTGGGCGCGGCGACGGCGGCCGGGGTGCTGCACCGGCTCAGCCCGCTGCGGCGGAACCTGGTCCCGGAGGTCTGCTTCGGCGCCGGGGCCGGACTCGCGGTGGGCGCGGTCGGCTACGCGGCGGTGGTGGCGGCCGCCCGCCGGTGGCGGGGCGGGCGGCCGGTGGCGGACCCGGAGGTCCGCACGGTCCCGACCGGCGTCAGGCAGAGCGCAGTTCGGCGTAGCGGCGCAGGAACAGGGCCTCGGTGAGGGCCATCCGCTCCAGCTCCTGCGGGTCGACGCTCTCGTTGACCGCGTGGATCTGGGTGGTCGGCTCCTCGACGCCGATCAGCACGATCTCGGCCCTCGGGTAGAGCGAGCGCAGGGTGTTGCAGAGCGGGATCGAGCCGCCCTCGCCGGAGGCGACCATCGGGGTGCCGAAGGCCTCGGCCATGGCCTCGCCCATCGCCTCGTACGCCGGGCCGCTGGTGTCGGCGCGGAACGGGGCGCCGTTGCCCTGGCGCTCGATGGTCAGCCGGGCGCCGAGCGGGACCTGCGCCTCCAGGTGGGCGACCAGCGCGTCCTGGGCGGCGTCCGAGCTCATGCCCGGCGGGACGCGCAGGCTGACCAGCGCCTTCGCGGCGGCCTGCACGGAGGAGGTGGCGCCGATCACCGGCGGGGCGTCGATGCCGAGGACGGTGACGGACGGGCGGGCCCACAGCCGGTCGGCGATGGTGCCGGTGCCGGTCAGGGCGACGCCGTCGAGCACCTTGGCGTCGGCGCGGAACTGCTCCTCCGGGTACTGCACGCCCTCCCAGGTCTGGTCGGTGGTCAGCCCGGCGACCGCGACGTCGCCGTTCTCGTCGTGCAGCGAGGCCAGCATCCGGACCAGGCACTGCAGCGCGTCCGGGGCGGCGCCGCCGAAGGCGCCGGAGTGCAGGTTGCCGCCCAGCGTGGTGACCGAGGCCTCGACCACCGTCATGCCGCGCAGCGAGGCGGTCACGGTGGGCAGGCCGGCGGCGAAGTTGCCGGTGTCGCCGATGATGATGGCGTCGGCGGCGAGCAGCTCGGGGTGGGCCTCGGCGTAGCGCTCCAGGCCGCCGGTGCCCTGCTCCTCCGAGCCCTCCACGATGATCTTCAGACCGACCGGGTAGGCGTCCCCGTACACCTGGCGCAGCGCCCGCAGGGCGGTCAGGTGCATCAGGATGTTGCCCTTGCAGTCGGCGGCGCCGCGCCCGTACCAGCGGCCGTCACGCTCGGTCAGTTCGAAGGCGGGGCTGATCCAGGCGGCCTCGTCGAGCGGGGGCTGGACGTCGTAGTGCGAGTAGAGCAGGACGGTCGGGGCGCCCTCGGGGCCGGGCAGCTCGCCGTAGACGGACTGGGTGCCGTCCGGGGTGTCCAGCAGCTGGATCTTGGTCAGGCCCTCGGCGGCGAAGGCGTCGGCGACCCATTGAGCGGCCTTCTGGCACTCCTCGACCGGGAACTGGCGCGGGTCGGCGACCGACGGGAAGGCGACCAGTTCGGCGAGGTCGGTGCGGGCACGGTCCATCAGGGACCGGACGGCGTCGGCCAGGGGCTGTGACATCGGGGCTCCGAGGGGACGGGTCCGCCCGTGGGGTGGTACGGGCGGAGGGGTCGTTTGGGGTACCGCCGATCATAGGCGGAGGCGATTGTCGGGTGGTGCGGCGTCCGGGTGGCCGTGCGGACGCATAGGATTGCTCGACGTGACTGACTCCGGAAGCTCCGATTCCCGTAGCCCGCTCGACCGTACGACCGCGTCGGTCGGAGGTGAGGCGTCCGCGCAGGTGTCAGCGGCGTCGCCGCAGGTGTCGAGGGCGTCGACGGAGGCGTCAACGGCTGCGGCGGATTCGGCGGATCCGGCGGCGTCGGTGGGGTCGGCGGCCTCGGTGGGACAGCTGGACGGCGTCTGGGACGTGGTGGTGGTCGGCGCCGGGCCGGCCGGGGCCTCCGCCGCGTACGCCGCCGCCGCGCAGGGCCGCCGGGTGCTGCTGCTCGACAAGGCCGAGCACCCTCGCTACAAGACCTGCGGCGGCGGCATCATCGGCCCCTCCCGGGACAGCCTGCCGCCGGACTTCGAGCTGCCGCTGCAGGACCGGGTGCACGCCGTCACCTTCGCGTACGACGGGCGGTACACCCGGACGCGTCGTTCCGAGCGGATGCTGTTCGGTCTGGTCAACCGGGACGAGTTCGACCTGCGCCTCGTGCAGGCGGCCAAGCAGGCCGGGGCGGTACTGGTCACCGGAGTGACCGTCACCGGGGTCGAGCAGCGGGGCGGTGACCACCGGACGGCGCTGGTCACCGCGGCCGACGGGCGCAGCTTCGAGGCGCGCGCGGTGGTCGGCGCGGACGGCAGCGCGAGCCGGATCGCCCGGCACGTGGGCGTCACCTTCGACCAGATCGATCTGGGCCTGGAGGCGGAGATCCCCGTCCCGCCGCAGGTCGCCGCCGACTGGTCGGGCCGGATCCACCTCGACTGGGGCCCCCTGCGCGGCAGTTACGGCTGGGTGTTCCCGAAGACCGAGTCCAGCAGCCTGACCGTGGGCGTCATCTCGGCGCGCGGCGACGGCGAGCGGACCAAGCAGTACCTCGCCGACTACATCCGGCGGTTGGGCCTGTCCGGCTTCACCCCGCAGGTCGAGTCCGGGCACCTGACCCGGTGCCGGGCCGAGGACTCGCCGCTCGCCCGCGGCCGGGTGCTGGTCGCGGGCGACGCGGCCGGGCTGCTGGAGCCGTGGACCCGTGAGGGCATCTCCTACGCGCTGCGCTCGGGCCGGCTGGCCGGTGAGTGGGCGGTGCAGATCGCGGAGGCGGGCAACGCGGCGGCGGTGCGGCGCGAGGCGCTGAACTACGCGTTCGCCGTCAAAGCCGGGCTGGGCGTGGAGATGCGCGCGGGCAAGCAGCTGCTGGGCGCCTTCGAGCGGCGGCCGTACCTGTTCCACGCGGCGGTCTGCCTGGTGCCTGCCGCCTGGCGGGCCTTCGCCCGAACCACCCAGGGGCACACGAGCTTCGCGCAGGTGCTGCGGCAGTACCGGGCGGCGCGGCGGCTGGCGGCCATGGCCTCGCGGTAACCGGTCTGCTGCCGGGTGGGGCCGGCGTTCCTCCGCCCAGCGGAGCGAACGCCGGCCCCGTTCGCCGTGCGGGGTGGGCTATTTGAGGCCGGCTACCTGGGCCTGGCTACTGAGTCCGGCTGACTTGAGTCCGGTTACTTGGGCCCGGCTGCTTGAGTCCGGCGGCTTGAGTCCGGTGTCGAGTGCGGTCATGAGGGTGCCGGACGGGGTGTCGCCGGACATCTGCCAGATCATGCCGCCGAGCAGGTTCGTCGACTTGAGGTAAGCCGCCTTCTGGGCGATCGACCAGGCGTCGTCGAAGGTCCACCACTGGCCGCCCGCGCCCGTATGGCCGTACGTGGCAACGGACTTGGGGTCGTGGTAGACCGTGAGGCCGGGGACGCCGCTGATGAGGTTGTTGTAGCCGCGTGTCCCGGCCTCCTCGGCGAACCGGCCGGGGGCGGCGCCGTTCGCGGACTGCCAGGCGCCGTTGGCGCCGCCGTCCGCCGTCGGTTGTCCGCTGCGGGCCGTTCGCCGGCTGTTACCGGCCACCGGTCAGCTCGTCCCCGAGCACGCTGCGCCGGTACAGCACCGAGCGGCCGTGCCGGGCGCGGGTGACCAGGCCGGTGGCCGCCAGGACGGACAGGTGCTGGCTGACCGCGCTCGGGGTGACGCCGAGGCGATAGGCGAGGTCGGTGGTCGAGGCGGGCTCGGCGAGCAGGGCCAGCAGCCGGGCTTTCGGGGCGCCGACCAGCGACTCCAGGGCCGCCGACGCCACCGGCGGGTCCGCGCCCGCGCCGCCCATGGCCGCCTGCCCGCGCGCCGGGTAGGAGATCTGCGGCTCCCGGTTCTTGCTGATCATGGTGATCGCCCCGCGTACGAAGCAGGTCGGGCTGAGGACCAGCCCGCGCCCGTCCACGGCGGTCTCCACGTCCCCGTCCCCCCAGTGCCGGTTGATCGACAGTACGCCGTCCGCCCAGTGCAGCCGGTGGTCCAGGTCCGCGAACAGTGCCGCCGCGCCCTGCTGGGCGAGCACCCGCGCCCGGTAGACCAGGTCCGCCTCCAGCACCGCACGGGCCTGCGGCCACCAGCCGGGCGCGAGGCACGCCTCCCAGTACTCCTTCAGAGCGTCGGAGATCCGTGCCAGCAGCCGCGCCGGATCGGCGAGTCCGTCGTCGAGCAGGGCGGGCAGCGGCTGCCCGTGCGACAGGAAGGTCTGCTCCAGCTCGCCGCGCAGCAGCTCCGGCGGCAGCGCGCGCACGACGGCCAGCTCGGCGCGGAAGTCGCCGGCGGCTGCCGTCGGTCGGGGCGTCAGGAAGTCGGGGACCCAGCGGTTCTCGGCGACCAGTGCGAGCAGCAGACGGCGCGATTCCAGCCGCTCGAATGTGGGCCGGAGTTGCTCGAAGGCCCTGGTCTGGAGCGGGTAGACGCCCGGGTGGGTCCACATCCGCAGGCTGAGCACCGCCTCGTGGATCGGGGAGACGGCGAACCAGGTGGTGGCGAGGTCGGCCAGCCGGAGTGTGAAGCGGTGCACGTACGCCCCCCTCGTAAGATTCAGCCAGAGCCTAAAGGAATACCCTTGGCGGCCCGCCGGCGGTGGGATCAGGGCATGACCACCAAGCCGGCGGAGTCCTCCGCGCTGTCCTTCGCCCTGCCCGCGCACAACCCGGGCGGCCGCCTTCCCGCGGCTGTCCGGCGCCGTCTGCACCCCGATCCGACGGTCCGTCGGCTGGCCGGGATCACCCTCGTCAACACGGTGGGCAACGGCCTCTCGTTGTCCGTCGCGGTGCTGTTCTTCACCCGGGTGCTCGGCCTGAGCGCCGCCCAGCTGGGCGGCGGGATGACCGCCGCCGGCCTGTGCGGGGTCGTCGCCAGCGTGCCGGCCGGCCGGGCCGCCGACCGCTGGGGCGCCCGGAGGGTGCTGGTGGTGCTGGTCGGCGTGGAGGCGTTCGGCACCGCTGGGTACGCGCTGGTGCACAGCTACCCGGCCTTCGTCGTACTGGCCTGCGCCGTCTCCGCCGTCGACCGGGGGTCGGCCGCCGTGCGGAACGCGCTCTACGCCGAGGTGCTGCCACCCGATACCCGGGTGGCGGGCCGGGCCTACCTGCGGGTGGTGACCAACGTCGGCATCTGTGGGGGGACGGGGCTCGGCGCGATCGCGCTCCAGCTGGACACCCGGCCGGTCTACCTGACGGCGATCCTGGCCGATGCCGTCTCCTACGTGGCCGTCGCGGTGCTGTTCTACCGTCTGTCCGCCCTGTCCGGCCCTTCGTCGGCCGAGCCCTCGGCGACGTCCGGTACGGAGACCACGTCTGGTACGGCGAACAAGTCCGCGACGGCGACCAAGGCCGGCACGGCGAACCCGTCGGATCCCGGGGACAAGGGCGTCAAGCAGGGCCGACGGCGCAACCCGGCGCTGCGGGACGGCCCGTTCCTGGTCGTGACGGCGTTGTGCTCCGTCCTCGGCCTGCAGTTCGCCGTCCTGGAGGTCGGCGTTCCGCTGTGGATCGTCCAGCAGACCGACGCGCCGCGGATCACCGTCGCCGGCGCCCTGATCGTCAACACCCTGTTGGTGATCGCCTTGCAGGTGCGGGCCACTCGGGGCACCGAGGACCGGACGGCCGCCGCCCGGGCCTTCCGTCGCGCCGGACTGGTGCTGGCCGCCTCCTGCCTGGTCATCGCCTTCGCGCACGGCCTGCCCGGGCTCCTCGCCGCTGTGGTGGCGCTCGCGGGGATCGCGTTGCAGTCGCTGGCCGAGGTGATGGGACAGGCGGGCGGCTGGGCGCTGAGCTACGACCTCGCGGGTGAGGGTGAGCACGGCGCCTACCAGGGCGTGTTCAACGCGGGTTCGGCTGCCACGATGATGGCCGGCCCGGCGGTGGTCAGCACCGCGGTGATCGGCTTCGGGCTGGTCGGGTGGGCCGTGCTGGGCGCGGTGCTGGCGGCGGCGGGCCTGGCGATGGGCCCCGCCGTCCGGTGGGCCGGACGGCGGGAGCTGCGGCTCCGAGTGGCGTGACCGGCGGCTGCTCCGAGCGGCGTGAGCCGTCGTTACTCCCGGACCACCGCCATCGCCTCGATCTCGATCAGCACGTCCGGCCGGAACAGTGCCGCGACCTGCATGGCCGAGGCGGCCGGCAGCGGCAGGCCGCCCAGGTACGCGTCGCGGGCCTCCCGGATGGCCGGGAGGTAGGCGATGTCGGTCATGAAGAAGGTGAACTTCACGACGTCGGAGAAGTCGGCCCCGGCGGCGGCCAGGCAGCGGCGCAGGTTCTCGAAGACCTGCCGCGCCTGCGCCTTCGGGTCGCCCACGCCGACCAGGTTCCGGTGCTCGTCGAAGGCGACCTGGCCGGAGACCTGGACCAGCCGGCCGGTGCCGGTGACGACCTGGGTGTAGCCCGTCCCGGGGGCGACGCCGGGTGGCTCGGTGATGTGGGTGAGGTGCGTGGTGGTCATGGCGCATGATCGTGCGCCATCGCGCGTCCGGACCGCAAGCGATTCCCCCTGGCGGCCAGCGGGTTGGCCGACAGGTCGGCCAACGGGTCGGCCAACGGGCTGGCCGACCAATTGGACACAACTGGCCGGCCAACTGGTCGGTCAGCGCAGCACTTCGGGCAGTTGGCGCCGGAACGGCCGGTCGGTGGCGGGAAGTTGGGCATCCGGCCCAGCCGAGCGCAGCACCACGTCCAGGACGGCGTCCGGCTCGGCCGCGTAGCCCCCGCTGGCCCAGGCCGCGTTGGCCTCGACCACCGCCCAGCCGTGGTCGGTGCAGCCGACGTCCACCACCACCGCGCTCGGCAGCGGGGCCTGCGAGGCGGAGGCGGCCAGCACGTCGTGGGTGAAGGCCAGCACCTCGGAGCCGTCCCGCCCGAGCGGCCCGACGGACAGCTCGCCTTCCACCGCGTAGCGCGAGCCGGCCCGCACCGCGCCGTCCAGGACGAACAGCCGGTACTCCGTGCGGAACCGCACCACCTCGCTCACCAGCACGGGGGTCTCGCTGTCCAACAGTTCGGGCCCGGGCAGTGCGCCGCCGTCCGGGTAGACCCGGGCGGCGAACAGCTTGTCGGCCGGTGGCTTCACGAACGCCGGCCTGTGCAGCCCGCGGGCCTCGGCCAGCGTGGTGGCGGAAACCCGTCGTCTGGTCAGGGCGAGCGGCAGCCGGGCCAGCCAGTCCTCGGCCGGCTCCAGCAGGGCGAGGCCGAGCTCCCGTCCGACCGCGTCGCCGAACAGCGGCCCGCCGTACACGTGCACCGGCGCACCGAGCAGTTCGCGCGGGGCCTGCCAGGACGCCGCGGTGTGCGCCCGCAGGCCGCGCAGTCCGGCGGCGGTGCGCAGCTGGAGGCCGGTCTCGTTGATGCGCGGCGCGAGCAGCAGGACGGGGGATTCGGCGATCATGCCGTCCATGCTGCCGGGAGTGCGGCGGCCGCCACCAGCGGTTTTCCGTCCGGCCACCGGGCGGTCGGCTCCGGCCGGGGCGCGGTTGGCTCTGGCCGAGGGGAGGGTGGGCGTGCCAGAGTCGTCCGGGCGCGGTCCGGGCACCCCGGCCCCGCGCCCGCAGTCCGACCCACCCTCAGCCGGAAGGCAGGCCCACGCCGATGACCAGCGCAGAGCCCCTCGTCCGCGTCAGCACCGTCGACGCCGTCACCACGCTCACCCTCGACTCGCCGCACAACCGCAACGCGCTCTCCTCCCGCCTGATGTCCGAGCTGCACGCCGGACTGGCGGTCGCGGCGGCGAACCGGGACGTCCGCGCGGTGGTACTCACCCACACCGGCAAGGTGTTCTGCGCGGGCGCGGACCTCTCCGAGGCGACCGGCGCGGACCCGACGGTCGGCCCACGCGGCCTGGTCGAGCTGCAGAAGGCGATCGTGGACTGCACCAAGCCGGTGATCGCCGTGGTCGACGGGCACGCCCGGGCCGGCGGCCTCGGCCTGATCGGCGCGGCGGACCTCGCCATCGCCGGACCGGCCGCGACCTTCGCCTTCACCGAGGTCCGGCTCGGCCTCGCGCCCGCCGTCATCTCGCTGCCGCTGCGCCCCAAGCTGGACCCGCGCGCCGCCTCCCGCTACTACCTGACCGGCGAGGTCTTCGACGCCGCCGAGGCGGCCCGGATCGGTCTGCTCACCCGGGCCGCCGAGTCCACCGAGGACACCGGGGTGGTGCTGAAGGGCCTGCTGGACGCGCTGCGCCAGGGCTCGCCGCAGGGGCTGGCCGAGTCGAAGCGGCTGGCCAACGCCGAGGTGGTGCGCTCCTTCCAGCGCGACGCGGACGAGCTGGTGCAGCTGTCGGCGCGGCTGTTCGGTTCGGCGGAGGCGCAGGAGGGCATGCGTGCGTTCCTGGAGAAGCGGCCCGCTGCCTGGGCGCGCTGAGTCGGCGTACGACCGGCCGAGTCGGCTGGGGACCGGCTGACTCGGCTCGGGGTCAGCCGATCGCCGCTGTGGCCCGCCAGAGGTCGAGCAGGTCCCGGTCGCCGCTGACCTCGACCTGCTCTGCCTGCCCGGCCTGCTCTGCCGGCTCGGACTGCTCGGCCTGCCCGCCCCGCTCGACCTGTTCGGCCGTCAGCCGGTTCCAGAGCAGCAGGTAGAGCTGGCGGGCCGGTCCGGTGAGGGTCAGGTCGGCCTGCTCGGGGCGCTCCTCGGTGCTGACGGACAGCGGCTCGCGGGTGATGGTCAGGCGCCAGGAGCCGGGGCCGTCGGTCGTCCGGACCTGGACGGTGCGCAGGCGGTCGCTGCGCACCTTCGACCGGCTGCTGACCATGAAGCCGCGCAGCAGCTCGTCGATGCCGTCCAGGGCGAGCGCGGTGTCCACGGCCGGGCCCGGCGAGCCGGCCGCCGCGTCGGCGTCGAAGCGGTGGACGGCGGTCTCGTGCGCCTGGCGCCGGGCCCAGAAGGCCAGCGGGCTGGGTGCGGGCAGGAAGCTCCAGCACTCGACCTCGGCCGGGGCCTCGGTGAGCGTCGCCACCAGTGCGGCGTGGCCCTCACGGAACCAGTCGAGCAGTGCGGCGTCCGAGGGCGCCGGTCCGACGGCCTCCTGCTCGCCCGCCGGGTCCAGCGGTGTCCGCAGGCCCCTCGACGGGTAGGTGGCGGCCCAGCGGTGGACGTGGCCGACGTGCCGCAGCAGGTCGCCCAACCGCCAGTCCGGGCAGGTCGGTACGGGGGCGTCGAGGTCGGTGCGGGCGGCGGCCTCGGTCAGCAGGGTGCCCTCGCGGCGCAGCGCGTCGATGTGTGCGGAGATCTCCATGGGACGGAGTCTTTCACCGCCGCCCACCCTCGGTGGCGGATTTCGGACGGCCCTGGGGTCGGTGCGGGTTCGGCGGGTTCGGCGGGTGCGGCGGAGGCCGGCGCGGCGGGGCGGGTGAGGCCGGTGCGGGAGGGGCCGGTGAGATCGGTACGGCTGGGTCTGGCGGGGTTGGTGTGATGTCGGCCTCCCGGCGACCGGGCGGACGCTACGGGCCGGTAACGTGAGCGCATGCCGATAACCCGTTCGCTTCTCTCCGCCGTCCGGACCGGTGGCCACCGGGCCGCCGGACGCCTCGTCCACCGGGGCTGGCGCTGGGTGCAGCGGACCGGCGCGGTCACCAACCGGAACCCGGGCCCGTACCGGTTCGGCGAGCTGGGGGACGGCACGAGCCTCGCCTTCCCGCTCGGGGCGGTGTTCAACGAGCAGTGGATCACCATCGGGCCGTTCTCGATCATCGGTGAGCGGGTCACCATCAGCGCGGGCTTCCTGCCCGGCCTCGACCTCGGGCCGGAGCCGATCGTGCGGATCGGCGGCGGCTGCGTGATCGGACGGGACAGCCACATCGTCGGCCACCAGTCGATCGTCATCGGCGACGACGTCTGGACGGGGCCCGGCGTGTACGTGAGCGACCAGGCGCACGAGTACCGGGACACCGAGCTGCCGATCGGCAAGCAGTGGCCGCGCAACGAGCCGGTGGAGATCGGCGCGGGCAGCTGGATCGGCACCGGCGCGGTGATCATGCCGGGGGCACGGATCGGGCGCAACGTGGTGGTCGCCGCAGGGGCCGTGGTGCGCGGCGAGGTGCCGTCCCACTGCGTGGTCGCCGGAGCGCCCGCCAAGGTGGTGCGCCGCTGGACCGAGGAGGAGGGCTGGCAGCCGCCGCTGCGCCACGAGCCACCCCGGCCGGTGCCGGACGGGGTGACGGCGGAGCAGCTGCGCGCCCTGGTGGGCTGGGACCTGCGGCTTCCGGGGGAGCAGGGCTGAGGGCCGTCCGGCGCTGTGCCGGCATCGGGCGGGACGGCGTCGTCGGGCTGCAGACCTGCTCCAGCCTGAACTCCTGGGTGGGGGGCCCACGCCTTGCTGCACCGCTGATCCCCGCTCGTTCCCCGGCACCCGCGTCACCGTTTCCGGCGGCGCGGGTGCCGTGGCGTAACTAGCCCGTCGGGGAGGACTGTTCGGCGGCGCGCGCGGCGATGGCCGCGGTGATCCGCAGGACGTCGGCCGGGCGGGACGGGTCCAGGCCGGTGAGGACGGCGATCCGGCGCAGCCGGTAGTCCACGGTGTTCGGGTGCAGGTGCAGGGCGCTCGCGGTGTGGCGGCGGTTGAGGCCGCCCGCCAGGTGGGTGCGCAGGGTGGTGAGCAACTCCCCGCCGCCGGCGAGCGGTTCGAGCAGTGCGGCGAGCCGGGCGCGGGCCTGACTGGGCCGGGTCAGCTGGTACTCCAGCAGCACGTCGTCGAGCCGGTGCAGACCGTTCGGGCGGCCGAACGCCTTTGCCACGTCCAGGACTTCGTAGGCGAGTGCGGCCGCGCCCGGCACCTCGGCCGGTACCGCGGCGGCCGCTCCGGCCAGCACGGGCGCCCCGGCGGCGCGGGCCGCGGCGGTGAGGGTGGCGGCGAGCTTCAGCCAGGGGGCTTCGGGGGCGGTGCCGTCGGCCGACTCGGGTTCCGGGTCGAGCGGGACCAGGACCAGGCCGCCCGAGGGGGTGAGCGCGGAGAGCGTCGACTGCCGGGTGCGGTGGTCGAGTTCGGCGACGAAGCGACGCAGCTTGCGGTGGGCGGCGATGGCCGGGTCGATGCCCGGGGAGTGCTCGTCCGGGTGGTCGGCGAGGGCCAGGCAGAGCGCCGCGTAGCCTGCCGGAAGCCGGACGCCCGCCCGGGCGGCGGCCTCCTCGGCGGGGGCGCCGGCGAGCAGTGCGGTGAGCAGGGATTGCCGGGCGGTGGAGTGTCGGTCTCCGGCCGGGCGTCGGCCGTCCAGGTAGCCGGCGCCGGCGGCGGTGGTGGCCTGGCGGAGCTGGTCGAGCAGCAGCCGGTTGAGCACCAGCAGGTCGGCGGCGTCACCGGCGTGGGCGTCCCGGGTGACGAACTCCCAACAGACCTCCAGCCCGAGGTGGTGGGCGAGCAGCACGGCGTCCAGCGGCAGGCCCTCCTCGGCGCGGCGCGCGGCGGCCTCCCGTACGGCGGTGAACTCCTCGGCGGGGGCGGGGAGTCCGCTGCGGACGGCGTGGGCGAGTGCGCGGATGCGGCGTTCGGTGTCCCGGGTGAGCTCGCCGGTGAGCTGCTCGCGCGGGAGGCGGCGGTAGACCGGCACGCGGTCCAGTAGGGCGGCGACCACGCCCTCGGCCAACGCGCGGACGCCGCCGAGGAGTAGTTGGTCGGCCGGGCGGCCGCCGATCACCGGGACGCGCCAGGTCGGCGTGGTTTCGGGGGTGTCCGGGGGCGTGCAGTGGGGTGCGTTGTGACCGGTCACAGAGAACACCGTCCAGGTCTGGGGAACGCCCAAGGGCCGGGCCGGAGGGGCGACCGCATGATTGAGCCACTCGGGTTACCTGTTGGTAACAAACTTCCGCTGTGGAGGCAACAGTTGAGAACCCCACTTCTCCGCTTCCCCGCAACTTCCTTGCGACGTCGGCTCGGCGGATCCTTCGGCGCGGCCCTGCTGGCGGGCGCGCTGCTGGCGGGGGCGACGGCGGGCCCGGCCTCGGCCGCCCCGGCGGCCGTCGTGAGCCCGGCCGCCGCGAGCCCGGCCGCCGCGAGCCCGGCCGTCGTGAGCCCGGCCGTCGTGAGCCCGGCCGTCACCGCTGCGGCTGAACTGCCGCCCGACGGAGACTCGGTGGCCTCGCCGCCCGGCGCCAACGACTGGAACTGCCGACCGACCGCCGCGCACCCCAACCCGGTGGTCCTGGTGCACGGCACCTTCGCCAACCGCTACGAGAACTGGCTGGCGCTCTCCCCGCTGCTGAAGGGCCTCGGGTACTGCGTCTTCGCCCTCGACTACGGCACCGTTCCCGGCATCACCTCCACTGGCAGCGGCCTGTTGCTGCCGATCGGCGGGCTCGGGCCGGTGCCCGCCTCGGCGGCCCAGCTGGCGAGCTTCGTCGACCTGGTGCGCAACGCGACCGGTGCGGCCAAGGTCGACATCGTCGGACACTCGCAGGGCGGCATGCTGCCGAACTACTACCTGAAGTTCCTCGGCGGGGCCTCGAAGGTGGACAAGCTGGTCGGCCTGGCGCCGTCCAACCACGGCACGACGCTCGACGGGATCACCAAGCTCGCGCCGTACTTCCCGGGCGTCGCGGACCTGATCTACACGGTCTGCCAGGCCTGTCGTGACCAGGCGGTGGGCTCCGACTTCAACCGGACCATGGCGTCCCGGCCGGACACCGTGCCCGGGGTGAGCTACACGGTGATCTCGACGGTGTACGACGAGGTCGTCACCCCGTGGCAGAGCCAGTTCCTGACCGGGCCGGACGTCGACAACGAGGTGCTGCAGGACCACTGCCGGATCGCGCTCGCCGAGCACGTGGCGATCGCATTCTCGCCGACGGCGCTGCACCTGGTGACCAACGCCCTGGACCCGGCGCACGCCACGCCGGTGCTCTGCGGCTGAGCGCTCGCCGCGGCGAGCGCCGGGATCGCGGCGCTCGCCGTGACCGCCCGTGTCCCCGGCTGCGCCGGGGACACGGGCGGTCACGTTTCTCAGCGGGCGGCGCGGAAGGTGACGGCGGCGGTGGTGCCGTCGGCCGGGCGCAGCTCGTACGGACCGGGGGCGGTCAGCAGGGCGGCGTCGAAGCGGGCCAGTTCGGTGTCGTGGAGGGTCGCCGAACCGGCGAGGCAGACCAGCAGGACGGTCGCCGCGGGCGGGACCTCCACCGGGCCGGGCTCGCTGCGCAGGTCGACGGTGGCCTCGACCCGGCCGCGACGGGTCATCACGTTGAAGTCCACCACCGGGCCGCCGAGCAGTCGGCAGTCCGTCGTGGCGTCGCCGGGGAAGGCGAACGGGCGCAACGGTGCGTCGACCAGTTGCTCGGTGCCGTCCACGGTGAGCGCCATGCCCGCGCCCTCGACCAGGGTGATCACCCGGTCGACGCCGGGGAACGGCGAGAAGGGCCCGGCGGAGGCGACGTCGGCGAGGCTGACCCGCCAGTCGAAGGCGTCCAGCCCGGCCCCGGCCGGGAACCCGGCGACCTCCCTGGTCACCCCGCCCCCGTTGAGCCACGCGGTGGCGGGGCGCTCGCTGGCGCGCAGTACCTGGATGCGTCCGGTGGTCGTCATGGGGCCGCATCCTGCCACCTTTCGGGGCGGGTGCGGCAGCGGGGCGGGAGCGGCTGACAACAAACAGATAACAGATGTTGAAATCTGTCATCTGTTTGTTGTCATCTGTTCGTCGTTATCTGTCCGCCACTGCCCCGCCTCCCCGCCTCCCGACAACCTGCAGCCCGTCAGCGCCGCCCCACCACCAACGGCAGGAACGCCGCCGCCGTCGCCGCGAGGGCCACCGTGGTCAGGGCCAGCGGCAGTCCGGCCACGTCGGCGAGGAAGCCGATCACCACCGGCCCGATCAGCATCCCCCCGTACCCGAGCGTCGAGGCGAGCGCGACGCCCTGCGGGCCGCCCGTCGCGCCGGCCCGCGCGATGGCGAGCGGGAACAGGTTGGCCAGACCGAGGCCGACCAGCACGAAGCCGCCGATCGCGACCGGCGCCGCCGGGGCCAGCGCCGCGACCAGCATGCCGCCCGCCGCCGTCAGTCCGCCGAGCAGCATCAGCCGGTTCTGGCCCAGCCGGATGGACAACCAGGTGCCGCCGACCCGTCCGCTGGTCATCGCGAAGGCGTATGCGGCGTACCCGGCGGCGGCCGTCCCGGCGCTCGCGTGGACATCGTCCGTCAGGTGCAGGGTGGTCCAGTCGGCGATCGCGCCCTCGCCGTACGCGGTGCACAGCGCGGTGAGGCCGAGCAGCAGCACCAGCAGCCGGACGTGGCCCCCGGCCGACCGGTCCGCCGAGTCATCGGTGGAACGTTCCGGCGCAACCATCGGCGCCGCCGGGCTGCGCAGCAGCACGACGCCCGCGCCGGCGGTGACGGCCAGGCCCAGCAGCCCGCCGAGCGCGAGCGCCCAGGCGGTGGTGAGCTGGTCGGCGAGCAGTCCGCCGAGGCCCGCGCCGAGCAGCCCGCCGAGGCTGTACCCGGCGTGGAAGCTGGGCATGACGGGCCGTCGCAGCTGCGCCACCAGGTCGACGGCGGCACTGTTCATGGCGACGTTGGCACCGCCGTACCCGGCGCCGAACAGCAGCAGCACGCCCCCGAGCGAGAGCACCGAGTGGGCGTGCGCGGGCAGGGGGACGGCGAGGCTGAGCAGCGCGAGCGAGCCGACGGTGACCGGCCGTGAGCCGTACCTCAGGCAGAGCCGGCCGACCACCGGCATGGTGAGGACGGCTCCGATGGACAGGCAGAGCAGGGCCAGACCGAGGGTGCTGTGCGAGGCGCTGACCTGGCTGCGGACGTCCGGGATGCGGACGACCCAGGCGGCGAAGAGGAAGCCGTCGACGGCGAAGAAGGCGGTGAGCGCGAGCCGCGCAGGGCTCCAGGGGCTGTCGGTCACCGGGGTTGTGCTGCGAGACTGACTGGGGGAGTCGTGTTGCGGATGGGAACGGATTTTGTTTCGAAGCGGCACAAAGTCACAATAGGGGCGTGCAGCTCTCACCTTCAAGCCCGAGGCCCCTCTCCGGGACCGACCCCGGCGCGCGGCGCGACGCCCACCGCCGCGCGGCCCCCGACCGCGGTCGGACGCTGCTCGGCCCCGCGCTCTCGCTCATCCACACCGGCCAGACGCCCACCCGTTCCGCGCTCACCCGTGCGCTGGACGTCACCCGGGCCACCGCCGGGGCGGTCACGGCCGAACTTGAGGCGCTCGGTCTGATCACCGTTGACTCCCGCCCGGCCGGAGGCGGCCGCGGCCGGCCCTCGCACCGGTTGGCGATCGACCCCCGGGGCCCGGTGGTGGTCGCCGGGCAGATCCACGCCGACCAGCTGAGCGTCACCCTGGCCGGCCTCGGCGGACTGCTCGACCCGCCCGTCCACCTGCCGCTGCCCGCCGCCACCGATCCGGTCCGGATGCTGCGCGCGGTCGCCCAGGCGGGCGCCGAACTGGCCCGCTCCACCGACCGCCGCTGTCTGGCCGCCTCGCTCGCGCTGCCCAACCCCGTCACCGAACCGGACGGCACCGCGCTGGCCGCGCTGCACTTCGCCTGGCCCAGCGGCACCCCGGTCGCGGACCTGTACGACGTCGAGGTCGGTCGCGCCGACCACGGCCCGAACGTCCTGCGCCCGCTGCCCACCTTCGTCGGCAACGACGCCAACCTCGCCGCGCTCGCCGAGTACCGCCACGGCGCCGGGCGCGGCGCCCGCCACCTGCTGCTGGTCACCTCCGGCCACAGCGGTGTCGGCGGCGCACTGGTGATCGACGGCAATCTGCACACCGGCAGCGCCGGACTCGCCCTGGAGGTCGGCCACCTCACCGTCGACCCGCAGGGCCGCCCCTGCGTGTGCGGCAACCGGGGCTGCCTCAACTCCGAGACCGACCCCGACGCGCTGTTCGCCGCCGCCGGGCTCACCCCGGAGCCGGGCCGTCCGCTGCTCGACCAGGCCCGCGAGCTGTGCTGGTCGGCCACCACCGATGAGCGGGCGCGGGCGGCGGTGGAGCACGTCATCGACCGGCTCGGGCTCGGGCTGGCGGGCGTCGCCAACATCCTCAACCCGGACCGGGTGGTGCTCAGTGGCCTCCACCTCGACCTGCTGGAGGCCGCCCCCGACCGGCTGCGCGCGGTGGTCGCCGAGCGCTGCCTGTGGGGGCGCAGCGGACGGGTGCCGATCGTCGGGGCGGAGCTGGCGCACGGCGCGCTCGCGGGTGCGGCCGAGCTGGGCTGGGGGCCGTACCTGGCCGACCCGCAGTCGGTGCCCGTGTAGGGCGGGGTGTCCGTGTTGCCGGAGGGGCGATAAGCGGAAGCTGGGCTTCCGAAAACGGTTACTTATCGTGACTCTCATACACTCGTAGTGAGCAGCGGGGGGCCGCAACGAGGGAGTAGTGACCAATGAGCACCCAGCCCGGTGGGATCCCCGGCATCGAGCCGACCGTCGACGTCGACCGCTCGGACCCGCAGTACCGCGCCTGGCTCAAGGAGGCGGTGCGCAAGGTCCAGGCCGATGCCAACCGCTCCGCCGACACCCACCTGCTGCGCTTCCCGCTGCCGGCGGAGTGGGGGATCGACCTCTACCTCAAGGACGAGTCCACCCACCCGACCGGCTCCCTCAAGCACCGCCTGGCCCGCTCGCTCTTCCTCTACGGGCTCTGCAACGGCTGGATCCGCCCGGGCAAGCCGGTGATCGAGGCCTCCAGCGGCTCCACCGCCGTCTCCGAGGCGTACTTCGCCCAGCTGATCGGGGTGCCGTTCATTGCCGTCATGGCCAAGAGCACCAGCCAGGCCAAGATCGACCTGATCGAGTTCCACGGCGGCGAGTGCCACCTGGTCGAGCGCTCGGACGAGGTGTACGAGGCCTCCGCCCGGCTCGCCGAGGAGACCGGCGGGCACTACATGGACCAGTTCACCTACGCCGAGCGGGCCACCGACTGGCGCGGCAACAACAACATCGCCGAGTCGGTCTTCGCCCAGCTGCGCCTGGAGCCGCACCCCGAGCCGGCCTGGATCGTCGCCACCGCCGGCACCGGCGGCACCTCGGCGACCATCGCCCGGTACGTGCACTACATGCAGTACGACACCCGGATCTGCGTGGCGGACCCGGAGAACTCCTGTTTCTTCGACGGCTGGGTGAACCACGACCCGGACGCCGTCTGCGACAGCGGCTCCCGGATCGAGGGCATCGGACGGCCCCGGATGGAGCCGAGCTTCGTCCCCGGGGCGGTCGACCGGATGATGAAGGTGCCGGACGCCGCCTCGATCGCCGCGGTGCGGGTGCTGGAGCAGGTGCTCGGCAAGAAGGCGGGTGCCTCCACCGGGACGGGACTGTGGAGCGCGCTGCGGATCGTCGCCGAGATGCGGGCGGCCGGGCACGCGGGCAGCGTGGTCAGCCTGATCTGTGACCCGGGGGACCGCTACCTGGACAAGTACTACTCGGACGACTGGCTGGCCGGCGAGCGGATCGACATCGCGCCGTACCGGGCTGCCCTGGAGTCCTTCCTGGCGGGCGGCGCCTGGGCGGGCTGACGTTCCGTCGGGCTGCGAACGGATAACAGATTTCAGCAGACAGAATCTGAAATCTGAAATCTGAAATCTGAAATCTGTTATCCGTTATCTGTTCGCCGAAGCCTGTCAGCTGTCAGTCGTCACTCGGCCGCCAGATCACCGCCCGCCCACCCGCGAGGTCGATCCCCGTGCGCTTCGGCGCGCCGTCGTGCTCGTCGTCCCGCAGGACCAGCTCGATCCGCCGCTGCTCCAGCTGCACCCGCTTGCTCGGGTACAGCAGCGCGTGCAGTTCCTCCGTCGCGGTCGCTCCCGCGCCGCGCCCACTGACCGGACCCGCCGCCGGACGGGCGCGTAGTCGCCGGACCACCGCGCCCAGGAAGAACAGGACCACCAACCCGGCCGGCAGCAGCAACCCGCCTGCCGCACCCGTCAGAAGCATGCTCACGTGTGCCCAACGTCCCGCCGTCGACGGCGAGTTCCCAGGATCCCTACGGCAACGGCACCGTCGGCAGATCCCCCGGCATCAGGAGTTGCAGCTCCTCCGTCGACGGGTCGGCCAGCGCCGCGACCCGCACCGCGTGGCGCTCGACCATCGTCTCGAACACCTGCCGGGCCGTGCGCCCGTTGCCGAAGTTGGGGCCGCGCTCCAGTCGGGCGAAGTGCTCCAGCAGCGCGCCCTCGGTCGCCTCGGAGAGCGCGTACTCGTGCTCCGCGCACTGCGCCCGGGCGATCTCCAGCAGCTCGTCCGCCGTGTAGTCGGGGAAGGTGATGGTGCGTGAGAAGCGTGACGATACACCGGGGTTGGCGGACAGGAAGCGTTCCATCTCGGCGGTGTAGCCCGCCACGATGACGACCACCTCGTCCCGGTGGTCCTCCATCAGCTTGACCAGGGTGTCGATCGCCTCGCGCCCGAAGTCCCGCGCGCCGTCCTCGGGCGCGAGTGCGTACGCCTCGTCGATGAACAGCACCCCGCCGCGGGCCCGGTCGAAGGCGGCGGCGGTGCGGATCGCGGTGGAGCCGATGTGCTCGCCGACCAGGTCGACCCGGGCCACCTCGACCAGATGTCCGCGCTGGAGCACCCCGAGCGAGGCGAGGATCTCGCCGTACAGCCGGGCGACGGTGGTCTTGCCGGTGCCGGGGGCGCCGGTGAAGGCCAGATGGCGACGCAGCGACGGCGCCTTGAGCCCGGCCTGGCGGCGGCGCCGGCCGACCGAGATCAGGTCGATCAGGGTGCGCACCTCCTGCTTCACCGTCGCCAGTCCGACCAGCGAGTCCAGTTCGGCGAGCGCCTCGTCGGCCGGCCGGCAGTCCGGGATCGGCGCGATCGCGGAACCGGCCGGGGCGGCCGAAGCGCCCGAGGGGGCGGTCAACACGGGTACGGCGGCAGCCAGTTGGGCCGTCCGAGGGGCCGGCATCTCGGCGGCCGAGCCCGCGGCGGCGGTCGGCCCGACGTCGTCCGAGGTGCACCCCTCGGCGACCGGGCCCGGTTCGGAGAACTCGAACCCGGCCCGCTCGTTCTGTTCCGCCCGGCACCGGGTGAGCTGGGTGCGGCACCCGTCGATGATGTGGAAGCCGAAACCTTTGCCGTGCGAGACCCGGCAGTCCTCGAAGGTGCCGCGCCCCTGCGCCGAGACGTACACCCCGGCGTCGGTGCTGGCCCGAACGGTGCAGTCGCGCAGCACCGGGTCGGCGCCCTTGGTGACGATGACGCCGGTGGCCACGTCCGAGATCTCGCAGCCGGTGAGCAGCCCGCCGCTGCCGTGGTCGCGGAACCAGAGCCCGGTGCCGGCCTCCTGCACCCGGCAGCCGGCCAGGGCGACCGTGGCCCCGCCGCTGACCGAGACCGCCGAGCTGCGGATCCGGCTGAACGAGCAGCCCTCGGCGACGGCGGCGGAGTCCCGGTCGAGGACGAACAAGGCGTCCGGCAGGTCGTGCAGCGAGCAGTCGGTGAGGGTGAGCCGGGCGCCGTCGCTGACCCACAGCGCCGGGTACTCGCCCGTGGAGCCGTGGATCTGGCAGGACTCGGCGACGGCCTCGGTGCCCTGGTCCCAGACCGACAGCGCCCCGCGCCCGAAGTCCCGCACGGTGCTGTGGGCGAGGCTGAGCCGGGAGCGTCCGCGCAGGTCGGCGCCGTTCTCCGGCAGGTCGTGCACCCGGCAGCCGGTGAGCACGAGCTCGGCCTCGCCGTCCAGGGTCAGGCCGTTGCCGGTGACCCGGTGGATCTCGCAGTCGACCAGCCGCCCGCCCGCCTGGGCCTCGGCCTGGACGCCGCTGCCGCGGATCTCGTAGATCTCGCAGCCGGTCAGTTCGGCCGCGCTGCCCGGGTCGGAGAGCAGTACCCCGGCGCCGGAGGCGTGGTGGACGCGGCAGCGGTCCAGGGCGGCGGTCGCGCCGCCGAGGACGGCGAGCCCGGCCTGGCCGGCCGCGGCGACCTCGCAGTCCTCGAAGGCGGCGGCGGTGCCCTCGCCGCGCAGTCGCAGCCCGAGCCCGCCGGGGTTGGCGACCACGCAGCCGCGCAGGGTCGGCCGGGCGCCGTCGGTGACCTCGATCCCGGTGGCGGAGCGGGTCTCGACCCGGCAGCCGCTGAACGCGGGCGCGGCCTGCGGCCCGGTGACCAGCACGGCCGGGGTGGAGCTGTCGCCGCCCTCGATCACCAGGTCGCGCACGATCGCGGCGGCGGTGACGGTGAGTGCCACCCCGGAGGTCGGCTCGATCCGGACGGTGCCCGGGCCCTGGGCCGGGACGATCGTCACCGGCTTGTCCAGCAGCACGTTCTCCCGGAAGGTCCCCGGCCGGACGGTCACGGTGTCGCCCGCCTCGGCGGCCGCCAGGGCCTCCGCGAGCGTGTCGTACTCGCCCGCGCGGCGACGCCAGCGGGATGCGCTGTCCTGGGTGACCCGGACCCTGTGCTCAGCCATGACGGTCTGTCGTCCCCACCTTCGTCGTGCCGGCGATCAACGGGCCGTACGCGCGGGGTGCGCGGGCCGTCCGCCCACCGTAGCGCGCCCGCATGGGTGCTCCGGCCGCCCTCGGTCGTGCGGACACCGGTAGCGCCCATCGCGGCCACAGGTTCCGACCACTTGTTCAACGAGCGCGCACAGCCGGGGTTCCGTACCGGTGCCCCGGAAGCGGAGCGGGTGCGGACGCCCCGGGAGCGATGCGCATGCCGACGAGCCGGGACGAGAGTGCGACCCGGGGCACGGGTGGGCGCTCAGCGCCCGTCGGCCGGCCAGCGCGCCCCGTCCTCCAGCACCTCGACGTCGTCGCCGAGCCGCAGCGTGCCGAGCACGTCGCCCTCGACGCCGGCGGGGCGCTCGGGGATCAGGTTCTGCCCGAACGCGGCCTTGCGTATCAGCCGGTGGTGCCGGGCCAGGGTGCGCAGCGGCTCCGGGCCGCGCCGCTCGCCGCTCTCCTGGTCGGTGGTGGTGATCACGCAGCGGCCACAGGGCTTTACCACCTTGAAGGTGAGCGAGCCGATCCGGATCCGGAGCCAGCCGTCCTCGGCCCAGGCCTCGGAGCCGCCGACCACCACGTTGGGGCGGAAGCGCTCCATCGGCAGGGCCTCGTGGCCGTCCGGGTGCTCGGCGGCGATCAGCTCGTTGAGCCGGTCGAGGGAGGCGGTGGTGGTGAGCAGCAGCGGGAAGCCGTCGGCCATCGAGACGGTGTCGCCGGGCCGGCCGTACTCGGGGTCGACGGGCCGGGCTCGCGGGTCCTCCAGGTGCACCAGGCGGTAGTCGCCGAGGTGCTCGGCGATCCACTCGTGCGCATCCTTGGCCGCTTCGACGGCGCGGAAGCGGGTGCCCCAGACCTCGACCTCGGCGAGCGGGTCGCCGGCCGCGACGGCGGGGGCGGTGACCTCGATCCGGGAGCCGCTAGGGGCGGTCAGCGACAGCGCGCCGTCGGGCAGCGGGGCGATCCGGATCTGCCCGAGCGCGGCGTTCTCGCGCTGGCTGACGAAGCGTCCGGTGGGGTCGGCGAGCATCCAGCGGCGGTCTCCGGCCAGACCCCAGGGCTGGACCTCGGCGGTGTCCGGGCTGAGGCGGTACATCGACTTGACGGGGTAGACATGGAGTCCGGTGAGGTGCATTCCTCCATCCTGCCAGCAGCGCCGCGGGCATCCGCACGGCCCCCGGACCTCCCCGTACGCCCACGGACCCCGCACGCGCACGCCCCCGCACGCCTGCGCCCTCCGGACCCCCTGAGCGCACGGACCGCCCGGGACGCCGTGGGGGGCGTTCCGGGCGGTCCGTGGATGACCCGTTTCTCCGTTGGCCCGGCGTTCAGGGGTCGCCGGGTGGTGCTCAGGTGGTGCGGGTGCGGGCCGATCGGGGTTCGGCCCCGGGAAGCCAGGGGCTCAGTAGCCCTGGCCCTGCGGCTGGTAGCCGCCCTGGAAGTTGCCGGGCTCGCCGTACGGGCCCGGGCGCTGCGGCTGCATCGGGCGGACCGGCGCGACCGGCGCCATGGCAGGGCGCAGCTGGGCGCCGCCGAAGCCCTGGTCGCCGCCCTGGCCCTGGAAGCCGGGGCCGGCCGGGTTCGGGCCGCCGAAGGACTGCTGCCCGCCGAAGCTCTGCGGACCGCCCTGGGGCTGGCCGCCGGGCTGGCCGTGGCCGAAACCGGCCGGGCCGCCGGTCGGCTGCGCGCCGAAGGTCTGCGGGCCGCCCTGGCCGATGAAGGTGTTCTGGCCGCCGAAGCTCTGGCCGCCGGTCGGCTGGTAGCCGCCGCTGGCGGTCTGCGCGAACGCGGGGGCGCCGGGCTGCGGTCGCTGGTACGACTGGGGGGCGCCGTAACCGGGGACCGGCGGCTGCGGGGCGGCGGCGTACGCCGGCGCGGGCTGCGCCGGGATGTACGCCGTGGCGGGGCCTGCGGAGGGGCCGCTGCTCGGGCCGGGGCCCAGGGCGAGGCGGGCGGGCGGCAGCGCGGGGAGGTTGCTGCCGGCGCTCTCGTACCCGTTGCCGTACCGGTTCTCGTAGGACGGGCCGACGCCTGTTCCGTATCCGGACGACAGCGCCGGCGGCAGGGCGGCCGGCACGTTGATGGGTGCGATCTGGGGGACGCCGCGCTCAGCCACGAGGCTGTCGTAAATCGGCGTGCCGGAGGAGAAGGACGGAGAGGGGTAGCCGACTCCGTCGTAGGAGCGGGGCGAGGTCATGGGGCATACGGTAAGCCCACAATGCGCCTGCTGAGGAGAGCGGGAGGGGGAGCAGTTCGAGTGTTTACACAGTCTTCGCTCGCACAAAGGTTTCGAAAGTAGGAAGAACGGACATAACGGCGTCCAGTTCCGGACAACCCTGACACCCTGTCGGTGATCGAACGGCACCCGGACGCGGCCGCCACGAGACCTTGTGGTGACCGGGCGGTAGACGGCCGTGGACGCTGCGGAGAAACTTTTGCGGACGGGGCGTGCGCCGGCGCATTCGAGCCCCCGCCGACGGTACGACGGGGGCTCGTGAATGTTTCGGGAATAAATTTCCGGTCAGCGCCCAGAGCGGGCGATCCGGACGCCGATCCGAGGGCGAGCCGGACGCCGGTTCGGACCTCGATCCGGACCTCGATCCGCAGGATGAGCCGGGCTGATGAGCCGGACGACGCCTGCGGGACCGTCAGTGCGACTGCAGCGCCTGGCTCTGCGCGGGCACGCCCGGCCGGGCGGCGACCTCGGAGGTGCAGAAGGAGCAGCGGGTCGCGGCGGCCGGGATCGAGCTCAGGCACTCCGGGCAGTCCACCTTGGCGGCGGGCGCGGGCTTGGCCGCCTCGAAGCGCGCCTGCAGCTTGCCGACCGGCACTACCACGGTGAAGTAGATCACCGCGCTGACCAGCACGAAGGCGATCAGCGCGTTGACGAAGAGGCCGTACGGGAACTTGGTGCCGCCCACCTCGAAGGTCTTCTGGGTGAAGTCGCCGACCGCCCCGGCGGCGACCCCGACCAGCGGGGTGAGGAAGGCGCTGACGAACCCGGTGACGACGGCGGTGAAGGCCGCGCCGATCACGATGCCGACCGCGAGGTCCACCACATTGCCGCGCAGCAGGAAGCTGCGGAATCCCTTGAACACCGGGTGACTCCAAATCCGAACGGGGAAGGGGGAGATGGGGCGGCGCAGGGAAGCCCCGGCCGGACATCCTGCCGAGCGGTCCGGGCCGAGGTCCAACCGCGTTCACCCGATCCGCGTAACCGGCCGACCTGCCGTGTCCGGCCGCGCCCGGTCGTACCCGGCCTTCCCGGCCGGCGCGCGGGCGCTCCGCGTACCGGTCTGTCGACGGCCCCTGGACGGTGAACCGGCGGATGTGCGCTGGTACTTGAGGCGGCGTGCGGCGGAGCGGAGGGCGGTCGATCCGAGCGGTCGAGGGCGAGACGGGGCGCACAGCGGTCGCAACCGGCGCACGACGGCGGGTCTTCAGCGCACATCGGATGTACGGGCGCGGGCGCACGGGCCACCGCCAGGTTGCGCGAAGGGGCTGTACCGGCCGTGGTGCTGTGCCAAGGTCTGTCCATGCCCGACCATACGGCGGCCGATTCGGCCGGAGCCCGCCCGCGTGTCCTGCACCTGATCAGCGACTCGCGCCGGGGCGGCGCCCAGAACTTCGCCCGTGACCTCCACCGGGAACTGTGCCGCCGGGGCCAGGCCTCCGCGCTGTGCGCCCTCGCCCCGCACCCGGCCGTGCTACCCGCCCGGCCGGATACGGCGGCCGCTCCGGGAGTGTGCGCCGCGGGCACGACCGTTCCGGGGGACTGCGGCGAGGAGTGCCCCGACACCGCCGGGCTGCGCTCCGCCCCCGTCCTCGGCCCCGGTCGACTGCGCCCGGGCACCCTGTGGGCGCTGCGCTCCGCCGCCCACTCCGCCGACGTGGTGCTCGCCCACGGCTCCGACACCCTGGCCACCTGTGCCCTCGCCCTGGTCGGCACCCGCACCCCCTTCGTCTACGTCTCGGTCGGCCACCCCCGCTACTGGACCGCCAACCGGCTGCGCAGACTGCGCGGCGGCACGCTGATGCACCGCGCCGCCGCCGTCACCACGCTCACCGACGAGGCACGCGAGGTCCTGGAAGAACAGTTCCGGCTCCCCGGGGGCAAGGTCCGGGTGATCCCCAACTCCCGTGCCGCCGAAAGCTATCCGCCCGCTGACGGCCGGGCCGAACGGCGCGCCGCCCGGCACGCCCTGGGCCTGCCCGCGGACGTCCTGCTGGTCGCCTGGATCGGCGCCATAGCGCCGGAGAAGCGGCTCGACCTCGCCCTCGACGTGCTCGACCGGCTGCCCGACGTCCGGCTGGCCGTCGCCGGGGACGGCCCGCTGCGCGAGACCCTGGCCCGTCATCCGGCCGCCGCCCGCGCCCACTTCCTCGGCTCCCTGCCCGACCCCGTCCCGCTCTACCGGGCCGCCGACGCGCTGCTGCTCACCAGCGACAGCGAGGGCGTGCCCGGCGCGCTGATCGAGGCGGCGCTGGCCGGGGTGCCCGCCGTCGCCACCGACGTCGGCTGGGTGCGCGAGGTGGTCCGGGACGGCGCCACCGGCGCACTCGTCGCCCCCGGGGACCCGCTCGCCCTGGCCGAGGCGCTGGCCAAGGTGCTCGCCTGCAACCGCGCGGGCCTCGGCGCGGCCGCCCGGGCGCACGCGCTGGAGCACTTCGAACTGGGCGCGGTGGTGGACGACTGGCAGCGGCTGGTCGCCGAGGTGTGGACCGGGGCTCCCACCTCGCACTGACGGGCGGCTCCGAGGCGGTCCCAGCTGCGCCGTTCGGGCGAATCCGGGTCCGCCGACCCCTGCCCGCTCGCCGGTAGAGAGCCGTCACCAGCAGACTTCCCGATGTGAACTCGAAGTCTCTGCTGCGGTCCACCGTCCTGCTCGCCGTCGCCGCCGGGATCGCCGCATCCCCCGTCCAGGCCGGTGCGGTGTCCCACCAACCCCCGTCCGAGGGCGTCCAGTTCGTCAGGCTCGACCACCCGCAGCCGGTGCGTGAGAGTGCCGGAACCGAGGCGGTCGAGTTCTTCTGGTACGACTGCGGCCACTCCCAGGAGCTCGAACAGCCCTTGCAGGCCTGGGCCGAGAAGCACCGGGCGGACGTCGCGCTGCGTCGCGTCCCGGCGATCTGGCCGGGCCACTCGGACGAGGATACCCAGCGTGCCCACGCGCGCCTGTACTACACGCTGGAGCGCCTGGGTCTGGTCGAGCGCCTGCAGGCCAGCGCGTTCCGCTCGATCCACAGCGACCGGGCCGACCTCACCACCGAGTCCGCCGCCACCGACTGGGCGGTGCGCCACGGTGTCGACGCCCAGCTGTTCGGCCGGACCTACCGCTCCGCCGAGATCGGGCAGTCGGTGGACGACGCGGCCGCCCAGTTCGTCCGCTACGGCATCGACGAGTTGCCCACCGTGGTCGTCCAGGGCGAGTACCGCACCTCGCCGACCAAGGCCGGCGGCGTCGACGCGATGCCCGAGGTGCTGGACTACCTGGTGCAGCAGGAGCAGTTGCCGAAGCACTGAGCTCCTTCTCCCGTCGGTGACGTGTGGTCAGCCCATCCTTGACTAACCATTCAGATGATATTTAATGGTTAGTATGAGCGAGCTGGCGATCCCGCACGTCCACCACCGCCACGTCGACCTCGACGGCCTGCGCGTCTTCTACCGCGAAACCGGTCCGGCCGACGCCCCCGTCCTCCTGCTGCTGCACGGCTTCCCCTCCGCTTCGCACCAGTACGCCCGGCTGCTCGACGCGCTCGGCACCCGCTACCGGCTGATAGCCCCCGACTACCCCGGCTTCGGCCACAGCGACAGCCCCGCGCCCGACGCCTTCCACTACCGCTTCGACACCCTTGCCGACGTGGTCGAACGTTTCTGCCTCGCACTCGGCCTGGACCGCTTCGCGCTCTACGTCTTCGACTTCGGCGCACCCGTCGGCCTGCGCCTGGCCACCCGCCGACCGGAGTGGATCACCGGCCTGGTGGTCCAGAACGGCAACGCTTACGAGGAGGGACTCTCCGACCAGGCAAGGGAGTTCATCGCCAACAAGCGCGGCGTCCCGGGCGCCGGGGACGTCGCCCGCTCGATCCTCACCCTGGACGTCACCCGCAGCCAGTACGAGGGCGGCACCGGCGACCCGAGCCTGGTCGCCCCCGACGGTTGGACGCTCGACCAGCACTTCCTCGACCTGCCAGGCCGCAAGGACATCCAGGTCGAACTGGCCCTCGACTACTTCTCCAACGTCGAGCTCTACCCCGAGTGGCAGGCCTGGCTGCGTGCCAACCAGCCGCCCACGCTGGTGGTTTGGGGGCTGGGTGATCCGTTCTTCACCGAGGCCGGCGCCCGCGCCTACCTGCGCGACCTGCCCGAGGCGGAGCTGCATGTCTTCGACACCGGGCACTTCGCGCTGGAGGAGAAGCTGCCTGAAATCGCCCCGCTGATCGACGACTTCCTCGCCCGCACGCAGAAGTAGGCTGAAGTAACAGGCTCCGTAGGGTGGTTCAGTCGCGGCGTAGCAGGTAGGTGACGAAGCCGAGCGTCCCCCGGTAGCCGTGCAGCCACTCGGCGCGGTGGCGGTCCGCGGCCTCGCGGGCGGCCACCGCCCCCGGGTCGTCCGGGTGGTCCAGCGCCCACTCGGCCAGCGAACCCGTCCAGGAGAACTCGTAGTCGTCCCACTCCCGCGCGGTGCTGATGTGCCCGTACACCGGGGTCCAGCCGTCCGCGAGCACCCGGTCCGTGGTGGTCGCCAGGTCCGCGAAGTCCTCCCGGACGGCACCCAGCCCGTCCAGCGCGGCCTGCGACGGCTCGCGCTCCCAGAACCCCTCGCCGACCAGCAACCGGCCGCCCGGGGCCAGCAGCTCACGGGCGGACGCGAGCGTTGGCAGCAGCCCGCCGAAGGCGTGGGTGGCGCCCACGCACAGCACCAGGTCGAAGGGCTCCTTGGCGGTGAACTCCCGGGCGTCCAGGTGGTGCAGGCCGATCCGGCGGACCACGCCGAGCGCGGTGGCCGTCTCCCGGGCCCGGGTCAGCGCCTCCGCATCCAGGTCCACCCCCACCGCCCGCCAGTCCGGCCGGGCGGCCAGCGCCCGCAGCAGCCAGGAGCCCTCGCCGCAGCCCAGATCCAGCGCCCGGCCGGACTCCTGCCCGGCGAGCGCGCGGTCCAACAGCCGGGCCACCGACCCGTCCGCCAGCGGCGCCGCGATCGGGTGGTGGGCGTGGGCGAGGCGGGAGAGCTGCTGACGGTCCATCCGAGCAGTATGGATCCGTCCGGCCCAAAGCGCCCGGGCTTTCCGCATGCCCGCTCCTCACGCCCCACTTCCCGTGTCGGCTCCGACGCCCGCTTCTCACGCCCGCGAGTAGGTCCGGCCCTTCCAGGCCGCGCCCCGGCCGCGCCAGTGCTGCACCGCCGAGTCCACCGTCATCAGCAGGTACAGCGCCGCTGTGAACGGCAGTAGCAGCACGGCCGCGGCCGGCTGCCCGTAGTACCGGACCATCGGCAGGTACGTCCCCGCCATCAGCGCCCAGGCCGCCCCGCCAGCCGCCGCCATCGCAGGCGCCCCGGCCGTCAGCCCGGCCACCGTCGCCACCGGCGGCACCAGGTACACCAGCGTCAGCCCCAGCACGGTCCCGAGCAGCAGCGGCGGCGAGTGCTTCAACTGGGCGTACGCGCTGCGCGACACCATCCGCCACAACTGCTCCAGCCGCGGGTACGGACGGACGCTGTCCACCTCGTCGGCCAGACCCAGCCAGGTCCGCCCGCCCGAGGACTTCACCGCCCGGGCCAGCGACACGTCGTCGATCACCGCGCCCCGGATCGCCGCCACCCCGCCCGCGCGCTCCAGCGCCTCCCGCCGCACCAGCGAGCAGCCGCCCGCCGCGGCCGCCGTCCGGGAACCGGGTCGGTTGCTCCAGCGGAACGGGTAGAGCTGGGCGAAGAAGTAGACGAAGGCCGGGACGATCAGCCGCTCCCAGCCGGTCGCCACCCGCAGCCGGGCCATCTGCGACACCAGGTCGAGCCCGTTGCTCTCGGCGGCGGCCACCAGCTCGGCCAGCGAATCCGGGCCGTGTGCGATGTCCGCGTCCGTCAGCAGCAGGTACTCGACGTCCGGACCGGCCAACTCCACCCCGTGCCGCAGCGCCCACAGCTTGCCCGTCCAGCCCGGCGGCAGCGGGGGAGGGGTGGTCACCGTCAGCTCCGGCCCGTCCATCGTCCGCAGCCCCGCGGCCAGGGCTCCGGTGCCGTCCGAGCTGTGGTCGTCCACCAGGATCACCCGCGCCCGCCCCGGGTACTTCTGCGCCAGCAGCGTCGGCAGGCTCAGGGGCAGCACCGCCGCCTCGTCCCGGGCCGGCACCACGACCGCCACCTGCGGCCACCGCACCGGCGGACGACGCGGCGGCAGCCGTACGTCGGTGCGCCAGAACAAGCCGTGGCAACACGCCAGCCAGAGCCAGACCAGCAGGGAGAACGCGGCGATCCACGGCAGGACGGTCACCCCGGCAGTCTGCCGCAGAACCGGCTCCGGCGGGCGCATCGACTAAAGTCTTGCCCCGTGAAGATCGCACTGATGGACTCCGGAATTGGTCTGCTGGCCGCCGCCGCCGCCCTTCGGAAGCTGCGCCCGGACGCCGATCTGGTGCTCTCCTCCAACCCGGCCTCGATGCCGTGGGGACCGCGCACGCCCGAAGAGATCACCGAACTGGCCCTCGGCTGCTGCCGGGCCGCCGCCGCGTACGAACCCGACGCCCTGGTGATCGCCTGCAACACCGCCTCGGTCCACGCGCTCGCCACCCTGCGCGCCGAACTGGAGCCCGGACTGCCCGTCATCGGCACCGTCCCGGCGATCAAGCCCGCCGCCGCGCTCGGCGGCCGCGTCGCCATCTGGGCCACCCCGGTCACCACCGGCAGCGCCTACCAACGCGGCCTGATCCGTGACTTCGGCGGCACCGCCGAGGTCACCGAGGTCGCCTGCCCGGGCCTCGCGGACGCCGTCGAACACGGCGACGATGACGCCATCACCGCCGCCATCGCCGACGCCGCCGCCCGCACACCGGTGGGCACCAACGTCATCGTCCTCGGCTGCACCCACTACGAACTCGTCGAGGACCGCATCCGCGCCGCCGTCGCCCCCACCGCCTCCCCGGCCCTCACCCTCCTCGGCTCCGCCGAGGCCGTCGCCGCCCAGGCCCTCCGCCGCATCACCGGACCCACGGGCACCGGCACCGGCACCCTCACCGTCCTCCACGCCGGCAGGCCCGCGACCCTCCCCGCCGCCGCGGCCCTCTACCCCCAGGGCCTCACCCTCGCCACCCTCATCCCCTGACCGAAAGCCGCCCACGCCGACGTCTCGTGCAACCCCCGAGACCGCGCGCTCCCCACGGACCCCGCCCAGCAGGAAGTCGGCCCGGCCGACTTCCTGCTGGGCGGGTGGGCGTAGGCGGATTGCCTGTTCGGCAAGGCGTGTGCCAAGGCGAGGCGGGCGCATCGGGTGGGGAAGCCGGTCCCCGGGGCTTCCCCACCCGATGGGCGTGTCGTTAGGCGACCGCTTGGCGGCGCCAGCGGCGGTAGGCGGGTTCGAGGCCGGAGAGGATGGTGTCGAAGCGGCGGGTGCTGGTGGTGGAGTCGACCTGGAGGCGGCTGATCTGGAGGGGGTGGGTGGGGAGGCGGGGGCCGAGGCGGTGGTCGGAGAGGAAGCCGAGGCGGTAGCCGAGCTCCTGCAGGACGGTTTCGGCACGGGGGTCGTGGCCGCCGTCGGGGTACGCGAAGGCGGTCGGGGGTTCGCCGAGCCAGTGAGTGAGGGCTTCGTGGGCGCCGGTGATCTCGGCGCGGACGGTGGCGTCGTCGCAGCGGCCGAGGCACGGGTGCCCCTGGGTGTGGTTGCCGATGGCGACGCCGCCGTCCCGCAGGGCGAGCAGGTCGGCGGGGGTGAGCTGCTCCTGGCGGGGTGGCCGGCGGTCCGCGCTGACCCGCAGTTCGTGCAGGCTGCGGCGCCGGTCCGGGTCGGGCATGGCCTTGAGCCGGGGGAGTAGCTGGGAGGGGTGGCCGCAGTCGAGCGAGCGGGCGCGGCCGCCGTGGCGGGCGAGGAAGTCGGCCTCGTGCCACCAGAAGGGGCGCTCGGTGCCGATGAGCTCGGAGATGACGAAGGCGGTCGCGGGGATGCCGCGCGCGTCGAGGGCGGGCAGGGCGTGGGTGAGGACGCTTCGGTCGGCGTCGTCGAAGGTGACCAGGACGCTGCGCGGCGGCAGCGGCCGCCGCTCGGTGACGGCCTGGAGCACGGCTTCGAGCGAGACCGGGGTGGCCAGCCTTCGAAGCCGGTCGAGCTGGGCGCCGAAGGATCGGTGGTCGGTCACCCCGTGATAGGCGAGGACGGCGAGCCGCTGGGCGGCCCGAGCCCGGAACAGGGGTTGCACGGGGGCGAACCGCAGCCATTCGCCCCGCGCGTCCTGGTGTTCCGTTTCGGCATGCTCCGCGGTGGCGGACGCCTGGTGTCGGCCGGCGCCGTGGTGGTCGGCGCCGTGTCGGTCGGCCCCCTGGTGATCGGCCCCCCGGCGGCCGGCGCCGTGGTGGTCGGCCCCCTGGTGATCGGCCCCCCGGCGGCCGCCTCCGTGGTGGTCGGCCGCCCACCCGGTGGGCGGCGGCAGCGCCCGTACGCCGGGCACGGGCCTGGCGCGGGCGATGGAGATCGGTGTGGTGGACTGGGTTTGCGGCAACGGTTCCCCCTCGGTCGCCGAGCGGCGTGGCGGTCCCGCCGGAGGACGGAGCCCGGCCTCCGACTCCAGGGGGCGGCGGCTCCGCCCCCTGGATATTCCGGTTCTCGGTGGGGGGTTCTCACCCGTCCCGCGAACGGCTCCTGGATCATTCGATGCCATTGAGACCGCTGCCCTACCGGAATGGTTGTACCGGGGGGACGAGGATTTTTCGTGGACTGATTGTGGAGCATGAACACGCGTCCGCAGGCCAGGACCACCTGCGGTCGGCCGGTTGCCCTGTGTGCCGTAGTCCCGACTCCCTGCGGGCTGCCTGCCGCGCGTGCCCGGGGTACCTTGGGCTCATGGCAGATGCGGACCGTGATCCCGCCCCCCGGCACGGCGCGACCCGGATGGCCCGCGCGTGCAGCGGCGGAGCCCTGGTCACCCACCAGATCCCGCTGGCGGTGGTCGGCTTGGCCTGCCTGGCGCTGGGCATCGTCGTGGCCGTGATCGTTCCGGACAGTGACGGACCGGCCTGGGCGATGGCGGTCGCCGGCTGCCTGGCGGCGGGTGTCCTGCTGCTCGGCCGGATCGCCTTCGGCGTGTTCCGCGACCGGCGCCGTGCCGCGCTCTAGCGGGAAGCGAGTGAGAAGCGGGCGGTGACTGCCGAGCGATAGATCAACAGATCGAGTGAAATTGGTCAGATCGACCGAATTTCATCCTGTCCGACAATCGCCCGCCCTTCTTTCACGATTCCCGGACAACCACTTCATCCTGCCCTTACTGTGAATACGCCCTTGTGGCTCGGGGCGCCATGGAGGCGAGCGATGAGTGGCGGACCGGGTACAGCCGCGTCCGCCTCATGAGACACGGTGGCGACCTCGCCGTCGCCGCCCTGCTGCGCCCGTACGGGGACTGCCCCCACGGGGACCAGCCGAGGTAGCCCGCTAGGCTGCGCCGCATGGCCATTCCCCCCTTCCTCGCCGAACTCCGCTCCATGGTCGGCACCCAGCCGCTCTGGCTGAGCGCCGTCGTCGCCGTCGCCGTGGACGACCAGGGCCGGGTGCTGCTCGCCCGCCGGGCCGACGACGGCCGGTGGGCGCCGGTCGGCGGCATCCTCGACCCGGGTGAGCAGCCCGCCGACGGCGTGGTGCGCGAGTGCCTGGAGGAGACCGGCGTGGTGGTCGTTCCCGAGCTGCTCGCCTCGGTCACCGTGTCTCCGCAGGTCACCTACCCGAACGGCGATGTGACGCAGTACCTGGTGCTGACCTTCCGCTGCCGGGCGGTCGGCGGCGAGGCGCGGGTGAACGACGACGAGTCGCTGGAGGTGGGCTGGTTCGGACTGGACGAGCTGCCGCCGATGATCGACACCGAGCACGAGCGGCTGCGCCACGCCCTGGAGTGCCGGGGCCCGGCGATCTTCAGCTGGGACGACAAGGAGCGCCCGTAGGGCTTGCCAGCCCGTCAGGCCTTGCCCTGCCGGTAGGCCTCCTCCGCCGCGTCCAGCACCGCTGCCAGGTCCCCGCCCGCCGTGGCGGTCGCCGTGGCGGCCACCGCGCCCTCCACGAACGGCGCGTTCGCGAAGCGGACCGGGAAGGGCAAGCCGTGCTCGTCGGCGTCCGAGAGCAGGGCCCGGACGGTGCTGACCGCCCCGCCCAGGTCGGCGAGCACCACCACACCGTGGCCCTGGTCGACCCGGCGGGTGGCGGCGGCCACCAGCACCGCGCTGATGCCCGGTCCGTCGGCCGGATCGCCACCGGTCGCGGCGACCGGCGCGGGGGAGTCGGATCCGGTCAAAGCGAGTGCCAGGTCGCGTACGGCGGTGGCCAGTTCCTGGCTGTGCGAGACCAGGACGATCCCGACCCGGCCGTGCGCGGACGGCCGGGCGGGGGTGGGCCGGGGCAGCGGGGTGGGTACGGGCGGGGTGCGGGGCGCCGGAGGATGGGCCGAGGGGGCGTCGGAGATGGGGATGACGTCGGCGCGGGTTCCGTCCCGGCGGCTCATCGGCTGCTCCTCAAGGCTGGGTCGTGGGCTGGAGGGTGGGTCCGGGGCCGTACGCGCGCCCTGGCAGCACTCTGGCAGCTGCCCCGGCGCCCGCCGGTCGGGACACGCCTCGGCGCGCCTGGACGAGTCCCGCGGAGCCGCTACGACGCCCCGAGGCCCCTCGGCCGTTCCTCCGGCCGCCCTCCTCCGGGGCCCGCCTCCCCTCTCGGAGGGAGTCCTCGCCAACCCGCTGACCGGGCCCGGGAGGTGTGGCTAGGCTGGCCCTGGAATGCCGTCGGGAGGAGATCGTCAGTGGCAGTCAACAGCGGTACGGACACCGAGGTGGTCGGCGCGCAGCCGGAGCTGGCGCCGAGCGGGAAGCCGAAGGTGGACTTCACCGGGGCGGAGTGGCTGTGCAGCAGCCAGGGCGTCGGGGACGTCCAGATCGCGTTCGTGGACGGGTACATCGGGATGCGGGACGGCCGTCAGGAGGGCGGTCCGATCCTGGTCTTCACCCCGGCCGAGTGGCGGGCCTTCGTGCTCGGCGCCCGGGACGGCGAGTTCGACCTCACCTGAGCCACCGGCGCGCACCCGCGGAGCGGACCCGTCCGGCACGGAAGTGCACGGCGGACGGGTCCGCTCCGCAGGTGGTTCAGCAGACGATTTCCGCACCGAACATCACAACTGATGATCTTTTGAGCGTGCCCCGTCAGAATTTCTGTTGACTGTTAGACAAACGCAGCTCAGAGTATGAGCACAGGCAGACGCCGTGCCCACCGCCCCCACGCGGCCAGACACGGCGCCTGCTGTGCGGCCCGGCAGCACTGCCAGGCCATCCTCCCAGTCATCCCCTGCGCACCGGGGTGCGTCGGCCGGTCCCGGCCCACAAGGGGCCGGCAGTCGCCGGGAGGCTGGCGCCGAATCCGAGAGCGACTCGGATAACGGCACCTTTTGCTCGGGACCCGCACGCCCCCACGCGGCGGCGTCCCGAGCAGATCCACGGGAGCGACGGGCCGGGGCCCCGCGGATCTGGCTCTTGTTACATGTGGTGCATGGAACTGCGTGGAACTGTTGGCTTGTGTGTTGTGCGGTGTGCGATGACGAAGCTGGGCGCTCTGCTTTTCGGCACGACAAGTGCACAGTGAGGGATACGCGTGTAGGGCCGCGTTGCGACGTGCCGTCCCCCCGGAGGGTGAAACCCAGAACGGCTGTCGTGCTGAACCGAACGTAGCCCGGACGGTTGCTCAGAGTCAACATTGGTCTCTGAGCGTCGATCTCCCGCCGGTCCCGAGTCGGCGCCCCACCCA
Source organism: Kitasatospora sp. NPDC023118 (assembly GCF_055560875.1). Taxonomy (NCBI): domain Bacteria; kingdom Bacillati; phylum Actinomycetota; class Actinomycetes; order Kitasatosporales; family Streptomycetaceae; genus Kitasatospora; species Kitasatospora sp. NPDC023118. The sequence continues at coordinate 41,514 of NZ_JBVHHW010000030.1, forward strand.
CCTCGCGAGTGCGGTGTGCCGGGCACGTACGATGTTCCCATGTCTTTTCTCCGCCGTCGCTCCGGACAGCCCGCCGGCCCGGACTTCGACGTGCTCGCGATGGACCCGGGCGACTGGCCCGGCGACTTCGGTGCGGCCATGATGACCGGCCCGGACGGCTCCTGCCAGGGGATTTTCCTGCGCTACGACCTGTTCGGCGGCAGAGGCCCGGCGATGTTCATCGGCAATCTCCCCGAGGGCTCGCCCGCTCGGGAGACCGGCGACAGCGTGCCCTTCGAGGTGCGGCAGCTGCTCGCGGCGCTGGAGAACGACGAGCCGGTCGAGTTCGTCTCGGCCGAGGACTTCCCGGTCATGCTCGGGGACGACCTGCTGATCGTGAAGAAGGTCAAGGTCAGCGAGGAGCGCGTGTTCTGCGCCCAGTTCGGCCGCAGCGACGGCGTCCTGGTCACCATCGCGTCCTGGGACCGACCGATTTCGGACGACCTGTATCAGCTGCTGAAGCCGCTTCCGGCCGACATGTTCCAGCAGGGCTGATTCCGGCGGGGCTGATTCCGGCACGGCCGACCGGCCCCACCTGGGGCCCGGACGCTGCTTGACGGTTTCGATCATCGGTTCGTACAGTCGCGGACATGCCGTGCCGTCTCCCGCTGCTGACCCGTCGCAGGCATCTCGACCTGCGGCGGACCGCCAGCGCGGCGTGTCCGGGCCGCTGAGGGGGTTTTCGCCCCCGTGGCGGTGGCAACCGGCCTGATCCGGTCGGTGGTGCCGAGTCCGGGGTGGGCCGTGTGTCGACATCCGGGGCCGCCAACCGGTTTCGCACGCCCGTGCGGCGTGCCGTCCGCACTCGCTGAGCCCACGCTGCCGCCCGGAGGCACCAGCACCATGACGACCACCGCTGCCACCGATCGTCCCTCGAACGATCGTTCCCGAACCGAGTCATCGGGTTCCGGCCACTCTGCCTCAGCCCGCTCGACTTCAGGCCACTCGACTCCCGGCCACACCGTTTCAGGCCACCCCACGTCGCCCGCGCCCGACCGCACCGCGGTCGAGGCCGCCCTGGCCGGACTGCCCCGGGTGGTCGACCTGCTCGCCGCCCGCGCCGAGGAGCACGACCGCGACGCCACCTTCCCGTACCAGGGCATCGAGGCGGTCCACGAGGCCGGGCTGCTCACCCTGACCGTCTCCCCGCGGTACGGCGGACCGGGCGGCACGCTCACCGACATCGTCCGGGTGCTGGCCCAACTCGGCCGCGGCGACGCCTCGGTGGCCGTGGTCACCGCCTTCACCCTGCTCCGGCACGCCGAGCAGGCCCGCCGCGCCGGCTGGCCGACGGCCGGCTACCGGCGACTGCTCACCGAGTCCCGGCGCGGGCCCGTGCTGGTCAACACGCTCCGGGCGGAGCCCGCGGGCCGACCGGACGGACTGCCCGGGACGGTGGCCCGACGGGACGGCGGCGGCTGGCTGCTGACCGGCCGGAAGACGTACTGCACCGGCGCCGAGGCACTGGCCTGGATGGGGGTCACCGCACGGACCGACGAGCCCGAGCCGAGGATCGGCACCTTCCTGGTCCGCGGCGAGAGCGAGGGCCTGGAGATCGACCCGACCTGGGACCAGCTCGGCCTGCGGGCCAGCGCCAGCCACGATGTCGTCCTCGACAGGGTGCGGGTGCCGGCCGAACTCGCGCTCGGCCTCGGCGCCCCCGGGCAGGAGGACCGTGCGGAGGCCGAACTCTCCCGCGCCTGGCAGGATCTGGCCCTCGCCGCAGTGGCGATCGGCGTCGCCCGGGCCGCCGAATCCTGGCTGGTTCGCTTCCTCGGCCAACGCACTCCGGCCAATCCGGCCGAACCGCTCGGCACCCTGCCCCGTTACCGCTGCGCCCTCGGCGAGATCGAGGCCCAGCTGATCGGCGCCGAGGAACTGGTCGAGGGTCTGGCCCCCCGGGTGGACCGGGGCGAACCGGACGCCGTGGCCCGGACCGGTCCGGCTCAGCTGCTGGCCACCCGGGCCGCCACCGCGGCGGTCCAGCAGGCCGTCGCGCTCACCGGCAACCCGGGGCTGAGCCGGCGTCACCCGCTGGAGCGTTACCTGCGGGACGTGCTCAGCAGCCGGGTGCACCTCGCGCCGGAGGAAGCCGTCCTGGAGGCCACCGGCCGGGCCGCCCTGGAGCGCGGCGCCCGGCCGTAGCACCCCAGGACGCACCGGCCGCGGAACCTCCGGCCTCAGCGCGTCCCGACCGCGGCCCGGACGGCCCGACGGGCCAGCGCGGCGTCGTCGTAGAGCCGGCGGATCATGATCCGCTGCTCCTCGCCGGCGCCCGGCACGTCGTACAGCCGGATCTCCCGCATCAGCACCAGCACCAGGTTCACCAGGAACGCGTCCCGGGCCAGCGTGCCGCCGCTCTGGGCGAGTTGGCTGATCTGGCGGCGGGCGGCGGTGTCGCCGGAGAGCACGCTCCACAGCACCGCCAGGTCGTAGCCCGGCAGGTACCAGCCGGCCTGCTCCCAGTCGACCAGCACCGGCCCGGACGGCGCCAGCAGCATGTTGCTGAGCAGGGCGTCGCCGTGGCACAGCTGCAACGGGGTGTGGCCGAGGCCGTGCAGCAGGCCGCGCAGGTCGCCGGCGTCCCGGTCGGTGAGCTGGCCCACGGAGTGGTAGCGGGCGATCTCCAACTGGTAGTCCAGGCGCGGCCGGAACACGTCGCTCGGCGGCCGCCACAGGTTCAGCGTCCGGACCGCGCCGAGCAGCGCCCGCACCTCGCCCGGGGTGGGTGCGTTGACCGGGTGGCGTTCCCGGGCGGCCGGCCGCCCGGGAACGCGCTCCACGACCAGCACGCAGCGGTCGTGGTCGGCCGCGACCAGCCGGGGCAGCCGCACCGGCGGGCGGTGCCGGACGAACGCCCGGTAGACCGCGACCTCGTGGTGGAAGTCGGCCACCAGCTGCTCGAAGTACTCACTCCGCACCGCCTGCGGCGCCAGGCACTTGGCGACCACCGGCGCCCGCCCGATGGTGCCCGCCACCAGGATGTGGCGGCTGCCCTCGCGCAGGACCTGGCGCGGGGTGAACGCCGGACATATCCGCGCGACGCTCGCCAGCGCGGCCCGTACCGCCGGGGTCTGCAGCGCGGACGGGTCGATCCGGTCGGGTCCGGCCGGCTGGCCGGGCCGTCGGGCGCGCAGCACCTGGCCGTCGGCCTGGCGGGCGAGCGGGAGGCGGTGGCCGGGCGGCGGGGCGACCTCGGAGCCGCGCAGTCCCAGCGCCGCACGGCCGACCGGGACCCGGGCGTCCGTGGACCGGCCCTCGGTGCCGCGCGGAGCCACCGGACGGCTCGCCGGGGGCACCTGCTTCGGGCCGGGACGGCCGGCGGCTGCGGTGGGGGGGCGCAGCGCGGTGCGGGTCGCGGTCGGCGTGGGGGTGGTCGCTGAGGAGTACATGGGCTGAGGGTGGTCCCTTCCGGTCCGTCGGCGGGTTCTCCCCGCGGGGGTGGGGGAGGGCCGGTGCCGTGTGCTTCCTGGTGCGACGGCGGCCCTGCTGCGGTCGGTGGGTGGTGCGCGGGCGCCGGGCACGGACGCGGGGTCGGAACCCCTGTTCGGCAGTGCTCCGGCCGTCCGCACCCTGGGGAATGCGGTCGGCCGGATCGCCGTGGCCGTGCCCGGCGCCCCCGCGCCACCCGGCCGCGCCACCCCCTCGGGTGAGGACCGGGAGCGTCCCGTGCCACGGTCGGGGGACTGCCTCGGCCCTGGTGGGACGCCGCCCGACCCGAGGGGCGAGGTGGCGCACCTCTACAATACACCCGTCGGGCACTGGCTGAGTAGTCTGGCGGGCCCTGGCGAACGGTGGCGAATGCTCGCCTGGCACTTGCCCGAGCCTCTAGCCTCGGAGAAGCCGAGGAACCTGGGGGCTTCATTGAGCAGGGGACCCAACACCCGACTCGCCGATCTGTTCGTCCTGACCGGATGGTCCAAGGGCGAGTTGGCGCGGCTGGTCAACCGTCGGGGTGCCGCGCTGGGGCAGCAGCAGCTGTCCACCGACACGTCGAGGGTACGGCGTTGGATCGAGCAGGGGGAGATCCCGCGCGATCCGGTGCCGAGGGTGCTGGCAGCCGTGTTCACGGAGCGGCTCGGCCGTGTCGTCACCACTGAGGACCTCGGTCTGGAACGACACCGGCCCACCAGGTCCGGAGCGGAGCCGTCCGCAGCAGTGCCATGGTCGCCGGGTCGAACAGCCGCGGTCCTCACCGAGTTCACGGGAATGGACCTCATGCTGAACCGACGTGGATTGGTGGGCGCTGGAGCCGCGCTCACGGCCGGGGCGGTCATCGCCGACTCGTTGAAGGGCTGGCTGGGCGGGGACGCCGTCGCGTACGCGGCCTCGGTGCCCGGCCCGCGCCAGGTGGTCACCGGGGGCGGAGCGCGCCCGGTGGTGGACGTGTACGACGCGGGCCCGGTCGGGCTCGACGAGGTGGAGTCGCTGGAGCGCTCGGTGCAGGTGTTCCGGGCCTGGGACGCGGCGCGCGGCGGCGGGCTCCAGCGCAAGGCGGTGGTGGGTCAACTCAACGAGGTGGGTGGCCTCCTGACGCACCGCCACGATCCGGTGGTGGAGCAGCGGTTGTGGCTGGTCGCGGCCAACCTCGCGGTGCTCGCGGGCTGGATGTCGCACGACGTGGGCCTGGAGCCCACCGCCCAGCGTTACTTCATGATCGCGGCCGAGGCGGCCAAGGAGGCCGGCGACCGGCCGCGGGCCGGTGAGGCGATCTCCCGGGCGGCGCGGCAGATGGTGCACCTGGGCCGGGCCGACGACGCGATCGACCTGATGTCGGCGGCCAAGGCCTCGGGCGGCCGGCTGCTGCCCAGAACGCGTGCGATGTTCAACACCGTCGAGGCCTGGGCGCACGCCTCGATCGGCCACTCCCAGGACACCTACCGCCTCCTCGGTGAGGCGGAGGAGCTGTTCACCGAGGACGCGCAGGAGCCGGCGCCGAACTGGATGCAGGTCTTCGACGAGGCGGAGCTGCGCGGCATGCAGGCCCTGGTGCTGCGCACGCTGTCCGAGCACGACCAGTCGGCGGCCGCCCTGGCCCGGCGGCACGCGGAGCGGGTGATCACCCTGCGGGAGGGCACCGGGCAGCTGCGCTCGGCGCTGTTCGACCGGATCACCCTGGCCTCGGTGCACTGGATCACCGGGGAACCGGACGCGGCGGAGTTCCAGGCCAAGATGGTGATGAACCTGATCGGCCAGAACTCCTCGCACCGGACCTGGGACCGGCTGCGCGAGATGTACCGGCTGACCACGCGGTACCGGGGACTGCCGGTGGTGGACGAGCTGCGGGCGGAGCTCGGGCGGGAACTGCGGGCGGCGGACGCCAAGAACCGGCCGCGGCTGTCGTGAGGCGGGCGGCTCGCGCGAGCCGTTCGAGGAGGAGCGGGGCCGCGGGCCGCGCTGGTTCAGGCCGGTGAGGCCGGCCGGAGCAGCATCCGCAGCGCGGTGACGGTGCCGTCCGTGCCGAGCACGGGTTCGCCCGCGCACTCGACGCTGTCGTGTCGTCCGTCGGTCCGGCGGATCCGCAGGGTGCCGGCGGCCGGGCGGCCGTGCACCAGGGCGTCGGTCATCATCCGGCGCAGCATCGGCCGGTCCGCCTCGGGGAGGCGGTCGGGCAGCCGGTCGAGGCTGAGCGGGCCGTGGCCCGGGTCGCAGCCGAGGAGGAGGTAGGTCTCCGCGTTCCACTGAATGCCGTCGGTCAGCAGGTCCCACTCGGCCGAGCCGACGATCCGGTCGTCGGTGCCGCCGTTGTCGAGGTGGGGGCCGGACGGGTCCTGCGCCGTGCCGTCCACTCTGCCGTCCGTTCCGCTGTCGGCGCCGTCGCCCGTCTCGTCGCGGGCGCGGCCCGTGCCGCCCGCGGAGCCCGGGCCGTCCGCGCCCGCCGGGCCGTTCACCGCGGCGCTGTCCGGCGGGCGGGTGGCTCCTAAAGGCATGTTCATGACGGGTCCATCGCTCGGTGCGACCAGCCGTGTGCGGGTCGTTGGGGTAGTGAGAAGACTGTCGCACAGCGTCCTCATCGCTGTGGGCGATTTGGACAGATCGCAGGCAAAATTCCCCTGGCATATGCCACTGTGGCAGCAGCCTTCGTCGCCCTGTGTGCGGAAGGGGGCCCGAGGCGGTAACCTTCGGTGATTCCGGCGCCCGGGCGCCCACCGCAGTACCGACCAGAGACCCCGGCGACGGAAATCCCGTTGCCACTACGACCGCCGCAACGGATGCTGACCTCATGTTCGAGCCAGTGATAGCACCCAGTGCCAGCCTCCTAGGCCTCCTGCAGCGAGGCCGTGGTGACGGGCAGCTCCATGCGCTGGCCGCCGACCGTGCCGAGGCCATCGCCGCGCTGGAGGAGTGCGTCACCAGGGATCCGCGGGCCGACTGGCAGGTCGAGAGCCGCTCCCTCTACTACGCCCGTCTCTACATGGAGCTGGAGGCCTCCCTCGACGGGATCGAGGACCACCTCCACTCCGCCGAGGACCTCGTCAACGACGACGAGAACCGCACCGGTCTCGCCCTCTCCGTCCTGGGCCACCTGGCCGCCTACGGCCGGCGCGACGCGCTGCTGATGCTGCGCGAGTACGCCGCCACGGGCGCCAACTGGGCCTGGGCCCTGGACGAGCTCGCCCTGCGCGACGACGACCGCGGCCTGCTGCTGCTCGGCACCGCCGTGCTGGACCGCTTCCCGCCGGGCCCCGAGGGCGACGCCGAGCTGCGCGACTTCATCCGCAACGCGTACGAGCCCCGGCCCTGGCGGCTGTGGGCGGCCTACCACCCGAGAGTCGCCGCGGCGAGCGAGCAGTCACCCTTCGACCTCTGGCAGCGCCAGCTGAACCGCAGCGGCGTCACCCCGGGCTGGTCCACCGCCGACGTGCTGGCCTGGGCCGACCAGGGTGAGCTGGGCGGCCTCGGCGCCGGCGCCTTCCTGGCCCGCCCGGAGCCCGAGCGGGCCGAGGACGACCCGTCCGCGCCCGACGCCGTGGACCGCCGCGCCGCCGCGGCCGCCCGCTGCCTGACCGCCGTGGTCCGGCCCGAGGACCGTCCGGTCCTGCTGGAGGCCGCCCGCGACGGCCTGCCCGGCGCCCGGCGGGCCGCCCTGCGCTACCTGGTCGACCAACGCGACCCGGTCGCCATCGAGCTGATCGAGGCTGCCGCAGCTGACGTGGACGAGCGGATGGTGCGGGCCGCGCTGGAGCTGTTCGGCCGGATGCGCGGCCCCGAGGTGCTGGCGCAGGCCCGCCGCTGGGCCGACCCGGCCAGCGGAGGCGCCGACAGCGCGCTCGGCGAGGCCGCCGTCCGACTGCTCGCCGATGCCGGGGAGCCGGCCGACGCGCCGCTGGTGGTCGCCGGGCTGCGCCGCTGGATGTCCGTGCGCGGGGTCAGCGGTCCCGGGCTCGGTTCGCTGGTCGACGGTGCGGGGCGGCTGGCCGCCGCCGACGCCGTACCGGTCCTGCGCCACATCTACGGGGAGGCCGCCTCCTCCGAACTGCGCGGCCGCGCCGCCCGGGCGCTCGCCGCCACCGATGTGCACTTCCCCGAGGGGCCCGCCGTCGAGTGCCTCTGGGACTGCGAGGAGTCCACGCGCGAGCTCGCCGCGCGCCATGTCGCCACCACGGGCGACGCGCGTGTGCTGGAGCGGCTGCGAAGGCTTGCCGCCGACCCGGCCGAGGAGGCCGAGGTCCACGCCGCCGTCCGCGGCCGATTGACCGCCGCCCGGGAGTTCGGGCGCTAGGTCCTCGACGTTCAGTGGGCCGGGACACCGTGAAGGTGTCCCGGCCCACTGCTTTTGGTGCCTTCTGTTGTCTTCTGTGGAACGGCGTTCTACTTGATCGCACCGGCGTTGCGCTCTCTGAGGGGCCTCGCGCTCCGGGCCACCACGGCTCAGCCGAGTGGGCGGGCCCTGACCCAGGTGCGGTCCTCCGTCAGGTACCTCTCGACCCGCAGGCCGGCGTCCGCCAGGGCCTGTTCGAAGGCCTCCGTGCTGAGCGGGCGGGAGAGGAAGGTCTGCGTCCAGGCGCCGTCCGGGAATTCGTACTGCGCGTGGACGGAGCTCACCCCGTCACCCACCGGTGTGGCGGAGAGGATCCGGGCGATGCCGTCCGCCCCGATCCGGCTCTCGCGCGGAACGTTCAGGTGCCAGTCCTCGCCCTCGCGCTGCACCAGCACGCAGCCGTCCTCGGCGACATGGCGGCGGCAGGTCTCCAGCAGGCCCCGGCGGACGGCCACATCGCCGGCGTGCACCAGGAAGGAGGCGAGCATGACGACGTCGAAGCGCTCGCCGAGGTCCAGCCGCTCGATCGGGCTGCGCACGGTGCGGATGCCTTCGCGCACCCGGCCCAGCATCTCGGCGGACTCGTCCACGGCCGTCACGGTGAAGCCGCGGTCGACCAGCGGGTGGGTCATCCGGCCGACGCCGCAGCCCAGTTCGAGGATGCGCGCGCCGGGCGGCACGGCGGCCTCGATCACGTCCGGTGCGTCACCCACCGGGAGGCGGCTCCACACCTCGACCGCGCAGCCGTCGGGGGTGATCGCGCCCGCGCCCGTGCCGTCGTAACCGCGGCGTCGTTCGTCGTGCATGTGAGTGTCGTTGCCCATGGGGCCATCGGAACACGGGCGGGGTCCGGCGGGAAGGACGGTACGGCGTCTTTCGGTCAGTGCGTCAGTTCGTCAGCCCGTCGCTCCGCCGGTTCGTCCGGCCTCCGCCAGCTCGGCCAGGGCGGCGCGCAGCCAGGAGAGTTCGGCCTCGGTCGTCGCGCGGGCTGTCAGCAGCAGGCCGCGCCGGAACGGATCGGCGAACTCCTCGGCGCTGCGCGGTCGGTCGCCCTCGTAGTAGAAGCTGGCCGGCTCGGAGAGGAAGTCCAGTCGGCGGCGGAGCACGGCGGCCTGGGTGGCCGGGTCGTCGAGGTGGCGCAGGAAGGAGAGCACGGTGGTCCAGCGGTTGCCGTCGCTGATGTCCAGCGGCTCGGGCTCGCGCAACCGGTCGAGCAGGGCGGTGCGGCCGGCCTCGGTGAGGTGCAGAGTGTGCCGGGGAGCGGCGGCGCTGCCGGGCTCGGTCCGGCGGACCAGCAGGCCGTCGGCCTCCAGGCGCTTGATCGCGGGGTAGAGCGTGCCGTCGCTGATCGGGCGGATGTGGCCGGTGAGCCCCGCTAGGTGGCGGCGCAGCTCGTAGCCGTGCAGCGGCCGGTCGTACAGGAATCCGAGGATCGCGAGCTTCAGCATGGGGCCACTCTCTCAGATCAGTGACTCGGGGCATGGGTATATCGATGCCGTGATACATCGATATCGAGGTATGCTCTCGGCGTTTCCCTCGAACCACTCGAGCCACTCGAACCATTCGAACGAGCCACTTCGAACCAGGAGCGTGCGCGCATGCGTGAAGCCCCCGTCACCCCGAACGGCGACCGGATCCGCTGGGTCGAGCTGCCCGGCGCCGAGCCCGCCAGGCTCTACCTGCACGGGCTGGGCGCCAGCTCGCCGGTCTACTTCGCCGCCGCTGCCGCCCACCCGCTGCTCTCCGGGCGCCGCTCGCTGCTGCTCGACCTGCTCGGCTTCGGCATCAGCGACCGGCCCGCCGACTTCGACTACACCCTGGAGGCGCACGCCGACGCGGTCGCGGCGGCCGTCGCGGCGGCCGGGCTGAACCGGGTCGAGCTAGTCGGCCACAGCATGGGCGGCGCGATCGCGATCGTCCTGGCGCACCGGCATCCCGAACTGGTCGAGCGGCTGCTCCTGGTGGACGCCAACCTGGACCCGATCACCCCCAGCCGCCAGCGGATCGGCAGCAGCGGGATCGCCGCCTACACGGAGGCGGAGTTCCTGGCCGGCGGGCGGGAGGAGGTCGCCGGGCGGGTCGGACCGTTCTGGTGGTCCACGATGCGGCTGGCCGGCCCGGAGGGCCTGTACCGCAGCGCCGTGCACCTCGCCCGGGGGAGCGAGCCGACCATGCGCGAACTGCTGCTCGGGCTCGACCTCCCGCGCACCTTCCTGCACCCGGCGGCGGACGGCGACCCGGAGGGCGTCGACGGGCTGCGCACGGCGGGCGTGCGGGTGGTGGCCGTGCCGGACTGCGGGCACAACATCATGCTCGACAATCCGGAGGGCTTCGCGTCGGCGGCCGCGGCGGCGCTCAGTACGGATTGAGCTCCAACAGGGTTGAGCGCGAACTAGGCTGAGCGGGACCGCCCGAGAGGAGCCCGCCCGATGCCCGTCGAGGTCCCCGAGGTCCCGCCCGCGCTGGCCCGGTCGCTGGAGGAGTTCCTCGGCGTCGAGGGGCGCGCCTGGGCGGCCCGACTGCCCGCCCTGGCAGGCGAGTTGCTGGACCGATGGGAGCTGCGCCCGGACGGGCCGGCGGCACACGGCGTGGCCGGACTGGTGCTACCGGTGCGGCGGGCAGACGGGACGCCCGCGGTGCTGAAGCTCCAACCCGTGGACGAGGAGACGGCCGGCGAGCCCGACGCCCTGCGGGCCTGGGACGGGCGGGGCGCCGTCCGCCTGCTCGACCATGAACCGGCCTCCGGATCCATGCTCTTGGAACGGCTGGACCCGTCACGCTCGCTGCTCGGCCTGCCCGACCACCTGGCGGCGCTGCGTGTGCTCGCCGAGCTGCTCCGTCAGTTGACGGAACATCAGGCACCCGCTCACCTGCGGACGTTGGCTGACCTTGCGGACGGGCTGCTGGCGGAGGCCCCGGCCGTGGCCGCCGCCCTCGCCGACCCGGACGAGCGACGGCTGCTCGCCGACTGCGCGGCCGCCCTGCGCGAGGTGCGGGCCGAGTCCGGTGACCGGCTGCTGCACTGGGACCTGCACTACGGCAACGTCCTCGCCCCGCTGCCGGGCAGCGGCCGCGGGCCCTGGCTGGCCATCGACCCCAAGCCGCTCGCCGGGCACCCCGGCTTCGAGCTGCTGCCCGCGCTGCGCAACCGCTGGAACGACCTGCGGGCCGGCGGCGCCCCCGACCGGGCGCTGCGGCTGCGCTTCGACCTCCTGCTGGACGTACTGGAGTTGGACCGCGAGGTGGCGGCGGCCTGGACGCTGGCCCGGGTGCTGCAGAACGCGGCCTGGGCGGCGGAGGAGGGCGAGACGACGCTCGACCCGGCCCAGCGCACCATCGCGGAGCTGCTGTCGGGTCGGGCCTGAAACCCTTGGTGCTCCCGCCCTCAGCGCTCCCGAAGCAGTACGAAGCGCACCGGCGTCCCGGGCTGGGCCTGGGCGGCCGCCGCCAGATCGGCGGCCGGCACGACGCCGATCACCGGATAGCCGCCGGTGGTCGGGTGGTCGGCCAGGAAGACCACCGGCTGCCCGTCTGGCGGGATCTGCACCGCTCCCAACACCATGCCCTCGCTGGGCAGTTCGACCTCCCGGTTGCGCTCCACGGCAGGCCCCTCGGTGCGCAGCCCGATCCGGTTGCTCGTGGCGGAGACCCGGTAGCCGTCCCGGGCCAGCCGGTCCACCGCTGAGGGCGCGAACCAGTCCGCGCGCGGGCCGAGTCGCAGCCGCAGTGCCAGTTCGGCCGGGGGAGCGGGCAGTGGCACCAGGTCGGCCCGGTCCCGGTACGGCGGCGGTGTGCCGACCGGTAGCCGGTCGCCCGCGACCAGTGGGGCAGGCCCGAGGCCGGAGAGCAGGTCGGCGGAGCGGCTGCCCAGCACCGGCGGGACGGCTATCCCGCCCGCCACCGCCAGGTAGCCGCGCACCCCGGCGGTCGCCGTGCCGACCTCGACCACCGCCCCGGCCGGCACCGCGACCGGCGCGCCCCAGGCGGCCGCCCGTCCGTCGACCGTCACCGGTGCGGGCGCGCCCGTGACGGCGACCAGCACCGGCCCGAGGGCGCGCAGCGCGACCCCGCCGAGCGTGGTCTCCAGCCCGGCCGCCGCCGGCCCGTTGCCGACCAGCCGGTTCGCCGCCCGCAGCGCCGGTTCGTCCAGCGCGCCCGCCCTGGGCACCCCGAGGTGGGCGACACCGCGCCGCCCGAGGTCCTGGACGGTGGTCAGCGGCCCGGGCCGCACCACCTGCAGTTCGCTCAACTCAGCCCGCTTCCAAGACTGTTGCCGGATCCGTTCCTAAGCCCGTTCCTAAGCCCGTTCCGCCGTGAACCGCACCCGCACCCCCGGCGCCAGCAGTGCCGCGGGCTCGCGGACCGGGTCCCAGAGCGCCAGCGCGGTGCGACCGATCAGCTGCCAGCCGCCGGGGGAGGGGCTCGGGTAGACGCCGGTGTACGGTCCGGCCAGGGCGACCGAGCCGGCCGGGACGGAACTGCGCGGGGTGTCCCGGCGGGGCACCCCGTACCGCTGCGGCAGCCCGGTGAGGTAGCCGAAGCCGGGTGCGAAGCCGCAGAAGGCGACCACGTACTCCGGTTCGGTGTGGATCCGCAGCGCCGCCTCCTCGGAGACCCCCCAGAGCGCGGCGACCTCGGCCAGGTCGGCGCCGTCGTAGACGGTCGGGACCTCTACCAAGGGCCCGCTCGCCGCGGCGGCCGCCCGTGGACGGGCGGTGCGCACCAGCGCTGCCACCGCCGGGACGTCCGCGACGCCGTCCAGCAGCACCGTGCGCGCGGCGGGCACCAGTTCCTCGACCTCGCCGAGTTCCCCGGCCTCCTGCCGCTCGCGCAGCCAGCCGTACAGCGCGGCGACCTCGGCCGTCCCCGGGAGTTCGACCAGCAGCGCCCGCTCGCCGACCCGCCGGACCGCGCCGACCGTCATGTGAACGCCTCCACCCGGACCCCGGCGGAGGCGAGGGCGCCGCGGATCCGCCAGGCGAGCTGGGCGGCGCCGGGGGTGTCGCCGTGGACGCACAGCGACCGGGCCTCGACGTCGATCCGCTCGCCGCCGACCGCCTCCACCGTGCCGTCCCGGGCGATGCCGACGGCGCGGGTGATCACCGATTCGGGGTCGTGCACCACCGCGTCGGGCTCGCGGCGCGGGACGAGGGTGCCGGCCCAGGTGTAGGCGCGGTCGGCGAAGGCCTCGCTGACCACCGGGAGTCCGACGCCGTCGGCGACGTCGAGCAGCCGGGAGCCGGGCAGTCCGAGGACGGGCAGCGGTCCGTCGCAGACCGCGCCCGCCCGCAGCACCCCGGCCACCACGGCCTCGGCCTGTTCGGAGTCGGCGACCACCCGGTTGTAGAGGGCGCCGTGCGGTTTGACGTACGAGACCCGTGAGCCGGCGGCGCGGGCGAAGACCTGGAGGGCGCCGATCTGGTAGGCGATCTCGTCGGCGAGCTCCTCCGGGGGGACGTCCATCGCGCGGCGGCCGAAGCCGGCCAGGTCGCGGTAGGAGACCTGGGCGCCGATCCGGACGCCGCGTTCGGCGGCCAGTGCGCAGACCCGGCGCATGGTCGACGGGTCCCCGGCGTGGAAGCCGCAGGCGACGTTGGCGCTGGTCACCACGGACAGCAGTGCCTCGTCGTCGGTCAGGCTCCAGCGCCCGAACCCCTCGCCGAGGTCCGCATTGAGATCGATCACCGCATCGGCCACGCCCGTCCGCCTCCCAGCAGCTGTTGAGCCAGATGGTAGGGCCTGCGGGTGAAGCCCGGTGTCCGTGACCCGGGCCCCCGGAGGGCCCACCGGCGCGCGGTCTCCGCTCGCGCGCCCCGGGGCGGTTCCGGGGGCGGCCGACTTAGCTCGCGGCCAGGCGTTCTTGGAAGGAACGTTCCAGCGGACGGAGGGACCGCAACACGATCAGCAGCGGAACGACGCCGAAGATTCCGAACGACATGTCGATAAACCGCCACGCCACCGGGATCCCGCGCAGCGGTCCGCAGATCAGTGCCAGGGGGATCACGGCACCGCAGGCGAGCATCGCCCAGCGGATCACCCAGATGTTGCGGACCGGGTCCTTGAGCGGCCCCCGGAAGGCGGCGGCGATCACCAGGTGGGCGAAGGCCAGCCAGTCGGTGCCGTACGCCAGGAAGGGGTAGCGCTCGTCGGTCTCGGTGATGCCCCGGTGGACCCGTTCGAACCAGGCGAGGGCGGCTGGGAAGTGGTCGGTCAGCGGAGCAGCCGGGCCGGAGGCGAAGTCGACCAGCCAACGGGTCTCGGTCTCCAGCGGGAAGGCGGTCAGGCCGCTGAGCACCAGGCAGGCCACGAAGAACCGGAGCCACCGTCGGGCCCGCCGCAGGATGACCGCAGGGTCGCCGTCCATCTCGCACACCTCCATGTCGGGCGTGCCTCCGCTGAGCACGCCGAAGGGCAGGCGGAGTCTTGTCCCACCTGCGCGGAACCGACTCTAGACCGATCTTTTGAACATGTTCAACATGGTTGGAGCGCGTCCCCCGACGCGCCCCCGGACGCACGGGTGCCCGGGCGCCGAAGCGGCACCCGGGCATCCGTGGAGCAGTGGTCAGGCCGTGTACGTGTACGTCACCGGCGCGCTGGTGCCGCCCGCCGTGGTGACCGTGACGTTCACCGGCCCCGGCCCGGCGGCCGCCGGAGCGGTGGCCGAGCAGAAGGACGGCCCGCAGGAGACGTGTGCGGCCGGCACCCCGCCGAAGGCGACCGAGCCGTACGTCAGGTTGCTGCCCTGCAGGTACACCGCGGTCCCGCCGGCCGCCGGCCCGCTGGTGATGGTCATGTTGCCGATCACCGGTGCGGGCGGGGGCGGGGGCGGGGCGCCGGTGTAGTCGAAGGCGACCGGCGCCGCCGCCGTGCCGCCCGGGGCCACCACGCTGACCGGCGCGCTGCCCGAGCCGCCGGGCGTGGTCACCGTGCAGTCGGTGTCGGTGCACGTGCCCGTCGCGGGGACGCCGCCGACCAGCACCATGCCGTGCGCCAGGTTGCTGCCGCTGACGGTCACCGTGGTGCCGCCCGCGCCGGGGCCGGTGGTGGTGTCCAGGCTGTCCACGGTCGGGGCGACCGGGACGACCGGCGTCGGCGTGCTGCCGTCGGCCGACACGATCGACACGTGGCCGGTCGGATCGGTGTCGTTCGGGTTGCTGACGGTCTCGACGATCCGGCCGGTCCGATCCCAGCTGGGGTCGGCGGACACGTTCATCTTCATGAACTCGTAGTGCCCGGGCTGCCGGGTGCCGATGAGGACGGCGTCCAGGTGCCGGCCGTCGGGCGAGACGCTCTCGCTGAAGGTGTAGTCGTACGGCGTGGAGTAGAACATCGCCAGGCCGGTGGTGAGACCCGGCGGAAGGTCGACGGTGATGTGGGTCGGCCCGGTGAGGTCCTGCGTGCCGGCGGAGGTCCAGCCGACCCCGAACTGGCCCGGCCCGGGCGGGGTGGTGCCTGGGAATTGGCCGTACACGGACGCGGTCACGTGCGGCCCTTGAACGGGCTGCGCGTCGGACGGGGAGGCCGACGCGGTGCCGGTGCCGGTGGCGAGAGCGGTCACGGTGAGCGCGGCGGCGAGGCCTGCTTTGACCAGTCGAGTGATCATGGTTCGATCATCATGGTTGCCGCGCGGCGCCTTCACGGCTTTCCCGAATATCGGTTCGGGAATGGCGGGATTCCGTCGAAGCCCCGTTCTGAATCGGCCCCTCGCACCGCCGCCCACCTGCCGTCGGGCCCGCCCGCAAGGTCCGTTTCGGTCGATGTCGGTGCGAACCTCTAATCTTGTCCACCGTGACCGCCATCGCTGACCTGCCCACCGAGCACGGCCTCCGGCCGCCCGCCGGGCCCGCCGCCCCCGCGCGGCCCGCGCCCGGCCCCGCCGCCGACGAAGGCCTGGCCCGCCGGCTCAAGGCACTGGCCTGCACCGCCCCGCTGCACGACCTGGACAACCGCAAGGTCAACCTGGCCGGCGAGTACGGCGGCTACGCGATGGCCGAGGTCGGCCTCGCCGCGATCGACCTGGTCACCCTGCACATGGACTTCGACACCGGAGCCGACCGCGAGATTGTGCTCGCCCGGCTGCTGCCCCGGGTCGCCGCCCAGGCCCCGACCCGTCGCGCCGCCGAGCACGAGCGGGTCGCCCGCTGGGTGCTGGAGTCGCTGATCAACGTCGGCAGCGTGGACCGCGGTTTCCGCGCCGTCTACGGCACCTTCGGCGCGGACGGCGAGTACGTCCGGCGCGACTACGACTTCAAGCTGATCGAGGAGGTCCCCGGCCCCGACGGGGGCGTCTACCTGCGCACCACCGACGAG
Organism: Kitasatospora sp. NPDC023118; assembly: GCF_055560875.1. Classification (NCBI taxonomy): domain Bacteria; kingdom Bacillati; phylum Actinomycetota; class Actinomycetes; order Kitasatosporales; family Streptomycetaceae; genus Kitasatospora; species Kitasatospora sp. NPDC023118. Next base: position 57,625 of record NZ_JBVHHW010000030.1, read on the forward strand.
GCCGTCAACGTCCTGGTCGGCGCGCTCGACACCGACGTCACCTCGGCCCAGATCGCCGCCGAGGTCAAGCTGGAGGTGCTGATCCGCCGCGGCCGGCTGGCCGACGCCCAGCTCGCCGCCGAGCAGGCCCGCTACCGCACCGTCCAGTACGCCGAGACACTGCGCCGCGCCCTCGACGCCACCCGCCGCAACGTCCGGGCCGTCGACTGGATGCGCGCCGTCCCGGACCTCATCGACGAGGCGCTGGACCACATCGCCGACCGCTACCGGCACGAGAACGCGATTCTCACCAACATCCGCAAGGCGCGCGACGAGGCCGAGCCTCACACTCCTGAAGGGGCGGAGCACAAGCGCCGCGCCGCCGAGCTGCTCGACATCGTCAAGGACTGCATCCGCCGCCACACGAAGCTGCAGACCCGCCTGCTGGAGGCCGGCCCGCTGTTCCGCGCCGAGCAGGACCGCCAGGCCTTCGCCACCCCCGGCGCCCGTAGCGGCATCGACCTGTACGGACAGCTGCTCGCCCCCGTGCTGCGGCTGCCGATAGAGCAGGCCGTCCGCCCCACCGGCGCCTTCTTCACCCGCGGCGCCGGACTGCGCACGCCCGTCTCCGTCCGGGTCGCCGACCTGGTCGACCTGCTGCTCACCCCGCCGGTCGAGCGCGAGCACCTCGGCGCCGAACTGCCAGACCCGGACCTGGTCGCCACCCCGGACGACAGCCGCTTCTCCGAGGCCCAGCTGGAATCCGCCCTGGAGCTGCTCGACCTGCCTCCGGACGCCCCCCGCCGGCTCTCCGGCCTGCTCGCCGACGCCCGCAAGCGGGACCCTGAACTCCCGTACCTGGTCGCTCTGTTGGCCGTGCACGCGGCCAGCCCGCCGGTCGGCACCGCCTACCGCCAGGGCGAGGAGCGGCTGCTGTTCGCCGTGGACGACGGCACCCCGCTGCGCGACCCGGAGTTCGGCGGCGCCGACCTGATCGTCGGCAGCGCCCTGCTCGACGCGGTCGGGATGGCGGCCGACCGCAAGGACGGCGGCTGACCGGCCGGGCAGCGGCCGTCCGGACGCCCGACCTACCGGGCATCGAGATTCCAGGCACCGACCTTCCAGGCACCGACCTTCCAGGCACCGACCTTCCAGGCACCGACCGTGACGCACCACCAGAACACCCGTAACAGCAGCAGCCCCGAGGAGCACCGCCCGTGACGACCCACCACGACACGTCCTGGGCGGCGGAGACCGAACCCGCGGCCCCCGCGCCGATCACCCCCGCCGACGTCGCCGACGCCGCCCGGCTGGTCTCCTTCGGCCTCCAGGCCAAGCTGCTCCCCGCCCGCGACGCCGAATACGCCGAACTCGTCCGCCGCCACCGCGAGGACCCGCCGTTCGCCCGCCTCGCCGACGCCATCGCCACCGGCATGGGCCTGGTCGTCCTGGAGGTCTCGCCGCGGGCCGGGATGGCCGTCGCCGCCGCCGAGGACTCGCTGTTCGCCGTCCGAATGGGCGACTACTCGCGCCGCGCCGCCTCCGAGTCCACCGACCGCTTCCTGCACGGCCTGGCCCACCTCGCCGTCGCCGCGATGGCCTTCCCCCGCCCCGAGGACCTCGCCGACGACGGTTACCTCGGCCGGATCACCGTCAACGGCGTCGATTCCTTCGTCCGCCAGGCCTGCCGCCGGCTGGAGGAGCAGGCCGACGCCGAGGGCGCCAACACCGACCCGGCCTCCGACGCCCCCGGCCTGGAGGCCGCCTGGCGGGTCTGGGCCCGGCGCACCGCCACCGGCGCCACCAAGGACGCCCGCCGCCTCTCCGGCTCCACCATCGGCATCGTCGCCAAGGCCGTCATGTTCCTGGTCGACTCCGGCTTCCTGCAGAAGGTCTCCGACGACTCCGGCGGCACCTACCGCACCACCGCCCGCTACCAGCTCCAGGTCCGCGACCTGGCCGGCAGCGCCGCGATGGCCGAACTGCTCGACCTCGGCATCGTCCCGGTCTCCGACGGCACCGCCAGTCTGCTGCCGCCGGACACCGGCGACGAGCTGGTCGCCGACGCTGGCCTGCCGTTCCACTCGCTCTGACAACCCCATAGACGCCCCACAGACGCACGGAGAACCGCCGCACATGTACGAGCTCAACCGGGTCCGCCTCTACTCGATCGGACCGGCCGGCGCCCGCTACGCCGACACGGTGCTCGACCTGCGCGGCGTCGGCGAGCCCGTCGCCGACCCGGCCCCGCAGCAGATCGGCCTGTTCGGCGAGGACACCGACGGCCCGGTCCGCCGCCCCGCCCCGGCCGGCGTGCTCTTCCTGGAGAACGGCGGCGGCAAGTCCGTCCTGCTCAAGCTGATCTTCTCGGTGATGCTCCCCGGCCACCGCAACACCCTCGGCGGGGCCAGCTCCGGCGTGCTGCGCAAGTTCCTGCTCGCCGACGACTGCGGCCACGTCGCCCTGGAGTGGCAGCACACCGTCACCGGCGAGCTGATCGTGGTCGGCAAGGTCAGCGAGTGGCGCGGCCGCCAGGTCTCCTCCGACCCGCGCAAGTTCGCCGAGACCTGGTACTCCTTCCGTCCCGGCCCCGGCCTCACCCTCGACTCGCTGCCGGTCGCCGAACGGGTCAGCCTGGCCGGCGACCAGAAGGCCCGCGGCCGCCGCCGCACCATGAAGGGCTTCCGCGACGCCCTCACCGAGGCCGGCAAGGCCCACCCCCACCTCGACCTGGTCTTCGAGGACGGCCACGACCGCTGGACCGAGCACCTCGGCGAACTCGGCCTCGACCCCGAACTCTTCCGCTACCAGCGCGAGATGAACGCCGACGAGGGCGAGGCGGCCGGCCTCTTCGCGGTCAAGCACGACAGCGACTTCACCGACCTGCTGCTGCGCGCCGTCACCGACACCCGGGACACCGACGGCCTCGCCGACCTCGTGCACGGCTTCGCCGCCAAGCTCGGCCGCCGCGCCGAACTCACCGCCGAACGCGACTTCACCGCCGGCTCGCTCGACCTGCTGGAACGCATCGTCGAGGCCACCACCGCCCGCGAGACCGTCCGCGAGGCCCACCGCACCGCCGAACGCCGCACCCGCCGCCTCGCCCACGCCCTCACCTCCCGCGCTGCCGCCGAACGCGACCGCGCCCAGGACCTCGCCATCGAGGTCGCCGCCGCCGCGAGCGCCGTCACCGCCGCCGAGGCCGACCGCACCCGGCACAGCCTGATCGCCGACGAACTCACCCACCGGCACGCCACGTTGAGCCTCGCCGCGGCCACCGCCGAGGCCGCCGCACTGCGCCGCGAACTCATCGACGCCCGCACCCTGCACTCCGCCTGGCAGGCCGCCGAAGCCGTACTGCGCCACCGCGCCGCCGCCGACCGGGTCGCCCGGGTGGCCGCCGCCATCCGCGAGGCCGAGCTGGACGCCGCCCCCGCGCTCGCCGCCCGCGCCGCCGCCGCCACCGCGCTCGCCCGCGCCCTGGAGGCCGCAGCCGCGGCCGCCGAGTCCCGCGCCGACACCGAGGAACAGCGCGCCGGCGAGCTCCAGGCGGACGGCGCCAGGGCGCAGTCCGACGCCACCGAGGCCGCCACCGCCGCCCAGAAGGCCCGCAGCGAGGCCGAGCACCTGCGCCAGCGCCTCGCCGAGGTCGAGCAGGAGACCGCCGCCGCCGTCGAGGCCGGCTTCATCGACGCCGACGGCGACGTGGACCCGGCCCGCGCCGCACTGCACGCCGCCGACGTCGAGAAGGCCGCCGCCGCTGCCCTCGCCCAGGCTCGCACCGCCGCCGAGGCCTCCGCCGCCCGGCTGCGCGAGGCCGCCGCGGCCACCTCGCGCGCCGAACTCGCCGCCGAGCGGGCCGGCGACGCCCGCAAGGGCGCCGCCCGGGCCCTGGCCGCCGAGCAGCGCACCGCAGCCCTGCTCGCCACCGAGCAGCGGCTCGCCGACCTGCTCTCCCTCACCCCCGCACCTACCGATTGGAGCGAAGACGGGTCAGGCGCCGCGGAGGACGCCGGCTTCCTCACCCCCGCCGTGCTCGACCGCAACGCCGAGTACCTGCGCGAACTCCTCGACGAGGCCATCGCCACCGCCGAGCGCACCCTGTTCGACCTGCGCACCGCCGCCGCCGACGACTCCCGTATCCTCGCCGCGCTCGGCGACGGCGGCCTGCTGCCGCCCGGCCCCGACGTGCTGGCCACCGTCGAGTACCTCGCCGAGCACGGCATCCCGGCCCTGCCCGGCTGGCGCTACCTCGCCCAGTCCGTCGACCCGGCCGACCACGAGGCGATCCTCGCCGCCCGCCCCGAACTGGTCGACGGCGTCGTGGTCACCGACCCGTCCTCGCTGGAGCGCGCCCGCGAGGCCCTGCAGGCCGCCGCCCTGCTGCCGCGCTCCACCGTGGCCGTGGGCGCCGCCGCCTCGCTGATCGCCCCGATCACCGACGAACCCGCGTTCTTCCTGGTGCCGCCGAACCCGGCCATGCACGACGAGTCCGCCGCGGATGGCGAGCGCCGCGAACTGCGGGCCCGCGCCAGTGCCCGCGAGGAGCACATCCGCGAACTCGCCGGCCGCCTCGGCGCCGACCGCGCCCTCGCCGCCCGCCTCGCCTCCTGGCACGCCAGCTGCCCGCCCGGCACCCTCGCCGAACTCGCCGCCGCCGCCGAGGCCGCCCGCGAGCACGCCGAGCAGTCCGCCGCCGCGCTGGCCACCCTGCGCGCCGACCACGACGAGGCCGAGACCGACCACGCCACCGCCGCTTCCGCGTACGAGGAGCACCGCGAGGCCGCCCAGCGCGCCCGCCGCCGCGCCGACGCCCTCTCCGGCCTCGCCTTCCGACTGCGCGAACGCGCCAACTGGAGCCGCCGCCAGCGCGAGTTGGGCGAGGACGCCGCCGAGTGCGACCGCCGCCAGGCCGTCTGCGCCGAACGCGCCCGCACCTGCGACGAGGACCGCCGCGCCGCCCAGCGCGCCGCCGACGACGCCCGCCGCACCGGCCGCGCGCTGCGCGCCGAACGCGCCGAGATCCCCGCCGCCGAGCAGTGCGACGAGCCCGCCGAGCAGACCGCCTCCGCCGCACTGCCCGCCCTGCGCGAGGCCTACCGGGCCGCCTCCCAGCTCTACGAGAAGGTCGGCGTCGGCGCCGACCTGCGCGCCGAGCAGGCCCGCGCCGAGGGCGACGAGGCCGGCGCCGCGGCCGAACTCGACCGCCTCACCAACAAGGTCCGCACCCGCGCGGAGGAACTGCTCGGCAGCCCCGACGGCGCCGACGGCCCGGCCCGCCAGGCCGCCGCCGCCCGCGCCGAGGAGCTGGTCGCCACCATCGAGGCCCGCTCCGCCGCCGCCAGCGAGCAGCTCGGCCGCCTGCGCGGCGAGGTCGAACGCTCCGCCCCCGCCGACGGCGAGGCGCACACCGAGCTGCCCGAGGACCTCGTCCCCACCGACCCCGAGCACGCCCAGACCCTGCTGCGTACCGCCACCAGCCGGCTCGCCGAGTGCCGCGAGGCCGTGGACGCCGCCCGCACCGCACACGCCGACCTCCAGCGCACCTACGACACCGCCCAGTCCGCCGCCGCCGACTTCGACGAACTGGCCGGCCAGCTGCGCGACGGCCTGCGCGACCACCAGGACGACGCGGACGACCCGGCCGAGCCGTACCTCGGCTCCCTGGCCGAGGCCCGGACCACCTCCACCGAGGCCCGCCGCACCCTCCGTACCGCGGCCGGCGAGCTCTCCTCCGCCGAACTCGCCGTCCGCGACGCCTCCGACGCGCTGGTCCGGCACGCCAACGCCGCCCGCTACGAGGCCGTCCGCACCCCCGCCCGCCAGCAGATCCGCGAACTGCCCGCCTCCGCGCTGCCCGAGCACGCCGCCGCCTGGGCCGCCGCCTTCGCCCCCCGGCTCCGGGTGCTCACCGACGAGCTCGCCCAGCTGGAGAAGAACCGCGGCTCGATCGTGGACCGGCTGCGCGGCCTGGTCGAGTCCTCGCTCACCACCCTGCGCGCCGCCCAGCGGCTGTCCCGGCTGCCCGAGGGCCTGGGGGAGTGGTCCGGCCAGGAGTTCCTGCGGATCCGCTTCGAGGACCCGGACCACGCCACCCTGGTCGAGCGCCTCGGCGAGGTCATCGACGAGGCCACCCGTGCTGCCGTCAAGAAGAACAGCGACCTGCGCCGTGACGGCATGTCCCTGCTGCTGCGCGGCGTGGCCGCCGCCATCGGCCCCAAGGGCGTCAGCGTCGAGATCCTCAAGCCCGACGCGGTGCTGCGCGCCGAGCGGGTTGGTGTCGGCCAGATGTCCGACGTCTTCTCCGGCGGCCAGCTGCTCACCGCCGCCATCGCGCTCTACTGCACGATGGCCGCGCTGCGCGCCAACGACCGCGGCCAGTCCCAGCTGCGCCACGCGGGCACGCTGTTCCTGGACAACCCGATCGGCCGCGCCAACGCCACCTATCTGCTGGAGCTCCAGCGGGCCGTGGCCGACGCGCTCGGCGTCCAGCTCATCTACACCACCGGCCTGTTCGACACCACGGCGCTCGCCGAGTTCCCGCTGGTGATCCGCCTGCGCAACGACGCCGACCTGCGGGCCGGCCTCAAGTACATCTCGGTGGAGGAGCACCTGCGCCCCGGCCTGCCGGCCCAGCCGGACCCGGACGGCCCGACCATCCACGGCGAGATCACCGCCACCCGGATGTTCAAGCGCCCCGCGGAGGTTCCCGCACAGTCCTGAACTGACTAGCGTGATCACCATGCTGACGATCGCGCACCTCAGTGACATCCACCTCGGCCAGGACCACCGCCGGGACCGCGGCAAGCGGGCCCGGCGGCGGGCCGAGCAGGTGATGGCGTACCTCAACTCCCTTCCCGGCCCGCTGGACGCGGTGCTGGTCACCGGCGACCTCGCCGACAACGGCCTGCCCGCCGAGTACGAACAGGTGGCCAAGGTGCTGACCTCCCGGCACCCGGTGCTCACCTGCCCGGGCAACCACGACACTCGCGCGCCGTACCGGGAGGTGCTGCTCGGCGAGGCGCCGGGGGACGAGCCGGTGAACCGGCAGCACCGACTGCCCGGCGCCGACGTGCTGATGCTCGACTCGTCCATCCCCGGGCAGCACGACGGCCTGCTGACGAACGAGACGCTGGACTGGCTGGACGCCGAACTCACCAACGGGCGCACCGAGTTGCCCGCCCTGGTGGCCTTCCACCACCCGCCGGTCGAACTGCACATACCGTACGTCGACGGGATCCGCCAGTTCGGCGAGGAGCGCCTGGCGCGGGTGCTGAGCGGCCACCCCCGGGTCGCCGCCCTGCTCTGCGGCCACTCCCACACCCCCGCCGCGACCACCTTCGCCGGACTGCCGGTGCTGGTCGCGCCCGGCGTGGTCTCCACCACCACGCTGCCCTGCGAGGGCGGGCGCGGCATTTCCTTCGACCACCCGCCGATGCTCGCCTTCCACGTCCTGGACGGCGAAGGTCGGCTCACCACCCACTACCGGGTCGTCCCGCTGGACTAGCTGTCCTTCAACCGGCGCAGGATCGCCATGAGTTCGGCGGGCGGCGCGATGGAGAAGGAGCGCTGCGCCTCGTCGATCTGCGTCAGGTTGGTCACCGTGCCCTGGTGCCACCAGTAGAGCCGGGGCGAGAGCGGCCCCGGGTTCTCCGAGTGGACGCGCAGCGCGATCGAGGCCAAGTCGTTCACGGCGCCGGCCACTTGCGGCTCGGCCAGCGGGTGGAAGAACAGGTAGTCCCGGCTGGGCGCGGTGAACAGGGCGCCGTCCTGCGGGAGTTCGCGTCCGGTCAGCGCGCGGGCCAGCTCGTCCAGCACCAGCGCCTTGCTGGCCGTGAACATCGAGTCGCCGGTCACCGCGTACAGGGTCGAGCCCTCGGTCGGGCCCTCCAGGACGTCGAACTCCACCGGATCGGCGATCAGGTTGGCCCGCCCGGCGGCCCGCAGCCGCTCCAGTCCGACCTCGGCGACGAAGCGGTCGTCCAGCGTCCGCACGGTGTCGGGCAGGTCGAGGCAGAGCGCCTCCACCAGGCCGGTCGCGACCGGCCGGAGGTAGCTGAAGGAGGGCGCCATCTCGGCCGGGATCGCGTCGTCGGCGATCAGCCGGAGGTAGGCGCAGCGGAGGACGTCGTCCTGGCCCTGCGGGGTGGACTCGCCGGCGCCGGCCAGGGCGCGGAAGTGGCGCTCCACCAGCTGGGGCCACTCGCCCGGATCGGCGCGGCGGCAGAACTCCGCGAGGTTGTACAGGTTGCTGGTGCCCTCGGCCCGCTGGACGGACTGGCCGGTGACGGTCGCCCGCACACCGATGCCCGCGTGGTACTGCCGGACCAGCTCGCGCAGGTGGTCGGCCTGGTCGGTCGTCAGGGCGGTGAGGTCGGGGTCGTACTGGGGTGTTGTCTTGGAACGGAAGAACTTCATGCGCCCGACTCTAGGGGAGCGCCCTGACGCCGGGTCGGGTGCCGTCGGCTACGCGGTCGGCACCCGGCGCTGGGGCGGCTGCTGCGGCGGGAGCGGGCGCTGGGGCGGGTACGGCTGCGGCGGCGCGCCGCCGGGGCGGGGGAGCGGCCGGGCGGCCAGCGGCTCGGGGGCCACCCGGCTGCCCGCCATCGGGTACGCGGAGTTCGGCCCGTGCATCCGCTGGGCGGCGACCTGGCGGGAGATCAGGATCTCCAGCAGGCACCACATCGTGCCGAACACCCCGAGCCCCATCGCCATCAGCGCGGGCGTCATCAGCCAACTGCCCGCGTACGAGGCCAAGGTCGCGACCACCACGCCCACCAGGGTGAAGGCCAGGCAGAGCACCGCCCGGACTGCGGCGGCGCGCACCTCGTCGGGCAGGCGGCGACGGCGGCGTGGCACGGACATCGGGCGACCCCCAGGCGCGAATTCGATGGCGGACACGGAACGGGCGCACACAAAAAACGCCCCCTTGCCTCACTCTGCCCCACCGAACCAGGACTATGCGTTCGAATCCACCGAACTGCCGACAAATCGTGCCATCCGGGCATGCGGCAGCGTCCCGTCGGCGCACGCGCCGGGTAAGGCGCTCAGCCCAACTGCTGGTTGAGCTCCTCCAGAGCGCCCGTCACGATCGTCCGCATCGCCGCCTCGGCGTGGGCGGCGTCCCCCGCGCAGATCGCCTCCGCGACCTCGCGGTGCAACCGGATCGCGTACGGTTCCGGCTGATGGGGCATCAGATGATACTCGGTCCGCCCGGTGAGCACCGCCCCCACGGTGTCCCCGAGGTGGGCGAACATCTCGTTGCCGGACGCGCGCAGCACCACGGAGTGGAAGGCGATGTCGTGCCCGAGGAAGGTGGTCAGGTCGGCGGCCCGCGCGGTGACCGTCAACTCCACGGCCAGCGAGCTGAGTTCGCGCCGGTCGTCGTCGGTGGCGTGGACGGCGGCGAGCGCGGCCGCGGCGGGCTCGACGGCCACCCGCAGTGAGCCGAGCGAGCGCAGCTGGGCCGAGCGGTCCGAGCCGGCCAGCCGCCAGCGGATCACCATCGGGTCGAACACGTCCCAGAGCGACTTGGGCTGCACGGTGATCCCGACCCGCCGCCGGGAGGCCACCAGGCGCATCCCCTCCAGGACCCGCACCGCCTCCCGGACCACCGTCCGGGACACCCCGAACCGCTCCTCCAGCTCCTCCCCGCGCAGCACCGCGCCCTCGGGAATCTCCCCCGACGCGATCGCCGGCCCGAGCTCGGCAAGTAGCCGACCGGGCAGCCCCTGGATCTCCATCCGCCCAGCGTAGACGCCCACCGCCCCGAGCCCCCACGGCACCCTCCGGCGCGCGCGTGACTCGCCTCACCCACCCGTCGAGCCCCCGACCCCCACCTCGGCCACCGTCCGGCCCCGCCACCCCCACCCGGGCCCGCCCACCCCCGGCGCCGCGGGCGCCCCCGCTTCCCCGGCCCCACCCCCAGCGAAGTAAAAGTATGACGATTTGGTTTCTGGCGCTTGAATACGTCATATCTTTGAAGCGATAGTGGCGGCCTGCAACGAAGGAGCACCACCCATGGCTCTCAGCGTCGAGAACCACGACCACCCGGTCGCACCCCTCACCGTCGTGGTGATGGGTGTCTCCGGCGTCGGCAAGACGACCCTGGCCCGCCTCCTGGCCGACCGCCTCGATCTCCCCTTCGCCGAGGCGGACGACTTCCACCCGCCGGCGAACATCGCCAAGATGTCCGTCGGCATCCCGCTGGACGACCGGGACCGCGAGCCCTGGCTGCGCGCCATCGGAGTCTGGCTCAAGGAGCGCACCGAGGCCGGCACCGGCGGCGTGGTCACCTGCTCGGCGCTGAAGCACGGCTACCGCGACATCCTGCGCGTGGACGCCCCGGATGCCTTCTTCCTGCACCTCAGCGGCGGTCACGAGCTGGTCGAGGACCGGCTCTCCCACCGCACCGGCCACTTCATGCCGGCGTCGCTGCTCGGCTCCCAGTACGCCGCCCTGGAACCCCTGGGCGCGGACGAGCGCGGCGCCGTCCTGGACGTGGGCCCGTCCCCCGAAGAACTCGTCGAGAAGGCCGTGGTGCTGCTGCGGCCCGTCAATGGAGACCTCACGTGAGCGAGCGAAGCGAGCGAGCCAGTACAAGGCGCGTACGGGCGAATGCCCCGGCCGAGCGAAGCGAGGCGGGCGCGTGAGTAATGCCCCCACCCTCCTCCTGGCGGCCGCCCCACCGGCCCTGCCGCACACCGGCAGCAACTCCCAGCTGCTGATCGCGGTGCTGATCAGCATCGGCGCGATCGTGCTGGCGATCACCAAGCTGAAGCTGCACCCGTTCCTCGCCCTCACGATCGGCTCCGGCCTGCTGGCCGCCATCGCGGGCGCGCCCTTCGACAAGCTGCTGAACAGCTTCTCGACGGGCTTCGGCTCCACCGTGGCCGGCGTCGGTCTGCTGATCGGCCTGGGCGCGATGCTCGGCAAGCTGCTCGCGGACTCGGGCGGCGCCAACATCATCGCGGACACCGTGCTGTCCCGGACCGGCAACAAGGCGCTGCCCTGGGCGATGGCGCTGATCGCCGCGGTGCTCGGCCTGCCGCTGTTCTTCGAGGTCGGCGTCGTCCTGCTGATCCCGATCGTGCTGCTGGTCGCCCGCCGCGGCAACGTGCCGCTGATGCGGGTCGGCATTCCGGCCCTGGCCGGTCTGTCGGTGCTGCACGGCCTCGTTCCCCCACACCCGGGCCCGCTGGTGGCCATCGACGCGCTGAAGGCCGACCTCGGCATCACCCTGGCGCTCGGTCTGCTGATCGCGATCCCGACCCTGATCATCGCCGGTCCGCTGTTCGCCCGGGTGGCGGAGCGCTGGGTGGGCCCCCTGGAGATCCCGACCGCCATCGCGCCCGAGCAGACGGTCAAGCGCGAGCGCACCCCGTCCTTCGGCGCGGTGCTGGCGACCATCCTGCTGCCGGTCGTGCTGATGCTCGGCAAGGCCCTGGCCGACGTGGTGATCGACGACCCGAAGGCGATGGGCCAGCGGGTGTTCGACTTCATCGGCTCCCCGCTGATCGCGCTGCTCGCCGCGACCCTGCTCGCCATGCTGACCCTCGGCAAGGCGGCCGGTTTCGACAAGGCCCGGATCTCCGACACCGTCGGCAAGTCGCTCGGCCCGATCGCGGGCATCGTCTTCATCGTCGGCGCGGGCGGCGGCTTCAAGCAGACCCTGATCGACGTGGGCGTCGGCGACATGGTCAGTCACTGGTCGAGCCAGTGGCACATCTCGGCGCTGCTGCTGGGCTGGCTGATCGCGGTGCTGATCCGCCTGGCCACCGGCTCGGCGACGGTCGCCACCATCACCGCGGCCGGCATCGTCTCCCCGCTCGCCGCCAACATGTCCTCGACCCACTCGGCCCTGCTGGTGCTCGCGGTCGGCGCCGGTTCGCTGTTCCTCTCGCACGTCAACGACGCCGGCTTCTGGCTGGTGAAGGAGTACTTCGGGATGAGCGTCGGGCAGACGCTGAAGTCCTGGTCGGTGATGGAGACGGTGATCTCGGTGGTCGCGATCGCCCTGATCATGCCGCTGAGCCTGATCATCTAGCCCACGAGACGCGCACGAGGGCGGCACCCGTACGGTACGGGTGCCGCCCCTTCGGCGTTCCGTCAGCGCCCCAGCAGCCCCGACAGCACCGCCGCCGTCGCCGCCATCAGATCCTCGGCCACCGCGCCGCCCGCCGCCGTACGGGCCAGCAGGCCTTCGCGCGCCGCCAGGATCACCGCCGCCGCCTGCCGGGCACTGGCCCCCGGGGGTACCAGCTCGGGCAGTGCCCGCTCCAGGACGTCCGCCGCCGCCCGCGCCAGCGTCCGGTCGTGTGCGGCGACCTGCTCGGCCAGCGCCTCGGACCGGGCCGCGACCAGCCGGAACTCCAGGAACAGCAGGATCCACCCGGTCTCCGCGGGCTCGACCCGCAGTAGCGCCTCGACCAGCAGCCGGGCCCGCTCCTGCGGCGCCAGCGCCTCGCAGGCGGCGGCCAGTTTCTCCAGCTCCGTCATCCGCGCGGCCGCCTGTTCGTCGAAGAGCGCCAGCAGCAGGTCCTCCTTGCCGGTGAAGTTCGAGTAGAAGGCCCCGCGGGTGTAGCCGGCCGCGGCGCAGACGTCCTCGATGCTGGTGCGCCCGAAGCCGACGGTGAGGAAGAGCTCGCTCGCCGCGGCGAGCAACCGGGCCCGGGTGTGGACGCGGCGGCGGGGCGGTCGGGGAGCGGCGGTCTCGGCCGGGGGTGGGTTCACAGGTGAACGATACATGGTGTATTCAGTACGAGTCGTATTCAATACGGCCCGTACTGAACTGGAGGGGACGACCGCCATGACCCAACCGACCCGGCTGCTGATCACCAACGCCCACCTGCTCCACCCCGAGGACGGCACCCGCACCGACCTGGGCTGGATCGAGACCGCCGACGGCCGGATCGCCGCCACCGGCACCGGCCGTCCGCCCGCCGCCGCCGAAGGCGTCCGGGTCCTGGACGCCGCGGGCGCCACCGTCCTGCCCGGCCTGATCGACGCCCACGTCCACCTGCTGGTCACGACCCTCGACCTCGCCGCGGTGGCGAACTGGACCCCCGGTTACCTCACCGTCCGGGCGCTGGCCGAGGCCGAGCGGATGCTGCGCCGCGGTTTCACCACCGTCCGCGACGTGGGCGGCGCCGACCACGGTATGGCCCGGGCCCTGGACGAGGGCTTCGCGCTCGGTCCGCGGCTGATTTTCGGTGGCAAGGCGCTCTCCCAGACCGGCGGCCACGGTGACCTGCGCCCGCTCGGGGACGACTCGGTGCCCTGCTGCGAGTCCCGCCCCGACTTCGGCCGGATCGCCGACGGCGTGGACGCCGTCCGCGCCGCCGCCCGGGACGAGTTCCGCAAGGGTGCCGCCCATCTGAAGGTCCTGCTCTCCGGTGGCGTCGCCTCCCCGCACGACGAGATCGCCGCCGTCCAGTACAGCGAGGAGGAGATCCGGGCGGCCGTCGAGGAGGCGGAGAACCACAACCGCTACGTGACCGTGCACGCCTACCACCCGCGCGCGATCGACCGCGCGCTGCGGGCCGGGGTGCGCTGCGTCGAGCACGGCAACCTGCTGGACGACGCCAACATCGGGCTGCTGCTGGAGAAGGACGCGTTCCTGGTGCCCACGCTGGTCGCGTACGCGCAGACGGCCAGGCTCGGCGCCGGCTCCGGCCTGCCGCCGGCCTCCCTGGGCAAGTTGGCCGAGGTCCGCGACCAGGGCCTGGCCGCCCTGGAGCGCGCCCACCGCGCGGGCGTCAACCTGGTGTACGGCAGCGACCTGCTCGGCCCGCTGCACCCGGCGCAGCTGGAGGAGTTCACGCTCCGCGCCGAGGTCCAGCCGCCCGCCGACGTACTCCGCTCGGCCACCACGACGGCGGCCCGGCTGCTCGGCATGGCGGGGGAGATCGGCACCCTGGCCCCGGGCGCCCACGCCGACCTCCTCATCGTCGACGGCGACCCCCTGGACGACCTCACCGTCCTCACCCGCCCCGACCGCCACCTGAAGCACGTCATCAAGGCGGGCGCCGTCGTTTAACGACGACGGGCGGGCGCTCGGAACCCCGAACGCCCGCCCGTTACAAGCGAGTTGCTTGCCAGACCTTGCGCTTACCCACCCGCGCGCTTCGCCAGGCCGTGCTTACTTGGTCCCACGCTTCGCGAGGAAGGCCTCGACCTCGGCCCGGATCTCCGGCGTGTCCAGCCCGCGCACCGTCATGGTGGTACGGCGACGCAGCACGTCGTCCGCCGTGTACGCCCACTCGCTGTCGGCCGCGTACGCGACCTGCGCCCAGACGTCCGGTCCGTCCTCGTGGATCGGCCGGCCGAGCTCCGGGTTCTCGTCGATCATGCGGGCGATCTCGAAGGAGAGGGTGCCGTAGTGGCTGGCCAGGTGCTTGGCCACCAGCGGCTCCATCCGCGAGCCCGGCTCACGGTCGATCAGCAGGCGGTGGGCCACCGCGTTCGGCGCGCCGACGCCCGGCAGCGGCACGGTCGGGGCGATCGGGGACATGTCCTCGGCGAGGCTGGTGCCGGGCACGTGGGCCAGCTTCTCCAGCACGGTGCGGCCGATGTGACGGTAGGTGGTCCACTTGCCGCCGGAGACCGACAGCATGCCGCCGCGGCCCTCGGTGACGACCGTCTCGCGCTTGGCGGCGGCGGTGTCGCCCGGGCCGCCCGGCAGCACGCGCAGGCCGGCGAAGGCGTAGGTGATCAGGTCGCGGTCGAGGTGCTCGTCGCGGATCGCGTGCGCGGCCTCGCCCATGATCTGGTCGATGTCCGCGTCGGTGGCCCGGACGTCCTTCGGGTCGCCGGTGTACTCCTCGTCGGTGGTGCCGAGCAGGACGTGGTCCTCCCACGGGATGGCGAAGGAGACGCGGTACTTGTCGATCGGGATGGTCAGCGCGGCGCGCCACGGGGAACGGCGCTTGACCACGACGTGCGCGCCCTTGGAGAGGCGGATCGACGGCGCGGCGCCGGCGTCCTCCATGGTGCGCAGGTGGTCCACCCACGGGCCGGTGGCGTTGAGCACCAGGCGGGCGTTGACGCCGAACTCGTTGCCGTCCAGACGGTCGCGCACCTCGGCGCCGGTGACCCGGCCGGCGGTGAAGCGCAGCCCGGTGACCTCGGCGTGGTTGAGCACCACGGCGCCGGCGTCGACCGCGGCGCGCACGGTCATCACCGCGACGCGCGAGTCGTTCATCTGGTGGTCGCCGTAGACGGCCACCGAGCGCAGGCCCTCGGTGCGCAGCGCGGGCACCTGCTGGGCGGCGTGGGCGGCGGTGGAGACCCGGCCCATGCCGTCGCGGAAGGCGGACAGCGCCGAGTACAGGAACACGCCGGCGCCGAGCTTGGCCGCGCCGTGCGGGCCGCCCTTGTAGACCGGCACGAAGAAGGTCAGCGGGTTGACCAGGTGCGGGGCCACGTCGGTGGAGAGCGCGCGGCGCTCCTTGTGGTTCTCCGCCACCAGCTTGACCGCGCCGGTCTGCAGGTAGCGCAGACCGCCGTGGACGAGCTTGGACGACGCGCTGGACGTGGCGCCGGCGAAGTCGCCGGCGTCGACCATGGCGACCTTCAGGCCGGCCTGGGACGCGGTCCAGGCGACGGCCGTGCCGAGGATGCCGCCCCCGATCACCAGCAGGTCGTAGGTGGCCTTGCCGAGCAGCTCGCGGGTCTCGGCGCGGGAGGCGGTGCGGCCGGCGGTGCGCTCGGCGCCCAGGGTCGGGATGGTTGCCATGGTGGTTGTGTACGGCGCGCTGGTCGGGCGGCGCCGTTACTCCTCTCGTGTGCGGTGCGGCCCCTGCGGGAGAGGCCGGTCGGCCCGGTGCGGCGGGCCGGTGAAACACGGTGATACCCGTTGCCGGAACAGCGGGCGGCCGGTCGGGGCTCGGGGCCCCGACCGGCTCGTCGGTCAGTTGTTCTCTTCCTCCTCCACCCAGCCCATGGTGCGCTCCACGGCCTTGAGCCACTTCTTGTACTCACGCTCCCGGGTGGCCTCGTCCATGCGCGGGGTCCACTCGGCGGCGCGGTGCCAGTTGGCCCGCAGGGTGTCGAGGTCGTTCCAGAAGCCGACGGCGAGACCGGCCGCGTAGGCGGCGCCGAGGGCGGTGGTCTCGGCCACGTACGGGCGCTCGACCGGGGCGTCCAGGACGTCGGCGATGTTCTGCATGAGCAGGTTGTTGCTGGTCATGCCGCCGTCGACCTTGAGGGCGGTGAGCTCGACCCCGGAGTCCTTCTGCATGGCGTCGACGACCTCGCGGGTCTGCCAGGCGGTGGCCTCCAGGACGGCCCGGGCCAGGTGGCCCTTGGTGACGTACCGGGTCAGACCGGCGATCACACCGCGGGCGTCGGAGCGCCAGTACGGGGCGAACAGACCGGAGAAGGCCGGGACGAAGTAGGCGCCGCCGTTGTCCTCGACCGTGTTGGCGAGGGTCTCGATCTCGGCGGCGGTGGAGATGATGCCGAGCTGGTCACGCAGCCACTGGACGAGCGAGCCGGTGACGGCGATCGAACCCTCCAGCGCGTACACCGGGGCCTGGTCGCCGATCCGGTAGCCGACCGTGGTCAGCAGGCCGTGGTATGAGTTGACGATCTTCTCGCCGGTGTTCAGCAGCAGGAAGGTGCCGGTGCCGTAGGTCGACTTGGCCTCGCCCTCGTCGAAGCAGGTCTGGCCGAACAGCGCGGCCTGCTGGTCGCCGAGCGCGGAGGCGACCGGGACGCCGGCCAGGTCGCCGACGGCCTCGCCGTACACCTCGGCGGAGGAGCGGATCTCCGGCAGGACGGCCATCGGCACGCCCATCGACTCTGCGATGCTCTCGTCCCAGGCCAGCGTCTTCAGGTTCATGAGCATGGTGCGGCTGGCGTTGGTCACGTCGGTGACGTGCTTGCCGCCGTTGACACCGCCGGTGAGGTTCCAGATCACCCAGGTGTCCATGGTGCCGAACAGGATGTCGCCGGCCTCGGCGCGCTCGCGCAGGCCCTCGACGTTGTCCAGCAGCCAGCGGATCTTCGGCCCGGCGAAGTAGCTGGCCAGCGGGAGGCCGGTCTCGCGGCGGAAGCGGTCCTGGCCCACGTTGCGGCCCAGCTCGCGGCAGAGCGCCTCGGTGCGGGTGTCCTGCCACACCAGCGCGTTGTGCACCGGCTCACCGGTGTGCTTGTCCCACAGGACGGTGGTCTCGCGCTGGTTGGTGATGCCGATGGCGCGGATGTCGTCCTTGGTCAGGCCGGCCTTCTCCAGCGCACCGCGGACGACCGACTGCACCCGGGTCCAGATCTCGGCGGCGTCGTGCTCGACGTAGCCGGGCTGGGGGAAGATCTGCCGGTGCTCCTGCTGGTCGACGGCGACGATGCGGCCGTCGGCGCCGAAGATGATGCAGCGGCTGGAGGTGGTGCCCTGGTCGATCGCGGCGATGTAGTTGCCAGTGGAGGTCATGTGGAGGGTCCTCGGCTCAAGTTCGGGGGGTTACGGGGTGGGTGGGTCTGACGCGGCCGTTTCGGATGCCCGGTCAGTCCCCGTGTTCGGCGGGTTCGACTCTGCCCTTGGCTGGGGGCCTTTAGAAGAGGGCGTTGTACACGCCGCCGGCCGCCAGGCCGCCAAGGATCGGGCCGACGATCGGGACCCAGGCGTAGGACCAGTCGGAGCCGCCCTTGTTCGGGATCGGCAGCAGCGAGTGCACGATGCGCGGGCCGAGGTCACGGGCCGGGTTGATGGCGTAGCCGGTCGGGCCACCGAGGGAGAGGCCGATGCTGACCACGACGATCGCGACGACCGCGGTGCCGCCGGCGCCGAGCTTCGGGCTGAGGGTGAGGATCGCCATGCAGAGCACGAAGGTGCCGATGACCTCGGTGATCACGTTCTGGATCGGGTTCCGGATCTCGGGCCCGGTCGAGAAGATGCCGAGGGTGGGCTCCTCGTTGGCCTTGAACTGGCCGAGGTAGGTGAGCCAGACCAGCACGGCGCCGATCATCGCGCCGAGCATCTGGGAGCCGATGTAGAGCGGCACCTGGCTCCAGTCGCCGCTCTTGACCGCGAGCGCGATGGTGACGGCGGGGTTGAGGTGGGCGCCGGACTTCGCGCCGGTCATGTAGGCCGCGACGAGAACCGCGAAGCCCCAGCCGAAGGTGATCGCCAGCCAGCCGGCGTTGAGGGCCTTCGACTTCCTGAGGGTCACGGCGGCGCAGACGCCACCGCCGAGGAGTATCAGGGCGGCGGTGCCGAGGGTTTCGCCGACGAAGACGTCGCCGTTGGAGAACGCGGACACAAAGACTCCCTTGTCATGGCCCGGAGGTGCGGGTGGGGGCAGGCGGCCGGTCGATCCCTGTGCGGGTGAGCGCGCTGTGGGAGTGATCTTCCCGGCCATCGTTCGACAATGTCGACCGTCATGCGGAAGCTTCCTCCCCAGGTCGGCCCCACGTCAAGGCAGGGTTACGCAGCTGTGACCCTTCCCTCGGCGGGTTCCTCGAAGTTACCCAGCGGAGTGCCCGGAATCGGGACAAAACGCCAAGGCGCGGACAGGCCTACCGCCCGTCCGCGCCTCAGCGTGACGATTCGACCGCGGTACTCAGAAGCGCCCGGCGCCCAGATCGCGCGAGATCGCGCGCGCCGCGCTACGCACCGAGGCGACCAGCGAGGGCTTCACGAAACCGTCCTCGCAGACCCGTTCCACCGGCCCGTTGACGCACACCGCGCCCACCGGGTTGCGGCGCCGGTCCTGGATCAGCGCGCCGATCGAGGCCACGCCCTCCCAGGTCTCCTCGATCGAGTCCGCCCAGCCGCGCTCGCGGATCAGCGCGCACTCGGCGTCCAGGTCGGTCGCCTCGGTCAGCGTCCGCAGCGTGTACGGCTCGTACGGCCCGTCGCCCAACTCCCCACGCGCGACCGGGTCGTAGGCCACCAGCACCTTGCCGAGCGCGGTGCTGTGCAGCGGCTGCATCGAACCGACCTCCAGCACTTGCCGGGTGTCGTCGGGCCGGAACACGTGGTGCACGATCAGCACCCCCTGCTGGTGCAGCACCCCCAGATACACGGTCTCCCCGGCCGCCCGGGCCAGGTCGTCCGCCCACACCAGCGCCCGCGCCCGCAGCTCGTGCACGTCCAGGTAGCTCTGGCCGAGCCGCAGCAGCTCGGCGCCCAGCTGGTACTTGCCGCTCTCCGGGTCCTGCTCGACGAACCCCTCCTGCTGGAGCGTGCGCAGGATGCCGTGCGCGGTGCCCTTGGCGAGGTCCAGCGCCGTCGCGACCTCGGACAGGCCCAGCCGACGCTCACCGCCCGCCAGCAGGCGCATGATCGCGGCGGCCCGGGATAGCGACTGGATCGGGCCGGGCATGGGTACCTCCGCGCTGACAGGCGGTCGACAATGTCGACCGCAGTGATGACGGGACGAGTCTGCCAGGCCGCCGTCCGTCCGTGCACCTTCCCCCTCGGTAACCCGTACTCGGCCGGCTGTTAACCTTCCGAGCCCTTCGGTCGACTCCTAGCCCTCCACACCGCTCATGCGCCCCGCGCGCGCCTCTGATCGATTCGCTCGCTCCGCTCGCTCATGAGCCCCCGCCGCACCGCCACCTCGGCCGCCAGCGCGGCGATCCCGTCCGGCCCGACCCGGCAGCAGCCGCCGACCAGCCGCGCACCGTCCGCCAGCCAGCCGCCCACCCGGGCCGAGCGGAAGGTCGGCTCCCCGCGCCAGCCCCGATGGTCGGCGTCCCACTCCTCCCCGCTGTTCGGATAGACCACCACCGGCTTACCGGTCACCTCGGCGGCCAGCGCCACCGCGCGGTCCGCGTCCTGCGGCGTGCAGCAGTTGACGCCCACCGCCACCACCTCGTCCACCTCCGCGGCCAGCGCGAAGGCCTCCTCAAGCGGCTGCCCGGCCCGGGTCCGGTCGCCCGCCACGCTGTACGACAGCCAGGCCGGCACCTCCAGCCCGCGCACCAGCGCCAGCAGCGCCCGCGCCTCCTCCGTGTCCGGCACCGTCTCCAGCGCCAGCACGTCCGGCCGGGCCGCGGCCAGCACCTCCAGCCGCGGCCGGTGGAAGGCCATCAGCTCCGCCGCGCTCAGCCCGTACCGCCCCCGGTACTCCGAACCGTCCGCCAGCACCGCCCCGTAGGGACCCACCGAGGCCGCCACCCAGCGCCGCCGCCCGCCCGGCTCGGCCCGCGCCGCCTCCCGGGCCAGCTCCACACTGCTCGCCAGCAGCCGTGCCGCGTCCGTGTGCCCCACCCCGCGCCGGGCGAAGCCCTCGAAGCTCGCCTGGTAGCTCGCCGTGATCGCGACGTCGGCCCCGGCCGCGAAGTACGCCTGGTGTGCCGCCACCACCGCCTCCGGGGCGTCCGCGAGCAGCCGCGCAGACCACAGCTCGTCCGACAGGTCGTGCCCGGCCGCCGCCAACTGGTTCGACATCCCGCCGTCCAGGACCAGGGGACCGGCCGCCAGCGCCGCGGCGAAGTCCGGCGGGGGAGCAATGGGCATCTGGGCCTCCTCGGGAGCGGTCCTTCCTGGTCACAGCCTAGAAGCCGGACGCCCCCGCCGACCGGTAAAACCATTTGCCGCCGGGGAAGGCAGTCGTTACGTTGTGCTCAGACCGAGAACGACGGCACCAGGTGCCCTGGAGAGCGCGGAGAGGAGCCCGCGATGGCAGCCGACGAACCGTCCGCCCGGCCCGGCGCCGGGCCCGCGGCCGAGCAGGAGTGGCTCGCCGCGTACGACCCGCGCGCCTACGCCCCCATCGCCGTCACCGTCGACGTCGTCGCCCTGACGCTGCGCCGGGGCAACCTGCACGTGCTGCTGGTCGAACGCGGCGCCCCGCCCTATCAGGGCTGCTGGGCACTGCCCGGCGGCTTCCTGCGCGCGGGGGAGGAAGGCCTGGACGAAGCCGCGGCCCGCGAGCTCGCCGAGGAGACGGGCCTGCAGGGCGTCTCCGAGGTCGAGGCCCGGCTCTGCCGCCTGCACCTGGAACAGCTCGGCACCTACGGCGCCCCCGAGCGGGATCCGCGCATGCACGTCGTCTCCGTCGCCTACCTCGCCTTCGCCCCCGACCTGCCCGACCCCCAGGCCGGGACGGACGCCGCGGCCGCCGCCTGGCACCCGGTCGCCGACCTCGACCTGGGCCCGTGGTCCTGCGGCTCCACTCCAGCCACCGGTGTGCCCGTCGACACCCACGGGGGTGGCGTCGACGGGCACACCGGCCCCCGCCCGATCACCCTCGCCTTCGACCACGCCCGCATCCTCACCGACGGTCTCGACCGGGTCCGCGCCAAGTTCGAGTACAGCCCGCTCGCCACCGCCTTCCTGCCGTACGACTTCACCATCCCCGACCTGCGCGCCGTTTACGAGGCCGTCTGGGACGAGAAGCTCCACGCCGGCAACTTCCACCGCAAGGTGCTCTCCGTGCCCGGCTTCGTCGAGAGCACCGGCGCCACCACCGAACGCGGCGGTGCCCGCGGCGGCCCCCGCGCCCGCACCTACCACGCCGGCGACGCCCGACTGCTCCACCCCGCCCTGCTCCGCCCCACCCGCGAAGAGCCGCCGAGCGACGCCGCCCCGGGCGGCGGCCGGGCCCATTGACCACCCCGACCCCGGGGAACGCCGTTGACGAACAGGGCTACGATCCGGCCATGACCACTGACGAAGCGACCCAGACCGTCCACCGGCCCTTCTCCCACTGTCACTTCTGCGGGACCCCCTACCCGCCCGGCACCGACGCCTGGCCCCGCACCTGCCCCGGCTGCGCCGAGATCAGCTACCGCAACCCGCTGCCCGTCGCGGTCGCCGTCCTCCCCGTCACCCGCCCCGACGCCGACCCCGCGCTGGTCGTCATCCGCCGCACCATCGAACCCGGCTACGGTCAACTCGCCTTCCCTGGTGGCTACATGGACTACGGCGAGAGCTGGCAGCAGGCCTGCGTGCGTGAACTGGGCGAGGAGACCGGCATTTCGGCCGACCCGGCCGAGGTCAGGCTGATCCACATGGCCTCCGACCCCAACGGCCGCTTCGTCATGCTCTGCGGACTCCTCCCCGCCCGCCCGCTCAGCGACCTCCCGCCCTCGCGCCCCACCGACGAGACCGACGGCTGGCTGCTCGCCACCGCCGACACCCCGCTCGTCTGGGACTTCCACAACGGCATCCTCCGCCGCTGGTTCGACGGCGAGTTCACCCAGAGCTAGGCGTCCGGGCCGCCACCGGCCAACCCTGGCGCGGCGGGCGATCACATGGCATGGTCTGCACCGACAGCCCAACCGGACGGGTTGGCCACGAGCTCTCCCGTCCCCACCACCGGCCGGGAGACCACCACCGTGAGCACCCCACCGCAGGACCAGCCGCTCTGGCGCCCGAACCCCGCTCGCGCCGCCGCCACCAGCCTGGTGGCCTTCCAGGCCTGGGCCGCCGAACACCACGGCGCCCCGGCCGCCCCGCTCGCGCCGGCCGACGACGACCAGCAGGCCGCCCAGCGCTACGCCGACCTGCACGCCTGGTCCACCGCCGATCTCGACCGCTTCTGGACCGCCGTCACCCAGTGGTTCGACGTCCGCTTCACCCAGGCCCCCGAGGCGGTCCTCGCCGACCCCCGGATGCCCGACGCCGTCCTCGCCGACGCAACCCGCACCGGCTCGCAGTGGTTCCCCGGCGCCCGCCTCAACTACGCCGAGCACGTCCTGCGCCACGCCGAGGACCCGGCCAACGCCGACCAGCCCGCCATCCTCCACCTCGACGAGACCGACGAGCACCCGGTCCCGATCAGCTGGGCCGAACTGCGCCGCCAGGTCCTCGCCCTCGCCGCCGCCCTGCGCGCCCAGGGCATCGGCCCGCACTCCCGCGTCGCCGCCTACCTGCCCAACATCCCGCAGGCCGTCGTCGCCCTCCTCGCCACCAACGCCGTCGGCGCCGTATGGACCTCCTGCGCCCCTGATTTCGGCGCCCGCAGCGTGCTTGACCGCTTCCAGCAGCTCGACCCCGACGTCCTGATCGCCGTCGACGGCTACCACTACGGCGGCAAGGCCCACGACCGCACCGACGTCGTCGCCGAGCTGCGCCGCGAACTGCCCTCGCTGCGAACCGTCGTCCACGTCCCGCTGCTCGGCGGCCCGGCCCCCGAGGGCGCCCTCGACTGGTCCGACCTCGTCTCCGGCCCGGTCCAAGGGCCGGACGGCGAACCGGAGTTCGCGCAGCTCCCGTTCGACCACCCGCTCTGGGTGCTCTACTCCTCCGGCACCACCGGCCTGCCCAAGCCCATCGTGCAGAGCCAGGGCGGCATCCTCGTCGAGCACCTCAAGCAGGTCGGCCTCCACCTCGGCCTCGGCCCCCAGGACCGCTTCTTCTGGTACACCTCGACCGGCTGGATGATGTGGAACTTCCTCGTGGCCGGCCTCCTGGTCGGGTCCACGATCGTCACCTACGACGGCAGCCCCGGCCACCCCGACACCGGCGCCCTGTGGTCCGTCGCCGCCCGCACCGGTGCCACCGTCCTCGGCACCTCCGCCGCCTACATCGTCGCCAGCCGCAAGGCCGACCTCCACCCCGGCCGCGACCTCGACCTGTCCGCCGTCCGCTGCATCGGCACCACCGGCTCGCCGCTCCCGCCGGACGGCTTCCGCTGGATCTACGACGAGGTCAGCGAGGACGTCTGGCTCGCCTCCGTCAGCGGCGGCACCGACGTCTGCTCCTGCTTCGTCGGCGGCGTCCCCACCCTCCCCGTCTACCTCGGCGAGATCCAGGCCCCTTGCCTCGGCGCCGCCGTCGAGTCCTGGGACGTCCAGGGCCGGCCGCTCATCGACGCCGTCGGCGAACTCGTCGTCACCAAGCCCCTCCCGTCCATGCCCACCGGCTTCTGGAACGACCCCGAGGGAACGCGCTTCCACGACAGCTACTTCGACATGTACCCCGGTGTCTGGCGCCACGGCGACTGGATCACCGTCACCTCCCGCGGCACCGTCGTCATCCACGGCCGCTCCGACTCCACCCTCAACCGCCAGGGCGTCCGGATGGGCTCCTCGGACATCTACGAGGTGGTCGAGCGCCTCCCCGAGATCGCCGAATCCCTGGTCATCGGCCTGGAGGAGCCCAACGGCGGTTACTGGATGCCGCTGTTCGTGGTGCTCGCCCCCGGCGCCGAACTGGACGACGCGCTGATCGGCCGCATCCGCACCTCGCTGCGCACCGAACTCTCCCCGCGCCACGTCCCCGACGAGGTCATCGCCGTCCGCGGCCTCCCGCACACCCTCACCGGCAAGCGCATCGAGGTCCCGGTCAAGCGCATCCTCTCCGGCACCCCGCTGGAGAAGGCCGTCAACCCCGGCTCCGTCGACAACATCGACCACCTGCGCTTCTTCGAACAGCTCCGGGCCGACCGCCAGGCCTGACCGGCCCCCGCGACCGGCCCGAGGAACGCCGAAGGGGCGCTCCCCACCGAAGTGGTGGGGAGCGCCCCTTCCCGCATCCGTCCTCTCACCCGCCGGGGAGCTACTCGCCGGGGAGCTACTCGCCGGAGAGCACCTGCTGCACCGCGGCCCGCGCCTCCTCGGCGCTGTCCGCCGCCCGCGCGGCCTCAGCGGCCCGACGGCACTGCGCCAGGGTGTACTTGGCCAGCGTGGTCCGCACGTACGGGATCGAGGCCGCACCCATGGAGAGGCTGGTGACGCCCAGGCCGGTGAGCACCACGGCGAGCAGCGGGTCCGACGCCGCCTCACCGCAGACGCCGCAGCTCTTGCCCGTCGCCTGCGCGGCCGCGGCGGCCGAGGCGATCAGGTCCAGCAGCGCCGGCTGCCACGGGTCCTGCAGCCGGGCCAGCGCACCGACCTGGCGGTCCGCCGCGAAGGCGTACTGCGCGAGGTCGTTGGTGCCCAGCGACAGGAACTCGACCTCCTGCAGGATGGACCGGGCGCGCAGCGCGGCCGACGGGATCTCCACCATCGCACCGAACTTGGCGGCCAGCCCGGCCTCGCGACAAGCGGCCGCGAAGTCCTTGGCGTCCTTGCGGTCGGCCACCATCGGGGCCATCACCTCAAGGTGCACCGGCAGGCCCTCGGCCGCCTTCGCCAGCGCCTGCAGTTGGGTGCGCAGCACCTCCGGGTGCTCGAGGAGCGTCCGCAGACCGCGCACACCCAGCGCCGGGTTCGGCTCGTCGGCCGGGGTCAGGAAGTCCAGCGGCTTGTCCGCGCCCGCGTCGAGCACCCGGACCACGACCCGGCCCTCCGGGAAGGCCTCCAGCACCTTGCGGTACGCCTCGACCTGCTTCTCCTCGCTGGGAGCCTTCGCCGAGTCGTCCAGGAACAGGAACTCGGTACGGAACAGACCGACGCCCTCGGCACCGTTCTCCAGCGCCGCCGGCACGTCCGTCGGGCCGCCCACGTTGGCCAGCAGCGGTACCCGGTGCCCGTCCGAGGTCTGCCCCGGACCGGAGGAGGCAGCCAGCGCGGCCTTGCGTTCGGCGGCGATCGCCCGCAGCTCGTCCTGCTTCTCCTGTGACGGGTCGAGCAGCACGTCGCCCGAGCTGCCGTCCACCGCGACGACGGTGCCCTCGGCGACATCCGTCGCCCCCGGCAGCGCGACCACGGCCGGCACGCCCATCGCCCGCGCCAGGATGGCGCTGTGGCTGGTCGGCCCGCCCTCCTCGGTCACGAAGCCGAGCACCAGCGTCGGGTCCAGCAGCGCGGTGTCGGCCGGCGCCAGGTCCCGCGCGAACAGCACGTAAGGCTCGTCGCTGTCCGGCACACCCGGCATCGGCACACCCAGCAGCCGGGCCACGATGCGGTTGCGCACGTCGTCGAGGTCGGCGACCCGACCGGCCAGGTACTCCCCGGCGGAGGCGAGCAGCGCACGGTAGGCGGCGAAGGCGTCGTACACGCCGCGCTCGGCGCTGCTGCCGACGGCGATCCGGCGGGACACGTCGGCCATCAGCTCCGGGTCCTGCGCCATCAGCGCCTGGGCCTCAAGTACGGCCTGCGCCTCGCCGCCCGCCAGGTTGCCGCGGGCGATCAGGTCCGCGGCGACCGCCTCGACGGCGGCCTGGGCGCGCGCCTGCTCGCGCGGGGCGTCCTCGGTCGGGATCTGGGTGGTCGGGGGCTCCAGGACCGCCGTGCCCATGTGCCGCACCTGGCCGACCGCGACCCCGTGGCTGACACCCACGCCGCGCAGTGTCTTCTGCATGTACCTGATTCTCCGCTGAGAGGAGCGGCCCCGCCGGGAGCCGCTGAAGGCCGAGTCGCCCCGTCAACTCCTGCGGGGCGGGTGTGTGTCGGTGATTGAGAGATCAGCTCCAGCTGAACAGCTTGTCGCCGGCCTGGGCCTCGCCGGACTCGCGCACGTCGCCGAGCGAGTCGAGGGAGGCCTCCAGCGCCACGATCGGCGAGACCGGCGACTTGCCCGCAGCTTCGACGGCGGCCGGGTCCCAGCGGATGACGGCCTGACCGCGCACCACCGTGTCGCCCTTGTTGACGAGCAGCTCGAATCCCTCGCCGTTCAGCTGTACGGTGTCGATCCCCAGGTGGGTCAGCACACCATGGCCGTCGGCGTCCACGACGACGAAGGCGTGCGGGTGCATGGAGACGACGACGCCGTCCACCGGAGCGACCGCCTCGGTGGGCTCGCGAACCGGGTCGATCGCGGTGCCCGGGCCGACCATCGCACCCGAGAACACCGGGTCCGGCACGCCGGCGAGCCCGACGACCTTGCCGGTCAGCGGCGACGTCACAGTGGTCATGGTGGTGCCTCCCAAGTGCGCAATACATCGAGCGGCCGCGCGATGCGGCACACGATCAACTGAAGCCTAAATCATGTCAACTTCGGACATCTGCTGACATTCACGGGCGAAGACCCGTGCCCGCCCGCCTACCGGCCGGCGTCTCATCGACTCGCGACTGGTCTAGTCCTCTTGGCCGATGCGCCGCACTCTACAGGCATCTTGGCGAATCAGGACCATTGCTGTATATGCTCGCGAGAGCAACAAATCATGCCTCCGTCCGGGCGACCTCCCGGCGCGCCCCGATTCGCGCTCCGACTGTCGACCCGCTATGGTTGGTCGAGTCGCCGCAACACGGCGGTTAACACCAGATTTCAGATGGAAAAAGCCCCGGTAAACGGAGCGGAAAACGTCTGATAAGCTGGAAACACGAAAGAACGAAGCGCCCGGAGGGCCCGCTGGAAGGCGGTCCGAAGGAAGCGTCC